>DATDFM010000056.1:0-31368 GCA_036522635.1 Candidatus Udaeobacter sp. | reverse complement strand
GACGGTTATAGCATCGCCAATATCGAATGGTCGGACAAGGTGGGCCAGACAAAGGTGACAATCAGCAAGGATGCAAATTTTGCGACGCTCACTTTCAATCAAGCTCTACTGTCGCAGGCGTCGCCGGGTGGAGGTGGCAGGCCCATCACCGCCGCTGCCCCAAACCCGATTGGTAACCCGAATGCACATGTACCGAAGTTGCCGCCAAATGTGCCACCGGAATTGCAGCAGTTGATTCCTTCGAGAGACGCGATTCAGCCACGTTCGCGTGGCATGATTCAGCGGAGTCCAAGAACAAGCAGGGGACCCGGCGGAGCTGATGGAAACTCGAAGCAGTAGCTCTAGCCACGGTCCCGCGGGCCGTTTCCGACGATGAAGAGCGCCAGTCGCCGGTAGCTAAAGGGTCATTCTAATTTAGCCGCCGCCGAAATCGTCGTCTGCAGTATCCGCCTGACGGTCGGGTCCTGCAGAATACAAATCGTAACCACCCGGATTTTTCAGGCCCGGATAGCGATAAATGTAATCGCTGCCCCAGGGATCCTTTGGGAGCTCCTTGAACAACTGATACCAGCGAGTAGGTCTGGGATCGTTTTGCGGTTGTGTCACCAACGCTTGCAATCCTTGTTCGGTTGAAGGGAAAAAGCCGTTCATACTCTCGTACAGTTGTAGCTGTGTCTTAATTGCCTGGACATCCGCCTGAACGCGCATGCTTTTGGCGATCGCAGTTGTGTTGCCGAGTTTTGAAATCGCGACTCCCAAAATAATCACGATGATGCTCACCACGAGCATGATTTCCAATAGCGTGAAGCCCTGCTGTCTTATCTTTGTTCTCATCTCAATTTACGAGGATCCGTCCTCACCGATGCGGCCAGTATACTAGCTCGATGTTCGGCAATTGCTACAAGCATCTGCTTGGATCCCAACACCGACGCACACCTCCAAATGCGTCGGCTCCCTCAATATGACAGCGGGACTGCCAAATAAGTTCACTGACCAGTGCGAAGAAGGTAATCCGATTTATCCCAGATGTATTTGAGTTGGATTTGCGTCGCTCGAATTGCGGAAACAGCCCTGCCTGGACCGTTGGTAACGACCAGATCGTTTGCACCCACTTTCAAGGCTGTTGCCGGCACAATTTTCTGAGCGCGCAGCCATCCGGTGTAGTTGAAATGCATTTCGGTCGTAAGGGGCTCGGCTTCGCCTCGGTAACCAGGATCAGCGAGGTCCGGCAGCGTGAGTGAAGCCGGTCCGATGTCTTGACCGTTGACATAGATTTCCGGCGGCGCGTCTATGCGCGGGTTTTCGATTTCAAAGGTCAAAAGCGCGGTGAGCGGTTCCGCTTCAATGGGAAATTGGAAAACTGCGTCTTGGTGTGTCCGACCGTCAAGGTGGATTGCTTCGGATGCCAAAGTAGCTGTGACCGTTCCAAAGTTCTCGACGTCTTCTGGCGGCGCGTGCAGCGCGGGTACAACTGAGAAGGGTTCCGGAATTATGTCGCGATGTTCGGCGTTCACCGGATGAACGACCTCGCTGGATGTCATCCAGTCGAGATATGCTGCGCGAATTGTCTTTCCGTCACCGGGCACCTCGATATCAATCGCGGAGGCGCCGGTCATCGGAATAATGACTGAATCCGAGCTGGGCAAATTCATTCCCGCGCCGAGGGTGCCCGAGCGCAAAATGTGGGTGCCGGTTTCGTCCCACGCTACTAATTCCGGCTGCTGATTCGGCTTGTCGTCGAAGAACAATCTAAAGAAGAGAATTTTATATTCGGGACCGGGCGGCGTGACGCGAATCCGGAAAATGCTCTTTGAGGCTGTGCCTCCCTCAGTGAGTTCGCCGGGTAAAAGGGTGAGTGCTTCGACCCAGGCGGGCGCTTCTTGTGTTTTCGAATTGCGCGACATCGTTTGCCGCAGATCAAGCCATGCACTTGCCGGGGGAGCCTGTGTAACGGTGGGGGCGTCTGCATCTGTAGGGGGCGCCGCAATCATCGGAGGCGGAGTAGACAGATCATCGGGCAAAGCCAGCTGTGCGCTTACGCGGCAGGCCGTAGCCAGAAAGATCGCAAACGCGGCGCGGATGAACATTAAGTGCGCGAGATTAATTCACACCCAGCCTGCTTTGCAAGCTCCGAGTTTAATGCGGCCGGACCTGCAAGCTGTGCGTCATTTCGAAAACCGCCGACAGAATGCTAAACACAACCAGGCCTACCAGAGCTGCGATGATCACGATGATGACCGGTGGAATCAATTGCGAGATCACTCCAACAGATCGATCAAGCTCGCGCTCGTACACGTCCGCGATCGCTTGCATCGTCTCGGCAAAATGTCCGGTTTGTTCGCCGACTGCCATCATGTCAGTGAACAAGTCCGGAAAAAGCTTCTGTTGTTGCAACGCAGCCGACAGCGTCGCTCCGTCAATGACCGCTTTGCGGACTTCACTTAATCTTGTTTCGAGGAAACGGTTACCCGCGATCTCCGTCACAAGATCAAGTGAACGCAACAGAGGCACGCCGTTTTCCATCAAAGTCCCCAGGGTGCGAGCAAACTGCGCATAATAGCGATGACGAATCACCCGGCCGTATCCGGGGATTAACAAGCGGAGCCGGTCCCATCCAAGCCTTCCCTCTTGAGTCCGAACCATGGCGCGGAAACCGACAATTCCACCAATCAGTATCAGTATGCCGACCCACCAATACCCGGTGATCGCATGATGAAACTGTAGCAAAATGCGGGTTGGCAGCGGAAGCGCGCCACCTGTTTGCGCCATGAACCCGGTTAACTGCGGCACCATGAAGGTAATGAAAATTGTGACGAGAATCGCGCCGGCCAGAGCGAGGAAGGCCGGATAAATCAATGCCTGTTGCACGCGGTCTCGCAATTCCTTGGCCTGCATCAGATGTTTCACCAAACGCAGCAAAATTTGCGGTAACGCGCCACTCGCCTCGCCCGCAGCGACGAGGTTTACATACAGCGGCGGGAAAATTCGCGGCATGTCGCTCAGGGCCTGCGAAAAACTGCGACCGTCGATCAGCCCCTGGTGGAGTGTGCGCGTCATTTGTTGGACGCGGGGCTGTTTTAATCGTTTCTCCAAAATCGACAGCCCTTCGTCCAGTGTCATGCCCGCTTGCAGCAAATTCGCGAGCTGCTCAGTGAAAATCAGCAGCTGTCCATGCGGAATTTTCAGGCTTTGCGAAGGTGTGGTGACCTGAGGGGAAGCGAGCAGCCGCAATTTTCGTTGAATTGCGAACGGCGCGCTTATTTTTGCTTCAGCGGGCTTAGCCGCTTCCACCATATCAATCCGAATCGGAATGCACTGTTGGGATTCAATCTGGCGGATCGCGACGCCGCGATCTGCGCAATCGAGGACGCCTTCGACCAAACCGCCCTGCGCGTTGCGCGCACGATAAGTAAACTGTGGCATGCCTTACAAAGTTGTTTTCAAAGCAAGATGGGCGGGGAAAAATAGTCTGAAACGCGGCTTCGCCAAGTTGAACCATACAATCGTTAAAGCATTAAAGGGTGCCGAGCGAATGCCATTCTGGCGAGGCGAACATGCAACGCAGCGAACAAATCCGCGGCGCCCGGGCTTTTGATTCCTCTTTAAGTCTCTGAAGATCGGCTCCGAATCCGATGCAAGGAGATAATGTTCGAACCACTCATGACGGCCCGATAATTTTTCTTGTCATGCTTCTGCAATCTGGTAAGACCGCGCGAAATGAAATGTGCAGCAGCGATCGTATTCGTTTCTGTTGTGTTCGTTTCGCAGGCATTGGCAGTGCTTCGGCCGGTTTTTCCAGCGAAAGCCGCTCCGCCATTTAACACCGAAACGGCCATTACAGGAAACGGTCCGATCCAACACCCCGCAAACCGACTGTCTGCTACAGCGCCGAGATAACGGCTGTATCAGCTGAAAACACGCAGGCAGTCGCCTGGGTGACAAGAGAGTTCTCACCCTGTGTTCCGTAATCAATCGAACCGGTTTGTAAAATGACAACCTCGTTACCCGGCGAAACCGAGCGAGGTGCTGGAGGCGGGGGGCGGGAATGGAGCCGGCGGGAGCCGAGCGACATAGACGAAGGTCGCCGCGGCGACTGAGCTGTCGGGGACGACAGCGAATCAATCGAACCGGCGTCTAGAAGGGAAACCTCGTTACCCGGCGAAACCGAGCGAGGTGCTGGAGGCGGGGGCGGGAATCGAACCCGCGAATAGCGGTTTTGCAGACCGCGACCTTACCACTTGGCTACCCCGCCTTCGTGCGAGAAATGAGCGTAACGTGCGAGCAGAACGTGTCAACGCGACGAGATGTTTGGTACGATAATCGTGATTACCGGTCAGTGATTGATCCTCGATTTTCGATTTAACGCTTCAACGGTTATGGTCCCGCCGTGACAAAGTCGCCTGAACTATTTGCTCGCGCGAAGAAGCGCATTCCCGGCGGCGTCAATTCGCCAGTGCGCGCGTTTAGAAATGTCGGCGGTGACCCATTCTTCGTCGCTCGCGCAGAAGGCGCGCGGATTTGGGACGTCGATGGAAATGAGTACATCGATTACGTCGAGAGTTGGGGAGCGGCAATTCTTGGGCATTCGCCGAAAGTTGTAGTTGAAGCGGTTCGCGATGCTGCGACGAGCGGATTGAGTTACGGAATTCCGAATCCGCTTGAAGTGGAGATGGCGGACTTAATCTGTCAGTGGGTGCCGTCGATCGAGAAAGTGCGAATGGTGAACAGTGGTACCGAAGCGACGATGTCGTGCATACGCCTGGCGCGCGCGTTCACCAGACGCGATAAAATCATCAAGTTCGATGGCTGTTATCATGGGCATGCGGACGCGCTGTTGGTTAAAGCCGGCAGCGGCGCGCTCACGCATGGTCAACCGAGCAGCGCCGGTGTTCCGTCGGCATTTGCTGATCTCACGATCTCGCTTCCGTTCAACAATGCCGAGTTGTTGAGCAAAGCGTTTCGGGAAAACAAAAATGAAATCGCGGCGGTCATCGTCGAACCGATTCCAGCCAATGCGGGTCTTTATTTTCCGAGAGCAAACTTCCTGTCGATCCTCCGTGAGGAATGCACGACGAACGATGCGCTTTTGATTTTTGATGAGGTGATCACTGGCTTCCGTGTTGCGCGAGGCGGTGCACAGGAAGTTTATGGAGTGACACCGGACCTGACTGTGCTCGGAAAAATAATAGGCGGCGGATTACCGGTTGGCGCATTCGGCGGCCGCGCCGAAATCATGAACCAACTTTCTCCGGACGGTCCAGTCTATCAGGCGGGAACGTTGTCTGGAAATCCCATCGCCATGGCTGCCGGTTTAGCGCAGTTACGCGAACTCGAACGAATCGACGGCTGGAAAATGCTCGAACAGTTAGGTGGACAACTTGAAGCCTTAGCGCGCGACGCAATCAAGCGCGCAGAGATCGATGCTACCTTTCACAGGCTCGGTTCGATGTTTTGTTTGTTCTTTGCTACGGCGCCAATTGCCGATCTCGCCAGCGCCCAGAGAAGCGATCTGAAAAAGTTTACCCATTTTTTTCACGATTGTTTAAAACACGGTGTCTATTTTGCGCCGTCGCAATTTGAGACTGGCTTTATTTCCGCAGCTCACACATCAGGCGATATCGAGCGTACGGGCGCTGCGGTACGTGACGCATTGGCGGATTTGTCGGTTCGGTAGGGCGCGTCACTCCGTACGCGCCGCTGAAATTAGATCCAATCGGCGTGTCTCGATGCGCTGGATCCCCCTGTAAAGGAAATCGCGGTCGTTTTGAAGAACCACGTCGTTAACCGCTCGGAGTAGCATAATCGACCGCGAAGTCGCTTGCCCTGCTGCAGCTTTGTGCGAACGCTGGAGAGTCTCTGCGCCTAAAGCAAGAAGACATCGATCCCGTTTTGGGCGGGAGACTCCGCTCGACATGACAGAAGCAACAAACTCCCGAATCCGAGCCAAAGCGAAATTCCTTTTTGACGGAGAGAGCAAATTTTTCGTCAAAGGCGTCACGTACGGTCCATTCAGCCCGGGTATAGGTGAAAGGTCGTTCGGTGAGCCCAAGCAGTTGGATGCCGATCTGGCGCTGATGCGCGAGGCGGCAGTCAATGTTGTGCGGGTTTATCATTCACCGCCACGCTGGTTCCTCGATGGCTGCGCCGCTGCGGGGGTGCGCGTGCTGGTGACACTTCCCTGGGAAAAGCACATCGAGTTTCTTCGCGAGAGATCGACGCGTAAGCAGATCGCCGAAAACGTGCGTGCTGCTGTTAAGGAGCACGTCGGCCATCCGGCAATCTTCGGCTATTTGGTCGGCAATGAAATTTCCAGCACCATGGCGCGTTGGCTTGGTACGCGTCGCGTAATCGAATTTGTTGAAGACCTGATTAATATCGGACGGGGCATCGATCCCAACGCGCTTTTTTCCTATGCCACATATCCGCCGACGGAATATCTGCTTCCGCAGAACACCGATTTTTGTTGCTTTAACGTTTACCTTCACAATCAGCGTGATTTCGAAGGTTATCTGCTGCGGCTGCAAAATCTTACCGGCGAGCAACCGCTTGTCCTGGGTGAATTCGGTATGGACACCATCCGGCACTCGCAAGACGAGCAAGCGGAGATGCTCGGCTGGCACGTTGATAGCGTGGTGAAATGCGGTCTTGCCGGCACGATTCTTTTTGCGTGGACGGACGAATGGTTTACCGGCGGCCAGGAAGTAATCGACTGGGCGTTCGGCATCGTCACGCGTGAGCGCAAGCCAAAGAAGGCATTCTACACGATTAAAGAAAAGCTTGGTGGAAACAATTCGCATTCGCCTCATTTGCCGTTGCCCAAGACGCCATTCGTGTCGGTGATTGTTTGCTCGTACAACGGGGCTCGCACGCTCGCTGCCTGTCTCGATTCGTTAGGCAAATTAAATTATCCTGATTACGAAGTCATCTTGGTCGATGATGGTTCGACGGATGACACGGCGTATGTGGCCACGCAGTTCCCTTCGGTGCGCTACATTCATCAAACCAATCATGGATTAAGTTACGCGCGCAATACCGGCGCGGCTGCTGCGAAAGGCGAAGTCCTGGCGTATACCGATTCGGACTGCATGGCGGATGCCGATTGGTTGTACTACCTGATTGGCACGCTCGTCAGTGGCGACTACGCTGGAGTCGGCGGACCAAACATCACGCCTCCTGCACAAAATTGGATCCAGGCATGCGTTGCCGCCTCGCCCGGCGGTCCAAATCATGTTCTGCTCACGGATACCGTCGCCGAGCATATTCCCGGTTGTAACATGGCGTTTTACCGTTGGGCTTTCGAAGGCATAGGCGGATTCGATCCGGAATACCGGAAAGCCGGTGACGACGTCGATTTCTGCTGGCGAATTCAACAGGCTGGAGGAGTAATCTCTTTCAGTCCAACCGCGATTGTCTGGCATTATCGACGGTTTACGCTGCGCGCCTTTTTGAAACAGCAGGATGGCTACGGGGAAGCGGAATCGTTACTGCGCTTTAAACACTTGATCTTCTTCGGTCCGACCGGCACAGCGAAATGGCGCGGCCAAATTTACGGCGCCACTCGGTTCAGTTGGTTTGTAAATCGTCCCATCATTTATCACGGCATATTCGGTGAAGGATTTTTCCAATCGATTTATCCCGCGCCGCAATCAGACGTTGCGGCATACCTCAGCAGCATCGAATGGTTTGCGCTGACGATCTTTCTCTTTGGGCTTGGAATTTTTTTGCCCGGCCTGCGCATTGTTCCATACCTGATGCTGGGCGGGACTTTTTGCGTGGCGCTGTCGTACATGGTTCGCGCGCGAATCGAACCGAAATTTGATACGGTGCACGCGCGCCTTTTGGTGATGATCCTGGCATTTGTGCAGCCGCTGGTGCGCGGATTCTCCCGATACTTCACATGGTTACGTTTCAAGCGCACACCGGCGAACGTCATCCGGAAGCATGAACATTTGCCCGAAAGCGCGCGTTCCCGAGGAAGCCTTAGTCGCCGCGTGTTTTGGAGCGAGCAAGGGAGGGACCGCCACTATTTTTTGGGCGAAATGTTTCGGTTGCTCGACGAAGAAGGCTGGCGGTATTCCACTGACAGTGGTTGGAACGACTGGGACATTCAAATTTACGGCAATTTCTGGTGGAGCATCGCGCTTCAAACCGTCACGGAATATCACGGCGGCGCGAAATGTTTGACCAGGGTGCGTCTGCGCAACCGAATGGTCATCACGATGATCATTTTCAATCTCATTGCGATAAGCTTGTTGATTTACCACGAAATAAATATTTCCCGCGTCGATCTATGGCCGATTGGTTTTTATCTGGCTTTCATGGGTTTTCTCTTAACACGCGCCCGCGCTTTGAAATCACGCGTCGCCGAACTGGTCGATCTTGCTGCTTTTCGAGCAGGCCTGCAGCGCGTGTCGCGTAAAGGCAAACCGGTCGCACCGACAGCGGCGCCGGAACTGGAAATTGCGGTGAACGCGACCGATCCAGCGTCTCCGCAATTGCCTGGGTAGCGCAGGCGTCCCGCGTGCTTGTTTCGGCATCACGCCGAAACAATCTTGTTCATCGATGCGGCCACGAGTCGTTCAGCACAGAAGAAAAGTTCGCGATCGCGGGACGCGCTCACCGGCACGCGTGACGCGTGCGCCGCCCATCAGAATTCCAAACGTACTTTCCCGGATCCGCGCTCGACGCGGCCAATTCGTTTTGCTCTTAACATCAAACTGGCCTGTTTCGCATTTCGCTCCGCGACAATCGCAACCATTCCAATGCCCATGTTGAAGACTTGATACATCTCTTTTGTATCGACCTTTCCGTTTGTTTGCAGGAGTCGGAAGATGCCGGGAACCCGCCAGCTTTTCGTTTCAATCACCGCGTCACAATTCGACGGCAAAATCCGTGGCAAATTATCGATGAGCCCGCCACCTGTAATATGAGCAAGCCCTTTGATTATGCCTGTGGGCACTTTTGCCAGGAGCGGCTGATAGTTTTTGTGCACGCGCAGTAATTCTTTGCCAACCGTGATTGCCGATCCAGGCATGCGTGAACTCGGTTTGAGCCGCATTTTTTCGAACAGAATCTTTCGCGCCAACGAATAACCATTGGTGTGCAGACCATTGGACATGATGCCGAGAACGGCATCGCCGGGTCTAATCTTGCTGCCATCGATGATCTTCCTTCGATCCACGACGCCAATGATGCAGCCTGCGAGATCGTATTCGCCCTTGCGGTAGATCCCCGGCATCTGTGCAGTTTCGCCTCCCAGCAACGCGCAGCCCGCGGCGCGACAAGCATGGGAAAAACCGCGAAGTAATTGCTGAAACACGCGCGGCTCCAGTCTCTCGCATCCAATGTAATCCAGGAAGAAAAGCGGCCGGGCGCCGAGAACTGCAATGTCGTCGACGCAGTGGTTCACGAGATCGACGCCCACGGTATCGTGCTTGTTCATCGCGAATGCGATTTTCAATTTGGTGCCAACGCCATCGACGCTCGCGACCAACACCGGCTCGCGCATGCCGGGAAAACCCGCGTGAAATAATCCGCCGAATCCGCCAATTTTCCCGAGCACCTGCGGTCCATGCGTTTGCCTAACGAGTGATTGAATTTGCCCTTTTAGTCTGTTGCCAAGATCGACATCAACGCCGGCGCGCGCGTAAGCCTTTTTCACAACGATACGTTGTAGGGCAACCGCTCCGGTTGCCAATCGTTTTCGGCAGGCGAAGCGCCCGCGCGACAACTCACTTCAGGTGTGTGAACAGCGTGGGCTGCGTTTCCTGGTCGGCTAGCGCTTTGGCGCGTTGTTCGCGGCGTTCCATGATGAACTTGTCCAGCGCAGGATCGACGGGGAGGGGATAGTCCCCGTTGAAACAAGCAAGGCAAAAGCTGTTCAACGGTTTTCCGGTCGCACGAACCATTCCTTCCACATCAAGGTAACCGAGACTGTCCACACCGAGATATTCGCAGATGTCTTCCATTGACATCTGGTTGGCGATCAATTTCTCAGGGTCAGGAAAATCGATCCCGTAGTGGCAGGCAAACCGATGCGGCGGACAGCTCACGCGCATGTGCACTTCTTTGGCGCCGGCCTCGCGAAGGTTTACTACGCGCGCACGTGCGGTAGTGCCGCGCACGATTGAGTCGTCCACTACCACAACGCGTTTTCCAGCCACCATTTCCTTAATCAAGTTCAATTTCACCCGCACATCGAAATCGCGAATGAGCTGGCTCGGCTGCAAGAACGTGCGGCCAATGTAGTGATTTCGAACGAAGGCGTGCGCGAAAGGAATCTTTAGCTCTTCAGCAAAACCGAGAGCGGCGTAGTTGCCAGAGTCGGGTACGGGCACAACGATATCGGCTTCGACAGGAAATCTACGTGCCAGTTCGCGTCCCATTTCCGTTCTGACTTTTCCGACGTTAACGCCGCCAATGATGCTGTCCGGCCGCGAGAAATAAACGTATTCGAACATGCAGAACGCAGGGCGCGCATCCGGGAAAGGTCGTTCCGAGCGCAATCCGTTCTCGTTGATAATCAGCACTTCGCCCGGTTCAATCTCGCGGATGAACTCAGCGTGGATCAAATCGAACGCGCATGTTTCAGATGCGAGCACATATGCATCATCGATTTTTCCAAGAGCAAGTGGGCGCCAGCCAAAAGGATCGCGTACCGCAATGAGTTCGCGTTCGCTCATGATCAAAAGCGAAAAGGCTCCCTCTACGCGACGTAACGCCGCCAGCACGCTTGAGCCGTTGTCCGAAGGCTGAGCCAGGAGATGCAAAATAATTTCGCTGTCGGCGGTAGTCTGAAAAATTGAGCCTCGTCGTTCGAGTTCATCGCGCAGGATGTCGGCATTGATTAGATTTCCGTTATGCGCGATAGCCATCTGGCCGCGCACGCAATCGACCACGAAAGGCTGTGCATTCTTGATCGTGCTGGTGCCGGTCGTTGAATAACGCGTGTGCCCGATTGCGCGTTTTCCTTTGAGCCTTGCAAGTTCGTCCTGACCAAAAACCTGCGATACCAAGCCCATGTCCTTGTGCATGAGGAAGCTGGTACCGGGCCCGTTACTCGTGACGATCCCAGCGCTCTCCTGTCCGCGATGTTGCAACGCAAACAGACCGTAATATGTCAGCACCGCGGCGTTTGGATGCCCGAACACGCCGAAAAGCCCGCACTCATGCTGCGGCAAAACCGCCGAGTCGGGCATCTGATCCGGATCCAATCTGTTCGAGGGGTGAGTCACACGAAATAATCCATCAAATCGGCGTGGATTCAATCGCACCTTTTGCGACTTCACAAGCTCGGAATGCTTTCGTCTTGTCCAACAGCCCGACGAATCGCGTTCCACCACTGGTCGTAAATCTCGGAAATTGGCCAGCGAAACGTTTGGTCGTCTATCCGAATTTGCAGTGCGTCGCCGCCGACTTTTCCAAGTTGCTGAAATGGAACGCCATGCTTGCGCAAGATCGCGAGTGTTTTATCACGGTTTTTGGGCACGACCGAGACGACAATACGCGACTGAGATTCGTTAAATAAAGTAGCGCATGCGTCTCGCTTGCGGGCTTTATCGTTGCGCAAGCCAGAGGCATGCGCTACCTCGATATTCGCGCCGAATAGTTGCTCGGGATTGAAACAGCATTCGGCAAGTGCCACCGCCAGTCCGCCTTCGGAGCAATCGTGCGCGCTTTGCACCACACCATCGCGAATCAAATCACGAACGGCGTTTTGCACTTTAATCTCATGTGCGAAATCGACATGCGGTGGCGGACCAATTTTTAATCCGTGGCAGACCTTGAGATAGCGCGAACCGCCAAGGCTTGGAGTCGCGACGCCCTCGTCGCGGCCTGTTGCGGCCAGGGGACGGCCCGACTCCATGCCCACCAGAATGATTGTGTCGCCTTCGTCTTTGAACCATTGGGTCGTGACGTGCTTTTCATCGTCAATCAGGCCGACCATGGCGACTGTTGGCGTTGGATCTACGACACCGAGAGGGCTCTCGTTGTACAGTGAAACATTTCCACCTGTCACAGGCGTTCCGAATGCGCGGCACGCTTCAGCGACGCCTTCAACGGCCTCACGCAACTGCCAGAAATTTGCCGGCTTGTACGGATTGCCGAAGTTCAAACAATCGGTGACGGCCAGTGGTCGCGCACCGGAGCAGGTCAGATTGCGGGCCGCTTCGGCAACAGCAATTCTACCACCAGCGCGCGGATCGAGCGCGCAATAGAGTGAATTACAATCGGTGGTCGCGGCGAGAATCTTGTTCGCGTAACGAACGAAAAAGACTGCGGCGTCCGAGCCGGGCTTGACCATCGTTCCTGTGCGAACTGTATGATCGTACTGTCGATAGACCCAATTCTTAGATGCAATCGTCGGATCCCGAAGAAGCTCTCGTAAGGATTCGTGCACGTCGGCCTCTTGGAGCCGTCGCCCTATCGGCGATGCCGCGCCCCACAGGGAGGCGGCTACAGTGGACGCTTTCCCTTCGCGCGAATACAGCGGCGCTTCGTCAGCCAGGGCTTTGGCTGGAATTTCCGCAGCAATCGAGCCGTTGTTTCGGACACGCATGATGCCGTCGCTAGTAACGCGACCGATTTCTGCGCATGGCACGTCCCATTTATCGAATACTTGTCGAACGACATCTTCCTGGCCGCGTTTGGCGATAATCAGCATGCGTTCCTGAGATTCGCTAAGCATGATTTCATACGGCGTCATACCCGGCTCGCGTCTTGGAACTTTGGACAGATCGATTTCGATGCCGCTTCCTCCGCGGCTTGCCGTCTCGCACGTTGAACAAGTCAGACCGGCTGCTCCCATGTCTTGAATTCCGGCAACGGCGTCGCAAGCGATCAGTTCGAGACACGCTTCGAGCAGCAATTTTTCTTTGAACGGGTCGCCAACCTGCACGGCTGGGCGATCTTCCCGTGACTCCTCGGTCAATTCGCGAGAGGCAAAGGCGGCGCCGGCGAGACCATCACGACCGGTTTCAGCGCCGACATAAAAAACCGGATTTCCAGCGCCTTCCGCTGCTCCGCGCGCGAGTTGATCGTGGCGCAACACGCCGAGACAAAAAACGTTCACCAGCGGATTACCCTCAAAACTCTCATCGAAATAAATCTCGCCGCCAACGGTGGGAATCCCGATGCAGTTACCGTAGTGCGCGATGCCTGAGACAACACCGGTGAAGAGGCGTTTGTTCGCGATGATCTGGTTTTGTTGATCTTCTGCGGCGGCAGGCGCGTCGCCTGCGCGGCCGACACGACCGCCTCTACAGTTTTCGGTGATTGGTCCAAAGCGTAACGAGTTCAGGCAAAACTCCGGGCGGGCACCCATTGTAAAGATATCTCGGATAATTCCACCAACGCCTGTGGCCGCGCCCTGGAAAGGCTCGATCGCGCTGGGGTGATTATGGCTTTCGATTTTGAAGGCGACCGCCCAGCCATCGCCAATATCGACCACGCCGGCATTTTCTTCGCCCGCTTTGACCAGAATATTCGCGCCAGTGGTCGGAAACTTCTTCAGTTCTTTCCTTGAGTTTTTGTACGAGCAATGCTCGCTCCACATCACGGAAAAAATGCCGAGCTCCGTGAAATTCGGTTCGCGCCCCAGTATTTTCTTGATCCGCTCGAATTCTTCCGGCGTCAGGCCGTGTTGTTTGACCAGGTCAGATGTAACAACTGGATCCGCATTCGTTGTGTTGCTCGTCATTAGCGCATCATGTTAGCGAATTCGCGGCGTCCGCTCAAATCGCTGAACCCGTAATTAGTTTGCATCATCGGATCACCCGGGCGGTGAAGAGATTAGCTCGAAGGAGCGTCCGCCGGAGGCCTCAGTCACGAATTGTGGAGGTAAACAATCAAAAGGAGGCATCAAGAGTGAAGAGAACAATCATTGCTTTGGTCTGCGGACTGGTTGCGCCGTTGGCGTTTGCACAAACCAGCACGACTACGACCGAAGAAACTACTACGTCGACGAGACCGACGACTACAACACAAACAACTACAGACACAACTTACGAGTCCGGTACGGTGACAACCTACGAGCCCGGCAAGACGATCGTCGTCAGGGGTGAGCAGGGCCCGGTGAGTTTCGCTCTCGGCACAGCTGCGCACATCGTGAATGCGGCGGGCCAAACTGTGACAGCGCCGTTGCGAGCTGGCCAAAAAGTTCGTGTGTATTACACGGGACCGACGGAGCATCGCACGGTCGAGCGTGTGATAGTCGAAGATTAAGCGAAGCTGAATTCACAAAATTGAGCTGCAGGATTCGATCTGAATCCTGCAGCTTTTTTTCAATATTGGTACCTGCATCGCGCTGCGGTTCCGGACGGCGCGGCGTGCCGTCCCTGCCATTTGCGTTTCGAACATGGATCGCTGAAGTTTTGGTCCTCATGGCTTTCGATCTGAAGGAGATTATCGCCGCGCGTTTGGGCGAAAATTACGAGCTGCACGAGCGGCACATCAACCGAACGCTGGTGGCAGCGCAGCGCGTCATCGGTTTCGACAAAGTCTATGCGCGTGCCGAAGGCGCTTACCTGTACGACATGGATAACCAGCCGTATCTCGATTTTTTGAGCGGCTATAGCGTTTTCAACATCGGTCGAAATCACCCACTGGTGAAGCAGGCGATCCGCGACGTGCTCGATTTGGACCTTCCAAACATGGTGCAGATGGACTGTTCGCTTTTAAGCGGCTTGCTGGCTGAAGCTCTTGTGAAACGGATGCCGCCGCATCTGGATGCCGTTTTCTTTTGCAATTCCGGCACTGAGGCCATGGAAGGGGCGCTCAAATTCGCGCGCGCTGCGACGGATCGGCAACGGGTTGTCTCGCTGGCAAGCGCATTTCATGGCCTAACGATAGGCTCCTTGTCGCTGATGGGTTGCGAAAGCTTCACTGAAGGGTTCGGCCCGCTCATGGAAGGCTTCGATACAAGGGTTAACCTCGACGACATCGATGAGCTAGACCGCCAATTGCGCACGCGTGACGTAGCGGCGTTCGTTATCGAAACCGTTCAAGGCAAAGGCTGCCAGACGCCGAAATCGGATTTTTTCGTTCGTGCCCAGGAACTTTGCCGCAAATACGGCACCCTGCTGATCTCAGATGAAGTCCAGACTGGACTCGGTCGCACAGGCAAGATGTTTGGATTTCAGCATTGGAATCTGGAGCCGGATATCATCACCCTGGCGAAAACATTGAGCGGCGGCTACGTTCCGTGTGGCGCAATCGTTACTCGGCGCGAAATTTATCAGAAGACGTTCAGCCGAATGGACCGGTGCGTGGTGCACTCCACAACGTTTGGCCGTAACAATCTCGCGATGGCGTGCGGACTGGCAGCACTGGAAGTGATCGATCAGGAGAACTTGATCGAGCGCTCCGCTAAAATGGGCGCGTTGCTAATAGAAAGGGTCGAAGGGCTCAAGGCGAAACACTCCTTCGTAAAAGAAGTGCGCGGCAAGGGCCTCATGGTAGGCATTGAGTTTCACGAACCTAGCGAGTTCAAGCTCAAGATGGCGTGGAAACTTTTGCACAAGATCGACAAGGTGCTCTTTGCGCAAATGGTCGTGACGCAAATGTTGAGTAAGCACCGTATTCTCACGCAGGTTGCCGGGCACGCGATGGACGTGCTGAAAATCCTCCCGCCGCTCATCATCGGCGAGAAGGAAATCGACATGTTCGTCAACGCACTCGACGACGTGCTTACCGAGTGTCGCAAATTTCCGGGCCCAATGTGGGAACTTGGAAACAATTTTGTTCGGGCTGCGATTGGTTCGCGGCGGACGACTGAGCCGCGAGCAGTATCGGCATAGCGCATTAATCTCGCCTCAGTGTCATCCCGAGCGTGAGCGAAGGATCTCCGGAACGTTTCTTTCCTCGCAAGAAGGAAGCAAAGAATCAAAGATGTTTGAAAGCCTGGCCTCGCGCTTCGCATTTCGTTAAAGCGCGTCGCTCAACATGACAACGCATGCGCGAGTTTGTCGTTGTCGATCGTTCGTTCAGGCGTACGTTTTGGAGTAAGCGAAAAAAAGAGAGGATTCATTATGACCACTGCTGTCGTTGCGGAGAAAAAGACGGGAACCAGATTGAATCAGCTGGAGCAGCTGAAGAAGTTTACGAAAGTCGTGGCCGATACGGCCGATTTCGAATCGATCAAGCAATTTAAGCCACAGGATGCCACAACCAATCCGAGCCTGGTTTACGCTGCCACCCAAAAACCGGAATACGCGCACTTACTTGAAGGAGTGCTGGCAGATAGAAAAAAATCCGGTCTGAGTGGTGCGGCTCAGGTCGAGGACATTTGTGATCATTTACTGGTACAGTTCGGGTCCGACATTCTGCAAGTCGTACCCGGGCGTGTCTCGACTGAGACGGACGCTCGACTTTCGTTCAACGTTGAGGGTTCGATTAAAAAAGCTAAAAGGTTGATTCAGCTTTATGAGGATCGCAAGATCCCGCGCGAACGTGTGTTAATCAAAATCGCGTCGACCTGGGAAGGATTGAACGCGGCGGAACAGCTGCAAAAGGAGGGGATCCGCTGCAACATGACACTTATGTTTTCGATGCCGCAAGCGGTCCGCGCAGCTGAAGTGAAAGCACAACTCATTTCGCCATTTGTCGGACGCATTTACGATTGGTACAAGAAAGAGATGAAGCGCGATTATGTTGGAGCTGAGGATCCCGGTGTTCAGTCAGTTAGAGAGATTTATACCTATTATAAAAAGTTCGATATTCCCACGGAAGTCATGGGTGCCAGCTTCCGTAACACGGGCCAGATTCTGGAGTTGGCGGGGTGCGATTGCCTGACGATTAGCCCCGAATTAATGGAAGAGCTTTCAAAATCCACTGACTCAGTCGAGCGCAAACTGACGCCCGAAAAAGCGAAAACGGCAAAGGTCGATAGATTGGAGCTGGACGAGAAGAAATTCCGCTGGTTGCTGAATGAAAACGCCATGGCGACCGACAAAACAGCAGAAGGCATTCGTAAATTCGCTGTCGACGTGGTGAAGCTCGAGAAATTTGTGGCGAGCAAATTGTAAAAATCTTCCTCTACTGCGCCCGCTTCATCTGCTTCGACAATTGTCATCAGATTAAGTTTGACCGGGAGAGGAAGAGTTCATGTTCAATGTCGTTTTAGTTGAGCCGGAAATTCCGCCGAATACGGGCAACGTAGGCCGCCTTTGTCTCGCAACAGGATCGACACTGCATCTGGTTAGGCCATTCGGGTTCTCGCTCGATGACCGGCAATTGCGGCGAGCAGGCCTCGATTACTGGGAGGAGATACAGCTTAAATTGTGGGACTCATTCGACGCGCTGCAGAAGAAACAATCCGCGAGCACCCGGTATTTTTTCCTAACCACCAAAGCACAACGTCCTTATCACAGTGTGAATTTTCGAGAGGGTGATTTCCTCGTTTTTGGCCGGGAAACGAAAGGACTGCCGAATAGCTTACTGGCAGCCAACGTTGATAATTGCATCAGCATTCCAATGCATGGGACGCGCAGCCTTAATCTGGCTACAGCAGTAGCAATTGTGCTGTTTGAAGCTGTGCGTCAGCAAGCGACAGCTCCTTACGCAAGTCACTGACTCGGCGTTCTTTAGAGAATCGCTGGGAGCGTTTCGCAGCGCGGATTCTTCTAAAAAGATCGAAACACGAGCAGTGCACGCAGAGTTTAATCATCAAAGGGAAAAGAGGGAAATTTATGAGACCAGTCGTTCTGTTAACATGTATCGGGGGCCTGGCGCTGGCGCTGACGGCTTTCGGAGGTCCCAAAGGAAAATCAACCGCGAGATCAGGAGGTGGACACGCGGCGCGAACCGCGCATGTAATGTCCGCGCGCGGGGGTGCCCATCCAGTGAGCCGTCCTGTGGCTCGTTCTCACGCGGGTAGCAACCGAATGGAATCTGCGAAAATTCGCAGCGCGCGAACCGCGGAACGTAGTTCAAGGCCGAGGGCATCGGCCAGAAGCCGAACGTCAGCTAATGGACAGAGGACCGTGGCTCGCGAAAGGAATGCGCGAAATCAGAGGCAAGCGGCGGCAACCCGTAACGCACGCAACGTCGCTCGCGCGAACGCCCGTGAACGGAGCCGCAGCGAATCTGCACGTGTTCGTAACGAACGAATGGCGCGATCTACGCGAGCTGCTGCCAAGAACAACCTGGCGGGAAATCGCCACAGAAATCTGACGTTCGCGAATAACGTGTTACACAATCGAGCTCAAAACGCGCGCATCACGAATTATTGGCGGAATAATCGTTTCAATAACCGGAGCTACGCAGCGTTTTATAATTACAACCGTCAGTGGCATGACCGTAATTGGTGGCACAATCATTATTCAAACATCGTGTTTGTGCTTGGCGGCTGGTGGTATTGGAACGCCGGTTACTGGTATCCTGCGTGGGGTTACGATCCATACGGTTGGTATGCGTATGATGGACCGATCTACACCGGTTATGCGAGTCTGACGCCTGACCAGGTCATTATCAATGTGCAAGTCGCGTTGCAATATCAGGGATATTACGTCGGAGCGGCCGACGGAGTAATGGGTCCGGAAACGCGCGCAGCACTGGCAGCGTACCAGGCTGACAACGGTCTGGCTGTTACTTCCACAATCGATAGCCCCACGCTCACAACTCTTGGAATAGCGTAGTTCACACATTCAAAGGCCCGCGGAGTCGCACAGCAAAACCGCTGTGCGGCTCTTGTCTTGTGGCCGGTTAATTCTGCTGCCATCCGCAATATGAGCGCGTTTCCGTTTTTGAGGCAGACATGCATCCAGAAAAGAACGCTGTCACGTTGAATAATTGCAAACCTCAAAAGGTCTAACAACACAAAGAAAAGCAACTTATGAGAATACTACTTGTTTCACTTTGCAGTCTTGCGCTTGTCAGCATCGTCTGCGGTGCGCAAAAGGACGAAAAGAAATCACAACCGAAAAAGCAGGCGCCCACCGCCCAGCACGCCGCTCAACCTGCAAAATCAACGGGTGGGGGGACGGCAGCGAAGAAAACTTCGACGGCAACGCACCAAATCCAAAGCAACCGATCCGGGCATTCACCTGGGGCAACTAACAATGCACAAGCGATTAAGGGGAACCGAAGTTCAACTGCAGTAAATCACCGGCAAAAAGGTAAGAAGAACGAGTCAATTACCGGGAATCAAGAACAAAACGGAAAGAGGGCTCAGACTTCGAACGCTGCTAATCAAACGCAGAAGAACAAGAAGAACCAAACACAAGCTGCCAGGCAATCGCAGTACGCGAATGAAAGGAAAGCGGCCAAGGCGGAAAATGCTGGCCAGGTCAAGGGAGGCAAGCCAAACCAGGCGAACACAGCCGCCGCCCAGAATGCTGCGAAAAATAAGTTTACCAAGAACAACCCGGTCAAGCCGCGGCACTTCAATCTTCCCAAACAGCCCAATACCGCAAAAGCGCCGCCAGTGAGATTCCAACAAGGAAGACGAATTCAGGGAAGCCAAAATTGGCAAGGCCAGCGGTACGCGGTTTTTCGCAACTACCAGTCTCAATGGCACGATCAGAACTGGTGGCGCGGCCATTACGGTAACAACATCGTGTTCGCGTTCGGAGCGCCGTATTATTGGAATGCCGGGTACTGGTTCCCCGCCTGGGGTTACAATCCCAACGCGTACTATGCATGGGATGGGCCGATTTACGCATACAATCGCATGCCGCCGGACCAGGTCATTGCGAATGTGCAGTCGGCGCTGCAGCAACAGGGTTATTACCATGGAGAAGTGGATGGTCTAATTGGACCGCTCACGCGTGGTGCAATTGCCGATTACCAACGCGACCACGGGCTTTATACCACTTCTACAATCGATCAACCGACCCTTCAGTCGCTAGGCATCACATAATAGCGCCCTGACTTTCACGAAAAGCCGCCACAAGCGTGGGTTCGCGGCGGCTTTCTCTCTTGTCGAGGCAGCTTTTTATCATCGCGCTCTTGCACCGGAACAAATTCGCGGGAGATACTTGCTCGTGCAGGAGCCGCAACTCATCGCCCGCGATATTTACAAATCCTTCCGAATGGGCGCCCGGCGAATTGAAGTCTTGCGCGGGATCTCAATGGACATCGCTCACAACGAAACAGTTTTTCTTTCCGGCGCGTCCGGAGCGGGCAAAACGACGCTGCTCTACACGTTGGCTGGGCTGGAACACCCCGAATCAGGAACAGTGAAATTCGAAGGCCGCGAGCTTTATAGTGGCAGCTCCTCGGCGGAAGCGCGCCTCCGGAACCAAAAAATGGGTTTCGTGTTTCAGGGTTATTTTTTGCTGCCGGAACTGACTGCTTTGGAAAACGTGGTATTGCCGGCAATGATTGGAGGTCGCACAACGAAAGATGAAGCCGTGGAGAGTTTGGCGGCCGTTGGGCTGGCTGATCGTATGCATCATTTGCCCGCAGAACTCTCAGGCGGAGAACAGCAGCGGGTTGCCATCGCACGGGCATTAACAAATAATCCGGACATTATCTTTGCAGATGAGCCGACTGGAAATCTCGATTCAAAAACGGGCGATGCGATAATGGATCTGCTGTTGAATCTGGCGCGCGATCGTAACAAAACCCTCCTGGTGGTTACCCACGACGCCCGTTTAGCGGCGCGCGGCGATCGAGAATTGCACATTGTGGACGGTGTTTTGCAATGATTTCGTTTTCGCCGCCGATTTTGCGGTTTGAATTGCGCGTCTAAACATTTGAGGTTTTGTTGCTAACATGAAAACCACTGATGCGACGGTGTTGGAGGAACCAAAGACTCGCGTGCGTGCGACAGAGGAAACAATCGAACCTGCAATAGAAAGTCGGCCGCGTCCCAGAACCGGCGTCAAGGAAGCCAAGATTTACGTAGACGGGAAATTTTATTCAGAAGCGAACGCAAAAGTTTCGGTCTTCGATCATGGTTTGCTTTACGGCGATGGGATTTTCGAAGGCATACGGTTTTACAACGGCCGCGTTTTTCGGTTGGAACAACACTTGGAGCGCCTGTGGAATTCGGCGCGCTCGATTTGTCTCGAGATGCCGATGAGCCGGCAGGAAATGACGAACGCGTTGCTTGAAACGATCCGCCAAAATCATTTGCGCGACGGTTATGTTCGTCTGGTCGTTACACGCGGAGTCGGCAACCTCGGTTTGAACCCGGAGCAATGTAAACGTCCAAGTGTGATTATCATCGTGGCGACGATCGCGCTTTATCATGAAGATTTTTATCGAAAAGGATTGAGCATTGTTACCGTCGCGACGCGCCGTACTAATCCGGCGGCCCTCAATCCTGCGGTAAAATCATTGAACTACTTGAACAATGTAATGGCTCGGATCGAAGCGAATCTTGCCAGCGCTGATGAGGCATTGATGTTAAACGATGAAGGAAACGTCGCGGAATGCACTGCCGATAATGTTTTCGTCATCAAGCATGCTCAGATTTTCACACCGCCAATCACGGCCGGAGCGTTGCAGGGAATTACAAGATCCATCGTGTTTGAGATCGGTAGCGAGCTCGACCTCAAAGTCACCGAAACAAATCTCACGCGTCACGACATTTTCGTGGCTGACGAATGCTTCCTCACGGGAACTGCTGCCGAGATTGTTCCCGTTGTTAAAGCCGATGGGCGCGTTATTGGAAACGGAAAACCCGGTCCGATCACAACGCGCGTTATCGCACGTTTCCGCGAAATGACACAGAAGACTGGCACGCCGATTTTCGATTAAAGGACCTCCAGGTGAGAGGATGTCAGGCATGTGTATCGGGTTGAATGTTTCCAGGAGTTCACGGTCTAACTAGCAGAGATGTTGTGCGACGTTTGCAAATGTAATGATGCGACAGTTTTCCTGACCCAAATTTTGGAGGGCAAAATGCACAAGGTAAACCTGTGCGAAGCTTGCTCGAAGGAAAAAGGTGTTCAGGATCCGACCAGCTTTGCGCTCGCTGACTTGCTGTTGGGCATCGGTGCAGCCGAAGAGATCGAAAAAGGAGCGCCGGCCAAAAAATGTTCCGTGTGCGGTTTCAGTCAGGCGGACTTCAAAAAAACAGGTCGCCTGGGTTGCAGTGAATGTTACGGGACGTTTGCCGAAGGTTTAGGTTCGCTTTTAAAGGCAATGCACAAAGGCACTGAACACGTCGGAAAACTGCCGGAACGCGCACAGCGCACAATGGTACTCAATCAACGAATGCGTGCGCTGAATGAGAATCTGCAGAAAGCCGTGGCTGACGAGAACTACGAGACAGCTGCCTCGCTGCGCGATGAAATTAAGCGGATCGAAGCTGATATCTCCAACTCAATATGAAATTTTCAAACATGCTTTCCACTGCGGGCGAATGGCTGCGCGGTGAAGGGCCGCATCACCAGGTTGTAATCAGCAGCCGTGTCCGCCTCGCACGGAATCTGCGTAACCGCGCGTTTCCGGGATGGGCGAAGAAGGCGGAGCGCATGTCGATCCTCGAACAGGTCCGCTCCCGCGTGGAAGAGCTTCCGGAAATGCAGGACGCATTTTCCGAAGGTTTGCAGGATTTGGCGGCATTAGACAAGCAGGTGCTGGTCGAACGCCACTTGATCAGTCGTGAACATGCCGCCAAGGGCGCAGGCAGTGCGGTTGTAGTCAATCGGCGGCAAACGCTGAGTGTTATGATCAATGAAGAAGATCATCTTCGGATGCAATCCATTCGTTCGGGTCTTCAGTTGAAACAGGCATTTAAGCTCGTCGACAAGATCGACACAGCGCTCGAAGGCAAACTCGACTTCGCCTTTGATCAGCGACTTGGATATTTGACCGCCTGTCCGACAAATGTGGGGACCGGTATGCGTGCTTCTGCAATGCTGCATTTACCGGGCCTTGTCCTGAGCGAGCTGATCAACCAGGTCATCCAGGCTGTCAGCAAAATCGGACTCGCAGTGCGCGGCCTCTACGGCGAAGGCACCGAGGCCATGGGCAATCTTTTTCAAATTTCTAACCAGACGACGTTAGGCGAAAAGGAAGAGGACATCATCAATCGTCTAACCAAAGTCATTGAAACGATCATTGATAAGGAGCACGACGCCCGCCAGACTTTGCTCCAGCGAAAACCGAGCACGCTTTGCGACCAGATCGGTCGTGCCTATGGGGTTTTAACCTATGCCCATGCCATGCCATCCAAGGAAGCGCTCAATCTATTGTCCGTTATCAAACTTGGAATGGACCTCGGTGCGTTCCCGGAGCATCAACGCCTGCAAATTGATGAGTTGTTTATCGAAACTCAGCCTGCGCATCTGCAAAAGAGCTCGCAACAGAAGCTAAACGCCGAGGAACGCGACTATTTGCGTGCGCAGATCATCCGTGATCGTTTGAAAATTTTCCCTAAACCTGATATTAGTAAGATGGTGCGAGACTCAGGCGATGGCTTGACGAACACACCATCGAACAATGAATAACTTCACACCGCGAGCTCAACAGGTTTTGGCTCTTGCTCGCAAAGAAGCCGACCGCTTTAACCACAACTATGTGGGCACGGAGCATTTACTCCTCGGATTGATCAAGCTGGGGCAGGGGGTGGCAGTGAATGTCCTGCAAAAGATGGGCCTCGATCTTGAGACCGTGCGAATGGAAGTGGAGAAACAAGTCGGTTCCGGCCCCGAGACGAAGATGGTCGGTAACGTCCCGTACACGCCTCGCGTCAAAAAAGTGCTGGCGCTCGCTGGCAAAGAGGCCAAGGCGCTCAACCATTCATACGTCGGCACCGAACACATTTTGCTTGGTCTGCTACGCGAGGGCGAAGGCGTCGCTGCGAGGGTGCTGAAGAGTCTCGAACTCGATATTGAACGCACGCGCAATGAAATTTTGAAAGAGCTGGATCCGAACTTCACGCCGTCGGAAGTGGACCAGGAAGGCGAGCCGGCAAAGAAAGATGTTAAGACTCCGGCGCTGCGCGCATTTGGCCGTGATCTGACAGAGTTAGCACGGAAAAGTGAACTCGACCCGGTGATTGGCCGGCGTAACGAAATCGAGCGCGTCATCCAGGTGCTTTGCCGGAGGACGAAAAACAATCCCGTGTTGATCGGCGAAGCCGGCGTAGGCAAAACAGCCATTGCCGAGGGATTGGCGCAGGAAATTGCAAACGGGAATGTGCCGGAACTATTGCGGGATAAGCGTGTGATCACGCTAGACCTGGCGTTAATGGTGGCAGGCACAAAATATCGCGGCCAGTTCGAAGAACGAATCAAAGCAGTGATGGACGAGATACGTCGTTCCAAGAACGTGATCCTTTTTATCGATGAGCTGCATACCATCGTCGGCGCAGGCTCAGCCGAAGGCGCCATGGACGCGTCCAACATCATTAAACCGGCGTTAAGCCGTGGTGAATTGCAGTGTGTTGGCGCGACAACGATGAACGAATATCGCAAGTACATCGAGAAAGATGCCGCTCTTGAACGCCGCTTCCAGACCATAAAGGTCGATGCGCCGACTGTTGATGAAGCTATTCAAATTTTAAAAGGTTTGCGACCGAAGTACGAGGCACATCACAAAGCCAAGCTCACCGATGAAGCTCTGGAGACAGCTGTCAGGTTTTCCGATCGCTACATCACGGGTCGGTTTCTCCCCGACAAAGCCATTGATGTGATGGATGACGCGGGTGCGCGCGCGCGCATCAACTCAATGACGCGTCCGCCGGACGTAAAGGATATCGAGAAGGAGATCGAAGCCATTCGCCTTGAAAAAGAAGGCGCGATAAAGGCACAGGATTTTGAAAAAGCCGCTTCGCTTCGCGACAAAGAGAAACAAACCAAGGAAAAACTCGATGCCATTTTAACCAGGTGGCGCGAGGAACGCGAAGAGAAAGAGGTCGTCGTCACTGGCGATGACATGATGCACATCATCTCGAAGGTCACCGGCGTTCCGCTCCAGCGGATGGAAGAGCAGGAGACTCAGAAATTGCTTCGCATGGAATCGGAGCTGAAAGAACGCGTCATCGGCCAGGACGAAGCGGTCACAGCAATCAGTAAAGCGTTGCGGCGGTCCCGCGCGGATTTGAAGGATCCCAAGCGGCCGATTGGTTCGTTCGTGTTTCTTGGTCCGACCGGTGTAGGCAAAACCTATCTCGCGCGAACACTGGCGGAGTTCATGTTTGGCGACGCCGACGCGTTGATCCAAATCGACATGTCGGAGTACATGGAAAAATTCACGGCCTCCCGTTTGATCGGGTCACCGCCGGGCTATGTCGGTTACGAGGAAGGCGGACAACTGTCTGAAGCCGTGCGGCGCCGTCCGTACTCTGTGGTGCTCTTCGATGAAATTGAAAAGGCGCACCCCGATGTGATGCATCTTCTTTTGCAGATCCTGGAAGACGGCAAAATCACTGACTCGTTAGGCCGCAAGATCGATTTTCGGAACACGATCATTATTATGACGTCCAACGTCGGCGCCGATTTGCTGAAGAAGCAAACGGTAATGGGTTTCGGGGCGCCAACTGAAGGACACGATTACGATTCCATGCGCGACAAGATCCTTGATGAATCGAAGCGCGTCTTTAAGCCTGAGTTTCTCAACCGGCTGGACGAGATCATCGTGTTTCATTCGCTCGGCAAACCCGAACTATTGCGCATTGTTGATCTGGAAGTCGACAAGGTGCTTTTGCGTATCAAAGCCAAGGAAGTCCATATCGAGCTGCAGCAAAGCGCGAAGGAATTTCTCATCGAAAAAGGATACGATCCTCAATACGGTGCTCGACCGATGCGCCGGGCTGTCGAACGTTTCCTTGAAGATCCGCTCGCCGAAGAATTGCTGCGCGGCAACGTCAAACCCGGCGATCGCGTCGAAGTCGTTGCCGCTGACGCCAAGCTGGCGTTCCATGTTCCGGAAACCGAGACGCAAAGCAATACCCCGGCGGCGCCTGCTCCGAGCTAGCAGCAGATCCTGGACGGCTGGCGGGAGTTGCCGAATGCTGCGGGATGTGACACACTGTGTCACATGAAGACGATAACGATCCGCGAACTTCACCACAACACTGGTGAATGGGTCCGAAAGGCCGCCAAGTTCGGCGAGATTCACGTCAGCGAGCGAGGTAAGACAATCGCTAAAATCGTACCGCAAACCTCCCAACCGGAAATCCCGTATTTTGCTCGCCGAAAACTAAACCCGCAGTTTCGCAGAATCATGCGCCGACTTAGAGGCGGTACCGACAGTACTCAAATCATTTCAGAAGATCGCGATCGGCCGATCGAATGATCTACTTCGACGCCAGTTATCTCGTTCGGCTGTATTACGGCGACCGCGGCTTCGAAGAAGTCCGCCACTTGGCCACGACGGACAACCTTGCCTGTGCTCAACACGGACAAGCAGAAGTAATCGCCGCCTTTCACCGCAAGTATCGCGAAGGCAGTTTGTCAGGCACGGTTTATCGATCGGTGTTACAGCAATTCGCTGATGATATCCGGGCCGATGCTTTCAGATGGCTGCCGTTGTCTCCAGCCATTCTCGAACGTGTTCGCGTGAAGTTTGAAACCTTACCAGTAAAGAATTTCCTTCGCGCATCCGATGCACTCCACCTTGCAATCGCAAGCGAAAATGGGTTTCGTCAGCTTTACTCCAATGACCGAAACCTGTTAACGGCCGCTTCACACTTCGGGCTCCGAGGTGTAAACGTGATTAGTTGATCAGGCTCGCGGATGCGCATCCGTGTACGCTTTCTTGAGACGCTCGACAGTGACGTGCGTGTAGATCTGCGTCGTTGAAAGACTCGCGTGCCCGAGTAACGCCTGCACGCTACGCAGGTCCGCGCCACGATCGAGCATATGAGTCGCGAAGCTGTGGCGCAATTTGTGGGGGCTCATGGAAATTGGAATGGAGGTGTGCCGAACATACCGTTTCAGGACCAGCCAGACTGAACGTGCCGAGATTCGCTTCCGCGCTTTGTTGATGAAAAGCGCACCTGCGTGAACGTTGGCCGCTGCCCGATATTTCTGGATCGCTTCCAATGCCGGCAGACCTACCGGGCAGACCCGTTCTTTCCGGCCTTTTCCGAATACGCGCACCGACTCTGTATAAGGATCAGCATCGGCCACATCGAGCGCAGCCAGTTCGCTCAGTCGCAACCCGCTGCTGTAGAACAATTCCATGATCCCGACGTCGCGCAGAGGCATCCATGATGGTGCGGACCGGCTCTTTGGCTCGCGAGTTGGCGCCGTGAGAAGTTCGTCCACCTGTTGACGGGTTAGCACCAGCGGCAGCTTCTTCTCCATCTTTGGCATTTGCACTTCCCGAACGGGATTGTGTCGCAGTCGTTTCCGGGCGGCGAGAAACTGATAGAAAGTGCGTAATGCTGAGAATTGCAGTCGCACGTACGAACGCGCGTGCCCGCGTTTCATCACCGTGAAAAGATAATCACGAAAATCATCAGCTGTGCATTTTTTCCACGATGTTTTGTTTTCCGCGCGGAAGCTACTTAACGCATGGCGATACGCCTTTAGTGTGCGAGGCGAAGCGTTTCGCTCGTTGGCCAGATAGCCCAGGAACTCCTCCGTTAGCGGATCGCGTTTATCGGAAGACTTCGGGGCGCCAGTTGTTTGCGTCATTGAAAATGACGAATACCGAATGCCGAATGTCGAAGGAAGCCCGAAATCCGAATAACGAAGTAAATCTGTGGCGGAAGCGCGACGCCCACATTTGCGTTTCGTGCTTCGTCATTCCCTCTCATTCCGGTTTTTCGACAACGTACCGCAGATCGGTTGGACTGGAGTGGCCACTCATTTGGCTTCTGAAGATCGGCGGCGGATTTGTAGAGATGATCTCGTAACCCTTCAACACGAACTCTGGATAAATCCCATTGCTCGCAGGCTCATACACTTTATCGCCGCTAAAATAACCGTAGAGCTTGTATTCGTAGTTATTATCGCTGCCGAACTCCAGACGTTCGCGGTCGGGCGCAAGTTTTTCTTTCTCGTTGAGCATTACCATCTCCGCTGAGCTCCATGGCTGGCCCGGCTTGCGGACGTAACCCCAGAATTTGTAATCAGGCTTGTAGTAACGCCGGCCGATATAATAATCGCCGGGCGTTTCGGAGGCGATGTGCTGGGCCATCTCGACTCTCGCCTGTTGAATCCCCTGAGGAACGGTGTTGCAACCGGTGAACAACAAAGCGCCGAGCACCACATTCGTGGTCAAAAAATACTGAGCGGCGCGTCTCATCGCTTGAACGGGCATCATTTACGCAGCTTTACGCCCCGCGCAATTGGAAGCTGGAAGGCAAACTCCGGCAACGATTTCTCTTGCAAGATGGATTGCATCGCCGTGAACGGCCCGCTAAGATTCAAGCATCATGTTCGAAGTCGAGATTTATGCCCGCGGCTTGCGCGAAATGGCGAACACCCTGGAACTGGATCGGAAGCTTGTGGAGATCGCCGGCCTCCGCTACAAGGTCGACACAAATCACGACATCGTTTACCTCGAGTTCGATGAGCCGACTTTGAGCATTCGCGAAATTCGCACGATTTTTCTCAAGCTCGACCTGGAACCACTTATCATCGGAACGATCCCGCCCGAATTGCACTCACGAACGAAGACCGAGCGGCTAAGCGTCTAGGCCCTTTCAATAATGGTCCGCTTTTTTAGTGCCCTCGGGGCGCCGCTGCTCGCGTTGTTCCAGTATCTTGGTGAAGTCATTCTTCTAGCCGGCGATACCTTCAGATCAATCTTTACGCATAAACTCCGTTGGAAATTATTTCTTAATCAAGTCGTAGAGATCGGTTTGCTTTCCCAGGTTCTGGTCATTATCACCGGGGGATTTACTGGCGCTGTTTTTTCGGCCCAGGCATTTTTTCAATTCAATAAATTGGGAATGGGATCGGCTGTGGGTGCGGTCGTTTCCGTGTCGCTCTGTCGTGAGCTGGCGCCGGTGCTAACAGCATTGATGGTCGCAGGCCGCGTCGGTGCGGCGATGTCCGCTGAAATTGGCACGATGAAAGTAACCGAGCAGATCGATGCGCTTCGCGCACTGGCTGTTTATCCGATAGATTATTTGGTCGTGCCGCGGACGCTGGCAATGATCGTGTCGATGCCGTTATTGGTCGCTGAATGTATCGCGTTCGGCGTCGTGGCCGGATATTTCGTCGCGGTGTATGTCCTTGACGTGAACGGCCCCTATTATGTCGCGAATATGGTCCGCTGGACGCGCCCAAGGGACATCATTATGGCTATGACGAAGGCGTGCGTTTTTGCGCTGTTGATTGTGTTCATTAGTTGCCACAAAGGTCTCACGGCGCGTGAGGGCGCCGTAGGCGTCGGTCGGGCCACAACAGAAGCTGTAGTAAACTCGTCGCTCGCAGTATTGATCGTGAACTTCTTCCTCACAATGGGGTTGAACATCATTTTCCCTGCAGGGCATCAATGAGTTGCGCGATGGCCCTCGGGGATGCTGAAACCTTCCGGAACATAGGCCTGTGGCCTGTGCGCCCAGCGGAGTTTTACTCCGCTGCCCATACTCTGTTCTCTTCCGCTGCTTGGTTCAGCAGGTTACCAACCCGCCGGGCACACAGACTAGAAGTCTATGTTCCGAAACGTCGCGACATCAGTAGGCGGGTTCGTGGTTGAGGCGCGCAGACTCGCGGTCGAGAGTTTGAACATTAACGATGATTGAAGCCCCGCCATCTGCCGAGCCGCAGACGAAGCCGGATCTTGTTCCGGGCAATTCGTCACCGATGATCGTAGTGCGTTCGCTAAAGAAGAAAATCGGACGACAGGAAATTTTACGCGGTGTAGATCTCGAGATTCGCACCGGTGAGACCTTGGTGCTCATTGGACGCAGCGGCGGCGGGAAGAGCGTTTTGCTGAAACATTTGATCGGGTTAATGGAGCCTGACTCCGGGGAAATTTTGATCCACGGTCAAAACATTATCGGCATGAAAGAACGCCAGCTCGGCGCGATCCGCGAAAAGGTCGGCATACTTTTTCAAAGCGGCGCGTTGTTCGATTCGATGAACGTCGCGGAAAATATTGCGTTTCCCCTGCGAGAAGCCGGCGAACGCGATCCGAAAGTTTTGCGGTCGAAAGTCGCGCAAATGCTCGAGGTGATGGAGATGGAGGGGCAGGAAGAAAAAATGCCGGAGAGTTTGAGCGGCGGAATGAAAAAACGCGTCGGGCTTGCGCGCGCAATCATTCGGCAGCCTTCATGCGTATTGTACGACGAGCCGACCGCTGGGCTCGATCCGGTGGTCGCAGACAGCATCAACCATTTGATCCGGCGATTGCAAACACACTTCGGAATCACCAGCCTCGTTGTCACGCACGATATGAAGAACGCATTCGATGTAGCCGATCGCATCGCCTATTTGCATGAGGGGCGCGTCTATTTCCATGGAACCCCGGGTGAGCTGCAGAAATCGCAAGATCGGCTAATTCAGGATTTTCTCCTTGGGCGTTCCGAAGGCAGGGCAGATTGCCTTTGATGTCAGGCGAGGACTTCGGGGGCGATTAACCGCCATCGCCTCTACCTTGCTAAACTGACCGCAGGATCGACAGTATTCGGCTCAATGAATCGGCACGAACGAGGCTTGGAATTTAAAGTCGGCATATTCGTTTTTATCGGATGCGCAGCTTTGGCCGGATTGGTCATGAAGTTTGGGCGGCTTGGCGAGGGGATTAAGACTTACTACCAGCTCAATGTCCGGTTCGAGGACGCAAGTGGGCTGCTTAAGGGCTCGGATGTTTTGCTTGCCGGTGCCAGGATCGGCCGGGTCTCGGGCGGTCCACGTCTTGTTCGCGATGCGCCGGGAGTAATCGTGCCGTTACGGATATATGATTACGTGAAAATTCCGATGGGCAGCAAATTCACAGTGGGCAGTTCCGGGCTTCTCGGTGACCGTTTTGTCACGGTTACTCCGCCAAGGGGACACCCAAGCGGTTACATCGCAAAAGATTCATCTATCGATGGTACGCGCGAGTCTGGTTTTGATGATCTCACCAAGCAAGGCAACGAGCTCATCGGTGATGTCCGAACGACCGTGAAAAAATTGAATGAGGAAACGTTGTCAGCGCAGAACATGGAAAACCTGAAGGCGAGCATGGAACACTTGAACCAGGCGACGAGCGCGTTGGCAGAATCCTCCAAAAAACTGGACGGCGTGATTGAACAAGCCGATTCGGCGATGGCTTCCGCGAAAAAGGCAGCTGACGGCCTGCAGAATGCGATCGGTGATGCGCGCAAAGCTTTGCGCAGTGCCACGCAAGGTAAAGGTTTGGTAGCGACGTTGTTGAACGATCAACAACTGGCGAACGATCTACATGCGCTCGTCAGCAACCTGCGCGCACACGGCGTTTTGTTTTACCGCGATAGCGCCGCTGGAAGTCAGCCGAAGCCTGCTGCGCCAACGACACCGCCACGAAGAGCTCAAGGCCGCTGACGATGTA
>DATDFM010000055.1:0-9483 GCA_036522635.1 Candidatus Udaeobacter sp. | reverse complement strand
TAGCCATATCTTGCCGCAAACGCCGCGATCCTAACTTCTCGATAGGCCGCGTCTAGTGGCCAGAAATGTTGCAGTTCATCCTCATAGATAGCGCAGTGCGACCATAGCCCGTGTTGCAACTCCTGCTCGATATGACTCGCTAACGTCTTCACTCAGTCTCGCGCACTGCAGCGACTGCAACGGCTAGGAATTTGACGGGGACTTTAACCCAGCCGGTGGTCAATGAATCAGCACGGTCTTAATCCACTTACCGCCTCTCCGCCACCATCCGGGTTGCAGTCGCTGCTCGTGCGGTTAGTGAATTTGTTACGAAACATCCGAATTTGTCTATCGGGCAAGGTGTCTGATTTTGATATCGGGCTTTGCCTCACATCGCTGTGGTTTAAGATAATCTGCGCGTTACGGCGCGCTCTTGAATTCGTTGCCAATACGCGGTGTTAGCGATTCAACAGGCGCGCATCGAACCGGTACTCGACCGGCTTGCTAATCTTGATTTTTTTGAAATCGGAATGCCTGGGATTTAACAAGAAATTCATCTCACTCGCACTTAGTACGCTTGGCACTGCAAGCGCGACGGACTTTCCCTCGCGAGCCCATTCGTCGCCGATTTGCATGGTTTGAAAATCCGACGGTTCTACATTCCAATGCGGCGGCAAATTTTTGATTGGAAAGCGCTCAGTCAGTTTGTCGTCCCATTCGAGTCGAAACGAGAGGTATCGGTCGTCTGGGGGAATGGGCGTCAGATGGACGATCAGTTCCAGGGCCGCGAGCGATTCGTGTTCGCTGACATAAATTACCGCGGTGCCTCGTGAGTTCCATCGGCCGCCATAGATGCGCGCGCCTTCGCCAGTAAATGCACTGTTAGCGCGCGCCGCGCGAACAATTCGCCATGCCGACGGCATCAGGTATAAACACTGTATTCGATGCGGCCTAACAAGTTCTCGACTTCGCGTGCGCCTGTCTCAGTGCTGGCATAATCGAGCGGGACCGCACCGCCCAGAGCGACCTGCGGGTGTTTCAGCCATGCTCGCGCTCTTTCGGCATCGCCGAAAACCGCCGTGGCCTGTCTGAGCAATCGTGAAAAACGGACCACTTTATCCGATTCATCGGGAGAGAGTCGTCCCGCCACCTTGCGCCGCTGCAGAGTGGATCGTGAAATGCAAAGTTTTGCCGCGAGCTTCTCAAAGGGCAGGTCAAGGGTATCCTGCAAAGTCTTGAGTTCAGAAAAGCGGAGGCCTTTCTGAATTTTTTGAATCAGTGCCGTTGGGTGCGCTGATTTTCCACCTACCGAATGTTTGTCGAGGGTTGGGGTTTTCATTAGGGAGGTCTGATTCAGTTGACACAATGTAATGTGTCAAATGGGCAAGGTCAAGGCAAACCCTTGCATCAAAATAAGATCCGGAACATAAGCGTCAGGCCGCGATCTGGCCGAGAACGCTGCGTAACTCGTGAAAATCCACCGGCTTCGCGAGATGGAAATCAAAGCCCGCTTTTCTACCACGTTCGATATCGTCGCGCGCGGCAAAGCCAGAGATCGCCACAGCTTTCACCGCTCCCTTTCGTTTCGCTTCCACAACAACATCGTAGCCATTCCCGTCTGGCAACGCGATATCGCACAGCACAACGTCGAACTTTTTCGAGTTGATCATATCCAGCGCGCTTCGGGCATCGTCAGCGGTGGAAATGTCATGGCCAAAGTGATTTAGAAGCCGAGACAACGCCTGCAGCGTGTCGCTATGATCCTCTACGACCAAAATGCGCAAACTTTTGCCGGAATTATAATCTTCCCTCGACCGATCCTCGCTCATCTCTTGCACCCTCCAAAAGCCCTATAATCGGATTTGGTGCCGCGTCCAGATGCCATTTGCGCGTTACCGAAACGTTACAGTTGAAAAAACGTCCGCAACCGCTGCAGGAAATTTGCGGTGTACTGGCGTTCTGTTAATGCATGCTCGTCGGTGCTTTTCGCCTCTTTCAGGATCCCTTCGGTTTCCATTCTGCGCTGTGCAAGCAACTGGCTTAATTGCTCCATGCAGCTCGGGGCGCCGCTCAGCACTTCGGCCATCACGGGTTTTCCGATTTCCATTACGTAGCAATCGCCGTCGGCGCGGACCGTAGCGCTACGTGGTTCGCCCGTGAGCAGCGACATTTCGCCAAAACAATCGCCCGCACTGAGCGTGGCGACCTGGATCTTCGATCCATTTTTCGACACAAAAACGTTCGCTGCCCCGCGCAACATCACGAACATCGAATCGCCCGCCGCGCCTTCTTCAATCACAGGCTCCCCTCGACCGAAGAGTTTGAGGCGGGCCTGATTGACCATCTGATTGAGTTGGTCTTCGGAAAGACAGTCAAAGAGTGGTTCTCCGCGCAGAATAGAAAATGCTTCCATCTGATCTTCCTGCATTGGTCGCGCCTTTTTGCGGTCAACCTGCAGTGTCCGAATCGGAAAGGGAATGGTAATGCCCTGACGCTTCAACTCGTACCAAACGTTCGTGCGGACGGAGTCGTTAGTCTCGTTGATGCGGGAGTGATTGCCCATGTAGAATTTGATCTCGTACGTCATGGCGTAATCGGAGAAGTCGACCAGGAACACTCTTACAGGGGGATTGGGAAGAACGTTTTTGGCCCTCTGCGCCGCCCGACCTAGTGCATCCTTTACACGGTTGGGTGGCACAGTGTAATCGATGCCTACCCGGATGCGCATGGCATGGACCTCGGTCGGATAATGCAAATTGACGATCTGATGGCTCACCATCTCGTTGTTCGGAATGTCGAGATAAATTTGGTCGTTCGTACAGAGACGAGTAGAACGCCAGTTGATCTCACGTACCTCGCCATAGGTATCGCCCACCTTTAACCAATCACCGACCTTATACGGCCGATTGATCTGGATGGATACGCCACCAATGATTCCGGCAAAGAGATTCTGTCCAGCGAAGCCGAGAATGATTGCAACTACGCCAGACCCTGCCAGCAGCCCTTTCAACTGTGTCTCGGCGTGATAGCCGTAACTTAGAATAAATAACAGGACGATGAGGAAGATAATGCCGCCGGCTACCTCGCGCAGAAAATGCGGAATCGGTGTCTGACGTTGCTTTTCGAAGTATAAATCCCAAACGTAGCGATTAATCAGCGCCACAACGAGTGCAGTGCTCAACAGGATCGCCGCCGCCCCGATGTGATAACGCCACGGTGCTTGAACTCCGTAAACGGCAATCGCGGCGTAGAAGGCAACGATCAAACAGAAGAGGCGAAAGACGAGGCCGAGCTGAACACCGGCACGACGCTTCAGGAATCGTCCAATTCCAAGGGCGACAAAAAACGTCACGAAAAATACCACTACCGTGAGGGCATCTCGTTGCACTTCGGTCAGCGCGTCGAACATCGGGGCAATAGTATACCAGAACCGGAGTGCCGGAACAGTTTTTCTGCGTTACGTTTAAAAGGCAAACCGGCCGCTGCGCCAGGGGGCTACGGCCTAACCAGATGTCTATCTTGGTGGTGCGAGAACTAACCACGCCCACCCGGCCAGGAAACAAAGACCGCCGAAAGGGGTAACCGCGCCCAGCCAACGCAGATTTGTTAGGGCGAGCAGATAGAGACTTCCGCTAAACAATAAAATCCCAATCAGGAGTAGCACGCACGCGCCGCGGTTGATGGCGCCGTGGAGCGCAAGCACAAGGAGAGCAATCGCGTGCACGAAGTGGTAAAACACCGCCTTGTTCCAAACATCGAGCATCCCACGTGCTTCCAGAGTGGATCGCAAACCATGCGCTCCAAACGCCCCCAGTGCGACTGCCAGAAAGCAAAGCACAGCCGCGATTCGAAAAAGAGCTACGGACATCTTGTTACTATGTCATTGGAAGCGAAATTGAGGAATCTGAAATTCCGGTACGTATGGTGTTACTAATTCCGGCGAGTTCGCCGGATCTCCAACTGTTCTTTCAAATCGCTCAACGCTGATTGTCGGCTTCGGCGGGTCGTTCTGATGTAGAAAATGGTTCCAGCCGCTCCGATCGCTGTTGCGCCAAGAAAATTCAATGCCGGGCCGAGTTTCCACAGGTACGCGCCGAGGATCGCACCGGTGCTGACGATTAGATCACGGACAAGATAGTAAGAACCGACCATTTGACCGCGCCTGGCAGGATCGCTGTACCCGATGATGAGCGCTTTGCGCGATGGATCGCCAAATTCTTTGAAACCACGAATCACAAAAGCGATCACCAAAGCCGAAAAACTGCGCGACATCAGCAAGCTGATCGGAAAAAGCGTGAACATGACGAAGGTCACGATTACGAATGGTTCGCGACGATACCGATCCGCGTAATGCGAGGCAGGAATGATGCATAACGTGGCGGCGAGCATTTCTACCATCGTGAGCACGCCTACCTGCCGCGCGCTCATGCCGATGTAATCCATCGCGAAAATCACAACCCACGCGTAGGGGATTCGCTCGCAAAAACGAATGAGAATGTCGCTCAATAGTAAACGCCGCATCGGCTGGTCGAACCCGCGCAAGCTTCGCCAAAAACCCCACTGCTCTGACCTCGACACCGTTCGGGGAGTCATTTGCGAATGCGAATCGTCGGCGAGTTGCCGCTGCACCAGGATCGTAAGTGCGGACAGAAAAATCGATATGAGAAGCGCAATTCGCACGCCTGGTACAATTCCGAAGTGGTCGATCAACATTCCGCCGAGAATGGGCGCAAACATGATCGGCAAACGTTTGATCACTGACTGAACGCCTACGCCCATGGAATGGCGATGCGCTTCGAGTGCCGCGCCAACGAGCGAAAATGTTGCCGGCAGGGAAAAACAGCTCCAAGAAAGAAAGAAAAACGTTCCGACTATCACCGCGCCCCAATTTGGAATAAGCAGTACGAGCGCGTAGCCGATGATTGAAACCACATTGAAGATAATGAAGGCCTGTCGATGCCCCCAACGGTCGGCAAGCACGCCGCCGGGATAGGCGTAGATGGCACCAAGCAAAGTCCGCAGCCCATCATAAAGCCCGATAACGAACACCGTGGCGCCGAGGGCTTGCAGATACTTGGGCACAAAACGCATCCAGAGTTCTTCGCCCGAGCCAATGACAAAAATGGCGATCAGCAGGATGACGAGGTTGCGTTTGAGTCCAAAGAAAGCAGCTAGCCTGCTTAAGCGATCCGACCGCGGCTGGCCTGGTGTTTGCATTCGGCGTACCACGCATGGTAAACGATAAATTCGCGTTCGAGAATTTCGCGATCAGTGCGCCCAAGTGCTCCGAACGCTGCGCTGACGGCTTTCCCTGGTTCAATGATGCCAATGCTGTGGCCGGGAACGAACGACCACGTTGCCTAACAAGGGCACGTGATCGCGCACTGCTTGCTCGACTTTTCTCGAAATTTCGTCGGCTTCTTCGATCGAGATAGCAGGATCGACGTTGATCGTGATGTCGCTGTAGACGCGGTGACCAAGCCAGCGCGCGCGTACGTCGTGCACGGCGCGAACGCCTTGGATGTGCGTCGGCGCGTGCTCAATCTGTGCCAGAATTTCGGGTTCGATGCCGTCAATTAATCGTGTGCACACCGACAGCGCAGCCCCCTTCACGATGAACAAGATCGCGATGGTGATCCCGATGCCGACGATCGGATCGAGAATGGGAACTCCCAACCAGACGCCAATTACACCGATCAACACCGCGAGACTGGTGAAACCATCCACGCGGGCGTGCTGGCCATCTGCCACCATCGCAGCAGATCCGATCTCTCTGCCGACCCGAATGCGAAACACCGCAACTGTTTCATTTCCGAGAAATCCGATGATCGCCGCGACCGCGACCCAGCCGAGTTGTGCCACGGGCTGTGGATGAATGATTTTGCGAATCGATTCATAGCCGGCGACACAGGCGGAACCGAAAATGATCAGCACGATGATGACGCCGGCGACGTCTTCGAGTTTCCCGAAGCCGTAAGTGAAGCGGCGGCTCGCACGTTTGCGCGCGAAGGCAAACGCGATCCAGAGCGGGATGCTGGTGCCGGCATCAGCGAAATTGTGAATTGTATCAGCCAACAACGCCACCGATCCGGAAACGAAGACGACGATCAGCTGAAGCACGGCAGTAATGCCGAGGCCGAGCAGTGAAATCTTCAGGGCGCGAATCCCGCGTTCGCTCGACTCCAGGGCTGAATCGCTTTTCTCCGCAATGTTATGCGAATGAAGGTACAATCCGCGCAGCCAGCCTAACACTCCGCCGCGGTGGGCGTGATCATGGTGGTGTCCACCCAGATGGTGATGCCCGTGATCGTGATGGGAGTGCTCGCTCATTCGTCACCTTAATGAGCTGGCGCTTCCTTCAACTGCCGCTGATCGACTTGTGCTTGCGGCTCAGGCTGCTTCATTTTCGGTCCGCGTTCGAAACCGATCTCGCAACTGGCTTCATGGGAACTTCGACCGACCCGCGTAAATACGTTCAGTGATTCTCGGAACGCAAGCCGTTATTCAACATTGCTAACTGCGCCAGCGACCGTCATCACAGCCATGTCACAGACCAGCGGTGATCATTAATTACGGACTTCCCAATCTGTGCCGCATCGCGAGAATTATCGCGGGTCCCGGGCCAATCGAACGCAATCGAATGCACACGCGTGATTCACACCTTAACAACGTTGTTAGTAAAGTTCCGCAGGTCACGCTCGTGTTTTGGATCATTAAGATCCTGGCGACGACGCTCGGTGAAACCGCAGGCGACGCCGTAACCATGTCGTGGCTGGGTGAAACGACCTCCGAGGCGAAGGGCACGGGCTACCTTGTTGGGACAGGAATCTTTGGCGTCATTTTTATCGTCGCTGTGTTGATACAGATCAGAGCGAAAAAATTTCATCCATTCCTCTTTTGGCTGACGATTGTCGCGACGACTACTGTCGGCACGACCCTGGCCGATTACTGCACGCGATCACTCGGCATTGGTTATACCGGCGGTTCAAGCATTTTGCTTATCTGTGTAATTGCCTCACTTCTGATCTGGCGCTCGACAATGGGGAGCATATCGATTGAAACGGTGAGTACGCCGAAGGTCGAAATCTTTTATTGGGTGACAATCATGTTCTCCCAAACCTTGGGGACCGCGCTTGGCGATTGGGTGGCGGACACAAACGGAATGGGCTATCTCGGCGCTGCCGCGATTTTCGTGGGATTACTTTTGTTGACCCTTCTTGTTTACTACCTCACGAGCTTTTCCCGCGTCATTTTATTTTGGGCTGCATTCATTTTGACGCGTCCGCTCGGAGCCACGGTCGGCGATTTTCTCGACAAGCCGATCGCGGAGGGCGGCCTCGCTCTCAGTCGTTATACCGCATCACTCGCGCTCGTGATAGCAATGGTAGCGTTAATCCTGATTTTTCCACAAAAGCCCGCTTCAAAAGCGCATTGATTTCGTTCAGTAAACAAATTGCATCCCGAAATAGCCGATGAGCGCGGTCGGCTGATCCGGCGAACGAAGCTCGTGTCCCATCGACACAATCAGTATGTAGTTTCCGGTAAACTCATGCCGCAAACCGAAATTCAGCGTGAGCGCGTCACCGCTGAAGTTCATTCGCGATTCGTCGTGAAGCTCTGCCATTAGCATCGTTGTTTTGGCGACATCGAACCCGCAAACAATTCCGTCTACCCATTCGCTTCGACCGATGGTGCTCACTCGTGGACCGAGCTCGGCATCGAGGTGCAACGGGCCGAACGTCTTCGCGGCTTGGAATGGAATTTGAAAACGTGTGCCGTCTTCAGCGAGACCGCGGCGCACTGAAGATTGCGAAACATGGAATAAAACGCGCGGAAACATCGACATGTCGATGCCGTTTGTTGCTTCATCGAGAAAGCGCCACTTCACTGCCGCTTCAGTTCCACCTATTCCACCGATCACGCCGTGGCCGCTGCGCTTCATAACGACCGGGGCGGTTTGCAACGTGAGCTGAAAACGCTCGCCCACTCCGTAATTCAGATCGATCTCTGGAACATCAAGCGACGTCTCATTCGGGCGGTGCTCAAACATGATCGCCAGATTGTTTTCCCATTTGCCATTGCCCGGCGTCCCCGGATCATCGGTGATCATCGGCGGTCCGCCTTGACCAAATGCAACGCCCGCCACCGCAACGGCCAATATCGCAATGGCTGATTGCCGCACTTTTAATCCTTCACCAGTTCTGCAGGGCCGTAAAAGAGAAGCTTAAGCGTGTTAGGCACAATGGCCGGTCGCGCCGGAGAAGCGCCGGGAGATGGAGAGGGCGGTGGCTGAAACTCTGCCGAGGGTAAAAATATCCGATGCGATTTTGGATCCAGCGCCATCGTTCGCGCGCCGCGCTCGGTTTTCAAAACTTGAGCCACTGACAATTTGTTAGGCGCTTCTTCTTTAGCAATGGTCGTTGTGCCGTCCCCGCAGGATGCGAAGGCGAGTTGCGTCGAATCATCAAAGGCGCAGCCATCGACGCCCGCGCCAATCGGAACAGTAGTGATAACTTTTCCGGTTTCTGTATCGAGCATCGTCATCATCTTGTTGTGACAACCCGAGAACAGTCGATGATGCGCAGCGTCGAGGGCAATGCCGCTCGGGCCTTCTCCCGGAGTAAGCGACCAATGCGCGACGACTTCATGCTTATCGGCATTGATCACTGCGACCTCACTCTTATCTTCGATGTTGCAGTAAATTCGTCCTGCTTTCTCATCTACAACTGCGAATTCGGGATTTCCTTGGAGCTCGATCGTCGCCGATACGGTCGCTTTTCTCGCGTCGATAACGGTGACTGAATTTCCAGTATGGTTAAAAACGTAGACTTCACGGTGGCGCGGTTCGTACACGACGGCGTCTGGATTTGAACCGGTATCGATTTTCGAAACCGTCTGCAGTGTCCTCAGATCGACGACACTCGATTTCGATTCTTTGCCATTCGATGAAAACCCGCGTCGCACTTCCGGTACGGCCACGAACGCGTGAACGCCCGGCGTGTCGGCAATTTCGCCGGCAACCGCGTTTGTCCCCAAATCGACAACAACAACTTTCGTGCTGTGGGAAAGATACAGGCGACTTCTCGCTGAATCGATGGTTAAAATGTCCCAACCACCTTCCCCGCCGATCGGGATCTGGCCTGCGAATTGGTACAATTCATTGCCAAGGGCGCTTGCACAGATCAGGCCAACTAACGAGCTAGTTATCCATCGAGAAATTGCATGCATTTCCAGTTACTTGGAGATCATTAACGCAACAATAAGTCCCACCAACGCGAATGTATGGCTCCCAAATAGTCACTCCGCATGGTAGCCACGAACCTCTGCTTGCTGCGACCCACGGTGTGGAACTGCGACAAACAACATGTCTTGATTAGGCACAAAGAAACCGGTGCGAGCGCCATTTAATGTATCCATCTTTGCTAACTCCTTGTAAGTGTTTGGATCGGACCGCTCGATAATGTCGATCTTGCCGGCGCCACAGATCACATAAATGCGATGACG
>DATDFM010000054.1:0-9978 GCA_036522635.1 Candidatus Udaeobacter sp. | reverse complement strand
CGCAACCTGCAACGCGAGTCGCGGGCCGTGATCTTCTTCCACGAGCGCGAGCGCGAGGTCCATTCCGGCGGTTACGCCCGCGGACGTGTAGACATTTTCATCGCGAACGAATATCGGATCAGGATCGACATCCGCTCGCGGCGCACGCCGGACCAAGACCTCGCACCAATTCCAGTGCGTCGTGGCGCGACGGCCATCAAGCAATCCGGCGCGGGCGAGCAGCATTGCGCCGGTGCAAACCGAACCGATACGGCGTGCTCGTCCGGCAATTTTTCTCAACGATCGAACGACCGTCGGATTGACTTCGTCGTTCTCGATCGCGCTGCCCCCGGCGACGAGCAAGGTGTCGATCTTTCCGCGCAGTTGGCGAAAGGTTCTGTGCGCGGTGATTTCCACGCCGCAATTGGTGACGAACGATCGGCGAGAGGAGGTCGTGACAACTTCGACGCAATAAATCGGAGGCGATCCTGGATTTTCCCGGACAAACATTTCGGACGCGCGCGCGAAAACTTGAAGCGGCCCGACTAAATCCAGGATTTCAGTCCCCGGCGCGGCGACGAACACGATTCGCCGGGCCGCGCGAGACGAGTATCGAATCGAGCGGCCGTTATTTGAATGGACGGTCACGATTTCTTGTCGTTGGCCGTGACGAATTTATCCGGCGCGGAATCGAACGTTTTCTTATCGTCTTCGGAGCAGAAATAATAAGTCACGCCCTTGAAAATGGATTTGGGCGCCGTTTTTGGATCGACATCCATTCCGCAAACCGGACATAGCGGATGTTCCGCAGTGGAAACCGGCGAGACGGCGTAAGTTTGATTGGAATTCGCGTCCCTCCAGCCCTGGCCCTGATATTCCATGTTGTAGGCGGTCTTGGCTGCGACTTCGCGACCGTAGTAACGTTCGACTACGCGCAGCGCGAGATCGATTCCGGAAGAAAGGCCGCCGGCCGTCGCGAGATTTCCATTTTCAACGAACCGCGCGCCACGCTTCAGCTCAATCTTCGGGAAGTGCATCGCGAATGCTCCGAATGCTCCATGAAACGTGGTTGCGCTTTTGCCATCCAGGAGTCCGGTCTTGGCGAGAACGAACGCGCCGGTACAGACCGATATCGTGACGTCGGTGTTCTTGGTTGCGTTACGGATCCAATCGAGCATCGCTTTGCTCGGCTCGCTTTGCGCCGGAATCACGATCACCTTCGGCGCCGGCGCGTTCGCGAATGTGTAATCGGGAACAATTTTCAATCCGCCGCCGGCGGTGATCGGTGCGATCTTGTCCGAAACGGTGTAAAGCCGGAATGGGTGATCGCCGCCTGGCAGCATCACGTCACGGAAGACTTCCCATGGTCCGCAGAAATCGATCACGACTGCGCCTTCCGAGATCACGAACCCGACCGGAATCGGCGGGGAAGGCTTGAGCGAATCGGTGTCGGAACTATTGGTCGGAGCCGCCGCGATGAAAATTGCGACCGGAACCAGCAGCGCGAACGTAGTCAGCATTGCTTGCTTCAAATCAAATCGTGCGTTCATGCCCCGATTTTCCAGCTAACAGCGACTGGCAGCAATGCCAACAATCATTAAATTTCTGCCAGTCGCATTGTCACACAATCGGGCTTACTTGGTGAGATTCCCCATCAAACTTGGCGGCGAATTCTGGCGCTTTCTCTCGACTCTCAACCATCAATAACTCTCAACCTTCTTCATGATGCGGCGAAGTATCTAAATCCAAATCGCCTTCCTCCGAATCTAATTGGTAGATGATTCGGCAATTCTTTCAGCGGCGTTCGACGCTTCTCTTCGTCGCGCTGTCGCTGACGCTCGTCGTCATCAAACTTATCCTGGACGTTTTCCTGACCGACGTTCCGCTGCGTGACCAGGCGTCAGCGTTTACCTGGACGCTGGTGGGCGCGGTCATCGCGATCGGATTTGCCGGACTGCTGGCCGATCGTGCATCCGGTTTGCCCGATCCTTTGACGGACGCGGCGCGCGACTGGCGCGGCATCACAATCGCCACGCTCACCGGCGCCATCTACGGCCTCATTACGATCGGAATGTACATCTGGCACCCGGCGCACAGTCCGCTCAATCCCGGCTCGGGCTGGGACCATGTGCGACTGCCGTGGTCGATTCCGTTTTACACCTTTGGCGCAATTTTTCTTGAGTACCTGCTGCGGCTGGGCGCGCTCTGCATCGGGTTCTGGTTCATTGGTGTTTTAATCCTGCGCCGCCGTTTCCGGTTGCCCGTGTTTTGGATTTTGAACCTCATCATCGCGCTCTACGAAATCTGGCCGTATCTCGCTCCTGACATTCACGCCGGCCGCTGGGGGAGCGTCGCGCGTTTACCGATTGAGCCGCTTTATCTCTCCAACGTATTCGAAGGCTGGCTCCTTCTGCGCTACGGCTGGCTTACCCCGATCGTGTTCCGGCTCGCCTTCTATCTTTTCTGGCACATTTTGTTCGGAGGCTTCGCCGCACCATTTTTCGGCCAATAGCTAATCGCGTTTGATTCGGTGCGAGCCAAGATCGATATCTTCCCTCCGGTTACCGCTCGATTGCAGCTGACTCGCTATCGCGAAGCTTTAAACGAAGGAACTTCCGCAATTCTTTAAACGAAATGTTATTCGATCTCGCCATCTGGGGGCAGACCGAGATGATAACGAAGCGACTTCAGAAGCTCGACAAAGTTTTGGACGTCCTGAAGCAAAGCATTTGTTTCGACGAAGCGAACGAAGGTCGATTTGAACTGAGGTCGGAATACGCAATGCATTCCGCCCGCAGTGCGTTGCGGATCGCATAGCATGGCCCCAGGGTGATCTTGCAAGAATGCTGTGACAACATCGAAAGAGACAAAGTCCTCGATTACACATTCCATGTCTTTCCATGCTGCATTCTGAACATCGATCAGCTTGATCAGTTCGTGGTTTGCTCTCGTAGTACGAGGCATCACCCGCCTGAGCAAAAATATATCACGCCATCTAATGTAGTTAAGATGCTGACCTGCGAGGGCGTTAAATGCCCGTCGTCCTTCAAAGTCATCATCGAATAATGCAATCGCATGGAAGACTTTCTTTCCTGTCGGTATGACATCCCTATCAATTACCGTTCGGAACGGGTGGAAGTGTTTGAGGATACCGTATGTACCACCTTCGTCACCAATGCCGGTTGGAAACGCAACAAGTCGCTTCCCCAACAAATGCAATCCGGTTTCTTTTCGATACAGCTGATCGGCTAGCGCCAGATATCGCTGATCGTGTTCACCTTCGACGATGATTATTCGCTCCGCGATCGGCCATTTAAACAGATTCGCGAATCGCCGAGCAAGGTCGCCCGGTTGGAACGTGGTGGCCATTTCAAACTGACCGACTTATTCCGACCGCGCCGGACTAAGCTGAGGTGGCTTTAGAAACGGACCCATCCGGCCAAAGTTTATTGAGCACTTAAAAACAGCGCCGGGGCGCATCGTTTGCACTGCGAATTCCTGCGGAACGAAAGGTACGATTTCATCTTTCAATTCGCGCACCTTTGCCATCGCCTTATGACTTCGTGTCTCGACGACTTGCGCCTCGCAGATTCGCCTGGTTCCATTTCCGCCGCTTCGCAACCAGAAAAGCCGTTCCGGCACTTCAACAATTGCGTCGAATTGTTTCAGGTCTTGACGGATGTTCCGGAACTTCCGATTTGCTTCCGTGTGACGACCTTGTTGGTGGAGCAGGATGGCATGCTCCAACTGCAGCTGCAGTGGCATTCGATATCTCGTACCCTCCAGTTCGTCGAGTATTCCCAGTTGCGTTTCGAAATCCTCGGGTCTGCTCGTCGCAACAAGGTCGTAACGAAACCGCAACAACATCCAATTCGACTTTTCTGGGCTGTAATCCAAAACTGCCAAAGCGTTACTAATATTTCGCGGCGGCATTGCTGCAAGGTCATACTCACTCAAATCGACTATCCCCTCGGTTAACATGAGCCATGCTTCAGCTAATGTGCCTAACGGGTTATGTTGCTCGACAAGGCGTTGGACTTGTTGATCGCCGCCAGGCAAGCGCAGTAAGTTTAATGCCCGATTGGCCAATCGTGTGAGTTCCGACTGTCGCAAATCGGAACGCTCTAAGCAGACGGATTGGTACACATAGCTCAGCGCCTCCGCTGCACTCGCGGCCGCCTCTTGGGGGTTATGCTCGCCATTCTGGATTAGATTCTTCGCGGTAGTTTCAAGCACGTATGAATTCGACGGGTCCTCCAGCAACGCGGAGCGTGTTGCCTCCGTCGCCTTAGCCCGCAACTCCGCAAACCTTTCGGCGGAAGCGCCACCTTCGCGTTCAACGTCAGCTAAATCTTGGTATGCGAGGGCGAGCGAGTTATACAGGTTGAGGTCAGTTTCGCCCTCGACGCCTTTTTCCAATTCGGAAATGGCATATTCAAGATGCTTAATCGCCCGATTGAGTAAATCCTTTCGCTCGTCCAGCGTGGCGCCGAATTCTCGCTGCTTAACAACGCGTCGCAGAGAGATCGCAACATGATGATTGAATGTGCGACTCGTTTCACGGACACCGGAAGGCATATCCGAGAGAATCGATAACACTTCACGCCAGTACGAAACGAATTCCTCATTTCCGCCGACATCAAGCTTCAGGATCTTGGTCGCAAAATCCAACGCCAACGCCCGAAACGCTTTTAGACCAAGCGCTGGTCGGCACGCGATGCGTCTCAGCAATAGCAAGCGCAACTGGACAGGATCGGTCGCCGTGACAAGCGCAAGTTTCTCAAGCATCGCGTGATCGAAAAATGTCGAGGTAATGAGATATCGTCCTAAAAGGTCGTGGGCCATTGCCCATACCTTCTCGGTTCCGGTTCCTTCACGTAGAAGGGCTAGTGCTGGCACGGTGGATCGAACATCTTCAAGCAACCAAGAGTACGGTCGACGATGTTTTGGCGATAGGGGCATCACACCTTCCGGCATTGGTTGTCGCTCAATACTGAGCGCGGCTATTTCAAGTAGGAGCACTCGAACGTCATCGTCGATCTTGGCCTCCCGAAATGAATTGTATAGCCAGCCTTGAATTGACTCGCCGAGGTCCAGTTGGCCCTTTAGCCAGAATTCGAGCGCAATCCAAAAATGCGCAATGCTGGATGTGATGTGATCCGGGCGATGAACTTCCCAAAAGCGACGCCAATCGGACTCAGATTTTTGCTTTCCCAACGGTTCCAGAAATCTGTTTAGGTGCCGGCCCAATCGGATAGCCTCCGGCAAGGACAACTCATGGGTTAACCAAGCAATTTGTTGAATTCGGGAGTCGCGACCTAATTCAGCAGGAACAAATGGCGAATTGACAACGAGCAGAACAGCAGGCCTACCGTCGTTCGTTAGGTCCTTTAAAAATGTTCTGAGTTCGGTGTGCCTGCCTTCCCAATGAGTGACATCGAAGACAATAAGCCAAGGGACTTCAAAGCCTTCGCCTTGGCTCGACTGTTCATTGGCGGGCGTATCAGTTGATTTGACGTAAGCTCGATGCAAGAAGCGCGACAATTCTAGCGCTTCAGGCTGGTGTAGCTCTGGACGCGCGATAAGAGTGGGATAACCTTCGGTTGATGCTTCAAACGCAAGCATCTTCGCAAATACGGTACCACCCGCTCCCGATTCCGAAATGATAGACAAAATACAGTTTTCTGCTGAACCGCTGGTCGCTACTCGTCCTAGCGCGGCCAAGACTTTTTTTCGCGCTTCGTCATTGCGACGCCAGGGCAACCCTGCCGCGTAAGGTTTCCAGTTGTTTGAGGACCGATCAAAAAATGAAGCGAAATCGTCCGCGGCGATCTCGTTCGGCTGCATTAAGTGCAGATCGCGAGATTGGATTAATTCATAATTTTGTAAGAGCGGCCGCTCAATCAGGTCGCATTCAGTGATATCCAGATCTCGGTGTCGCCCGACCTCATCTCGGATTCGAACTAGTAACCTAGTTTCTGGGAGCTCCTCTGATATTTGTCGAACTAGCGCCGGAATAAATTGGACCAGCGGCGTTCGAATGTGATCAACCGCGGCCGCGGAATGTGGCTCGCGAAGCCAATTGTCGATTCGGCTGATGTCTGCCTCGTGATCGCTTAATAGAACGACGAGTGTGCGAAAGTTCTCCTTCCATAGTGTAAAAAAATCATTAATCGGCTGGAGTGAGCCGTTGCTTACGAGCACAACAACGCGTGGCCGTGCTGCCACGAGCTCGTTCAACATATTTAAACGCCGACGAAGCTCGGAAAACGAACCTAGGTTTCTGGAATCGCTGGGCTGATGCGGGTTCTGTCGACCATTGAGTAAAAAAATCGGAAGCGCTCGTGGTGGAAGCTCTGTGCCTTCTGGATCAGATGATACAAGGTGGATGAAACCTCTTTTACGATTGAGCTTCTGTTCAGTCCCGTGTTTGTCGAGCATGTCGCAAAGGCTTGCACTGCTGGATTCACTAAGGACCAACTTCCACGGTAAACCCATCAGCGCTGCCAACTCTGGTGTCAGCTTCTCCGAGTCATCGACGTTTGAGCCGACCCACAGCGCGGCGTCACGATTCGCCAAAGCTTGAATTAAAAACTCTGGAATCTGTTCTCGCTCGATTCTCACAGGTGGATGGAGATTACTTCTCATCGTTTAGCTGCACCTTCGATATTATGCAACGATTCGCGGATTCGCGAAACGGAACGCGTATTCTCCAGCGAGACGCGGCGACCGAGGAGAATTCAATTCTTAGTTTCAACCCGCGTTTTCAGCCAATCGGTCATGGTGTCCATGAAGCCGGGCGCGAGGCGCTTGAGCCGGGGCAGCTCGGTGTCGCTGCCGGTTTCTGCTTCGAAGATGTTATGTTCGCTTTGGGAAATACTTTGATCGCGTAGTCGGTGCGGGCGCGACTCGCGAGGGCTTTGGACAGGATCGGGACGACGCCATTTACTGGGGTCGAGCTATCGAGTTCGCCGAAGATTCCTAACGCCTGCCCATCGTACTTCTGCCAGAGCGGCGCGGGATCGAGATCGATGTCCAGGGCCAGAAACCATTGATCGCGTTTCTTCCAGTCGATCTCAGCCGATAACGGCGGTAATCAATCCTTCAGCGTGGCGTTGCGCGCGGTTAGCGGTTAATTTTAATGGGTACAAAGTCGGTGCAAAACCTGCTGCATTTTCGAGCTGGCTTCTCCGGCTGGAATCACAAGTCAGCGGTCACAACTCACAGGTCACATGAACCAAAAACGGGTGGGAGAATTCGCGACGCGGTGCATCGCGATTATTGCTGTATCGACAGTTACGTTTGCGTTCGCAGTCGCACATGCGGAGCGGATCAATCAGGAAGGGCGAATCCTTGGGCCGGCGCCGGTGGTGACGACGCCGACGTTGTTTAATACGCCGGAGGCGGACGCGATTGTGGCGGCGATGCAGATTTTTCCGGTCACGTCCGCATGGAATGAAGATATCTCGCAGCGGCCGCTGTTATCGAACTCGGCCCAGATGATTTCCCAATTGAAAGTGGACCTCGGCACCCACCAAACGCTGCAGCCGTTTTACGAGATGAACTTTGCGCTCGTGCCGGATGCGCAGGCGCGGGTGACGATTCCGTTCCTCGATTACCCGGATGAATCGGACCTGGACGGAGGAACGTATCCGGACGGGCTTTACCCGATCCCAACAAACCAGCCGATCGAAGGTTGGCCGCGCGAGACGGGGAATCTGACGTTGCAACAATGGCAAATGGACGTGACCAACATCGGCGGCGACCGGCACGGCATTATGGTCGCACCTGGCGCGGGGTCGATCTGGGAGACGTGGCAGATGAAATTGACGAGCACGAACTGGCAGGCGTCGAACGGCGCGAAGTTCGATCTCAATTCCAATACGATGCGCCCGGCCGGCTGGACCTCGGGCGACGCGGCGGGGCTGGCGATGTTCCCGGCGCTGGTTCGCTACGACGAATGCGAGCGAGGCATGGTCGAGCACGCGCTGCGCGTGTGCGTGCCGAAGACGCGCAAGGAATACATCTACCCGGCGCGGCATTACGCGTCATCGATCCCGGCGACCTCGACGCAATATCCGGCGATGGGGCAACGGTTCCGGCTCAAGGCGAGCTTCGTCGTTCCGGATAACTGGACGATCGAGGAGAAGGCGGTGTGCTACGCGTTCAAGAAATACGGCGCGCTCGTGGCCGACAACAGCGGCGGCTTCTTTTCTATTTCGGTTTGTCCGGACGATCGGTTCTCCGATGTGGCGTTCAATCATCTGACGACAATCGATGTGAGCAATTTCGAAGTGATCCAGACAACCGCGGAGACGGAAGGACCGCGCTCGCCTGGCGCGCCGACGGTCGATGCCGGTGCGGACCAGACGATCAACACGTTCAGCACGACGTTGAGCGCGGCGATTGTCGATCCAAGCGGAAGCGCGCCGATTTTGTGGAAGCTGTATTCGGGTCCTGCGTCGGTGTCGTTGAGCAGCCCGACGCTGGCGAGCACATCGGTGACGTTTACCCAGAACGGCACCTACACATTCGAGATCAGTGTCGCTGATGGCGTGCACGCGGTCGCGTACGACGCCGTAATTGTGAACGTGCAGAGCGGCTCACCAACTCCGACACCCACGCCAACACCCACAGCAACGCCCACGCCGACAGCAACGCCCACGCCAACTCCGACACCCACGCCGACACCGTCAGCAACACCGACAATCACGCTTTCAGTTTCATCAACGAGTGTGACTGAAGGAAGTGATGCGACGTTTACGGTGTCGAGCTCGTTCGTCTTGTCGCAAGCGGTCACGGTGAAGTATTCGATGCGCGGCACGGCCACGAATGGCACCGATTACACCCTGACCGGAACGGCAGGGCAGGTGACGATCGCTGCGGGACAATCATTGGCGACGGTCACGCTGCACGCGATTGCCGATCACGTTGCCGAAAGGAGCGAGACCGCGATCATGGCTATCGGCAAAGGCGGCGGATACACAGTTGGTAATCCAAACAAAGCGACGCTGAAGATTTTGAACGGACCGTGACGCGTTCGTGCCGAGCGCAGTGACGAGTGACCAGTGCGGCGCGCCCGGCGGTCGCGCCCTACCAAATTTTTCTCGCGCGGGCGCGATTTTGGTTCAGAATCCCAACCATGGGTACACGTGGGGTTTGCATCGTGGCGGGGATTCTGGGGCTGGCATTGCATGCGCAGCCAGTGACGGCGGGCAGCTTGTCGCTGAACAAATCTTCGGCGGAATTTCCAGCGCTGGGTCTCTCGAATGCGCAGTATTTCTTTCTCGCGACAGGATTGAACTGGATCGAGCCGACGCCAAATTTTTTACCGGCGTTACCGGCAGCGGCGCAACCGGGCGCTACTAATCGCTCCGTCGACGCGAGCAAGGATGGCAAGGATTCATCCAAGGACAATGTCGATCTTGCGCGGAAAGATTGGATCGATTACGTGCACGGCGAAGTCGGTTTTCTCTACGGGAAAAGCACAGGGAAGTTCGGTGGCGACCTGGAGGAGGGATACGTGATCGGCACGGTCGGCAACGATCATTTTTCGATCACAGCTGGCGCGTCATTTGAGAATTGGAGCGGCACCGGGCGCGGTTTCAAGTTTCGCCCGTAAACGGTAGAGACGCCGCGCTGCGGCGTCTGCGGTCAGCGCGCTGAACCTGCCTCGCGCGGCCATCGTTCGCATGTCGCGCGATAATGTTTTATGCAATCGACATTTATCATCGGCGGCGATCTGCGCGTGAACCGGCTCGGGTACGGTGCGATGCAGTTGACCGGGCGCGGCGTGTGGGGTTGGCCGAAGGATCGCGAGAACGCGCGCAAAGTTTTGCGTCGCGCGGTTGAACTAGGCGTCAATTTCATCGACACGGCTGATTCGTACGGACCGGAGGTGAGCGAGTTGCTCATCGCGGAAGCGTTGCATCCGTATCCCGAAGGGCTGGTGATTGCCACCAAAGGCGGATTGATGCGACCGGGTCCGGGCGAGTGGGT
>DATDFM010000053.1:0-61988 GCA_036522635.1 Candidatus Udaeobacter sp. | reverse complement strand
TATATCATTGGAGCTTGCGATGCGATTCTGCGCGGCGCGATCGCGGATCGATTGGGTGCGCTCCTGCTATGGAAATTTACTTTTGCCTGTCTCCGGGGCGCGGTGACGGGCTGGCTCTTGGCTTCATGGGTCTGCCTGTTTCGGCAATGCGAAACAGGCAGAATTCATCAGGAGAAATGGATTCAATATTGATGAAGCAGGCTGCGATAAAGCGAAGGTGAATGCCAGCACCATCACGCGCCAGAGCAAATCGAATTTGGCTTTGGCTTTTGTTTCGTTAGGCCGTGAGCGCAAACGCGACATTACGATTTTTTATGCATTCTGCCGCGTGGTCGATGATATCGCCGATTCGACAGACCTAAGCGTCGTCGAGAAACGCGTTCGCCTGGCGAATTGGCGCGAGATGCTTCGCACTGCCGTTTCGAACGAACCGGCGCTCGCGCGGGATGTAAGGGAATTGATGCACAAGTATTCGCTTCCACCGGACATGCTTGAGGAAATTATTGCCGGAGTAGAAATGGATTTGAGCGTCGCGCGGTATCGCACCTTCAAAGACCTTCGTGTCTATTGTTACCGTGTCGCGAGCGCAGTTGGGCTGGTCAGCATCGAAATCTTTGGTTATCGCAATCCGCGCTGCCGGGAATACGCGGTCGACCTCGGACTCGCGTTGCAAATGACCAATATCATCCGGGACGTAGGAAAAGACTTTCAGGCCGGACGCATTTACCTGCCGCAGGAGGATATGGCGCGGTTCCACTATTCGGAAGCTGACCTGGCGAAACAACAATACAACGAGCACTTCCTACAGTTGATGGAATTCGAAGCCTCTCGCGCCCGCGAATTCTTCAGCCGCGCGGCAGCTGAACTGCCGCCCCAAGATCGCCGGGCAATGGCGCCCGCAGAAATAATGGCCTCCATTTACCGGGCCTTGCTTCGCCGGATTGAACTGGACAAGTTTCGAGTTTTCGAAAAAGAATATCGATTAAGTAAGCCAGAAAAGGCAGGTCGGATCACGGCGCAGTTGTTCAAATCTTTTTTGAATTGGCCGCGTTGAGCATCCGTCTGAGTTCGTGGCTGCGAAATATTACCAAGGACAAACCTATGAAATACACATCTCTCAAAATTCTGTCGGCGATCACGATTGCATTGGGTATGCTCGGCACAAACCTGTACGCGCAAGGCACGGACTCGCGCATAGGCAGCATAGCGCGTGAACGGGGGGAAAAGGGGGCGATTGACGCTACACCGCTCACGAAAGCAGAGGCTCAGAAGAAATATCCGTCAAAATCAGGAGGCTATCCCTTGGCCACTCGCGACGCGCATGATGCTTCCGGCGTTGTTTCCAGCCCGTATCCGCCGCATGACAAGTATAACTGCTCGAAGGTTAACCACGGCGGGTTGGTGCTCGACGTGCATGCGAAGCAAGTCTTTGTTTATCCCTAATACCGGTTCGACGGTCAAAAGCCTGAATTGAAGCGGGTCCGCGACATTGGCCGGGCTCCGCTGCGCAATGTCGCAAACTAAAGGCGAATTATGGGAACGACAATTCTCACGGTTAGCTCGGCCATTGCACTCAGTGGCTGGATGCTCACATCATGTGACACTCCAGTAGGCCAGGGCGCAGCATGGGGTGCTGCTACCGGAGCCATTATCGGTGGCGCCGCGACTGGTAATGTGCGCGCCGCATCAATCGGCGCAGCCGCAGGAGCCGCCGCTGGCGCTTTAACCGGAAAGATTGTCCAGGAGAATCAAGCTGCGGGATATGGCCCGCCGCCGCCCGGCGGTTACCCTTATGCGCGATGGGCGGGAAGATCAGGGTTTTTCTACAGCCCTTATACAGGTCGCGTCTACGATTTACGCGGCGTGCCGCCCGGTGGACTCACTCGCGACGTCGATACGGGTCGGCTTTTCCGCAGGCCATAATAGAGACGTCCGCGCTCCGACGCTTTGAGTGCTTCAGCGCGCTTGCGCTTGGAGCTTGTCGACTAGCGTTCGCGCTTCATCTGTCATACTGAGTAATTCCGGCCATGCTCGGTGATAGTTTTCGCCCGGTAATTTGCGCGTCGCGTCAAATCCCATGTGGGAACCGATGTTCTGCTCGCTCGGTGCGTGATCGAGCGAGTCACTGGGGTTCTTGATGACGGTTGTGTCCCGGGCGGGATCGGTATTCGCGCACAATCGAAAAAGGACGTCGCTCGTATTATGCACGTCGCAATCTTCATCCACTGCGATGATGTACTTGCTGAACATCATTTGTCCCATTCCCCAGAGACCATGCATCACTTTGAAAGCTTGATACGGGTATTGTTTCCTGATGCTCACGAAAACGAGATTGTGAAATACCCCTTCGGGCGGCAACGTTATGTCCACAATTTCGGGGAAATTCATCTTGAACACCGGGAGAAGAATTCGCACCGAGGCGTCGCCGATATAGAAATCTTCCATTGGCGGTTTTCCGACGATAGTTGTCGGATAGATCGCATCACGCCGGTGTGTGATCGCGGTTAAATGGAAAACGGGGTAATTTTCCACTGCGGTGTAAAATCCTGTATGATCGCCAAACGGCCCTTCCGGTCGCATGTCGCCGGGCTGTACATAGCCCTCTAAGACAAAATCAACATCCGCCGGCACTTCCAGGTCGATGGTTTTGCACCGAACCAGTTCGATTGATTTTCTTCGAAGGAATCCTGCGAACAAGAGTTCATCCAAACCATCTGGCAGGGGTGCGGTTGCTGCGAATGTGTACACCGGATCGCCACCTAACGTGACAGCCACCGGCATCCGCTCGCCACGTTCGTAATAGCGTCTGCCGTGGCGTGCGCCGACCTTGTGAAGTTGCCAATGCATCCCGGTCGTGCGGTCGTCATACACCTGCATTCGGTAAATACCCACATTGCGTGCGCCGGTTTCTGGATCGCGCGTGTGCACATTCGGCAGAGTAATGAAACGTCCGCCGTCTTTCGGCCAGCATTTGAGGATGGGCAGATCGCGAAGGAAAAAATCGCCGCCACTTTGTATTTCATGCATCACTTCCTGGCAGGGCGCGTTCCGCACTGATTTCGGCCGCGCATGCAGCAGATGGATTCCTTGTTTGAGAAGATTCCAGCCTTCGCGCAGATCCGTGGGCGGCTTTGCTTTCAAAATTAGCTGAATTTCTCGCGCGACATCTTCAACGTCGGAAACGTGTAAAGCCATGGCCATGCGGCGGCGCGATCCCATCGTGTTAATCGCCACCGGGAATTCCGATTTTTTTCCAGCCACAATCGGCTGCTCAAACAACAAGGCTTTCCCGCCGCCGGGCGATTTCATCTCGCGATCTGCCCATTCGGCAATCAGCAGTTCGGTGTCGACCGGAATCGCGATGCGTTTCAGTTCGCCCGCTTCTTCAAGGGCATCGAGGAACTGTTGAAATGAGCGGTAAGCCATTGATTGGACGCGCTGGAATACTCATCCGCCGCACGTCGCAATGCGACAGAATTTTTGATCCACTCTAGGGGTGCGACGCCACGTATTGGTAGGATACCACCCTGCCACGGGCGAAAGTAACTACTTTGGTGGGGTAGGGGATGCTCGGCGGGAAGAACGAATAATAGAATGGATCGTAGAAAGGATCCCCAAAGTAACCCCACGGCCCGTACGGCGGATAGTAAGTCGCGTAGCAAATATAAACCCAGGTCTCCGTCCTGCCGCCGCCCATATTCCCCACAATTTTTTGATCCGGCGAACCCCACGCAAGCCAGACGGCCGTTCGTGACATTCCAATACGAATCTGTCCTTGGTTCACCAGGGCCTGATCTCTGTGTGAGAGACTCTGGTAAAAATCTGGATGATCAGAAATTCGCGTTTGTGGCGTCGAACAACTGCTGAGAATCAGGGTGGCGATAGCGAGGGCCAGCGTCGATGCACGATGCACGAATCGGCGCTTCATGTGGCGAGCAAATCATACTCGCCATCACTTTGGCAAGCCAAACCAGGGGCTCACGGCGGCGGTAGATATCCGAAGTACGCGACTCTGCCGTTGGAAAAAGTGACTGCCCTTATCGGGTATATGAACTTTGGCGGGATATATGACCAATCGAACGGGCCATAATAATACGGTCCGCCGTAGCTTGGAGGCGTTTCGTAACGCAAATAAACCCAGGTTTCAGCCGGCCGATTACGAATGCTTGCCGGAATTTTTTGATCAGGCGTGCCCCAGGCAAGCCACACCGCATCCGTTGACATCCCCGAACGAATCTGTCCCTGACTGACCAATGCCTGGTCGTTAGGCGAAAGGGTCTGGTACATTTCCGGGTGTTGTGAAATACGGCCACCCGTAGTTCCGCAACCGCTGAAGATCAACGCCCCGGTGACTATCGCGAATGTCAGCGCGACGCGCGCTACTCGACCCTGCATGCGTTACGATTATGCGTTCGTCGTATCGCGTCAACGAACGGGCTCTGTTGATTCGCCGTCGTCTTCCCCGTAACGTATCGATGCCATGCAGGATCGTTACGGTCATCGCATTTCCTATCTTCGCGTCTCGATCACGGATCGTTGCAACGAACGCTGCGGATATTGCATGCCGCAAGAACTGCAGGAGTGGTTGCCGCGCGACGAAATCCTGACGTACGAAGAGACCCTGCGGCTCATCCGTATCGCGGCCGAGCTCGGAGTCTCAAAAGTGCGAATCACTGGTGGTGAACCCCTAACGCGCCGTGGCATAATCGATTTCGTTAGGCAGATTCCCGAAATCCGCCGAATCACCAGCATCGGTCTTTCGACGAACGGAACTTTGCTCGCGCGCGAAATCACCCCTGGTAGGACAATGGCCGAGACGCTGCGCGATGCAGGTGTGCATTCGCTGAATATTTCACTCGATACGCTCGATGCTGCTGTTTATTCGCAGATCACCGGTCGAGATTTCCATGCACAGGCGCTGGGTGGGATTGAGGCCGCGATCGCCGCAGGGTTCGAGCAGATTAAACTCAATACGGTTCTGATGCGGGGCCGGAATGAAGATCAATTGCTGCAGTTGATCGAATTTGCTACACCGCGAAACCTTCTACTTCGGTTTATCGAACTGATGCCGGTGAGCACCACCGAAGTGCTTAACGAGAATAACTTTATGTCCGTGATGGAGGCGAAACGGTTAGTCGAATCCGCTTACGGTAGCCTAATTCCCGAGACGGAGTTTCGAACGAATGGTCCAGCCACTTATTATCAAATTCCAGGACGCGCACAGCGCATAGGTTTCATTGGTGCGATGACGAACATGCATTTCTGCGAGAACTGCAACAAATTGCGGCTCACATGCGACGGGAAGTTACGTCCATGTCTTGGGAGCTATTTGGAGTTTGACATCATTACGCCCCTTCGGGCTGGCGCGAGTGATGAACAGCTCAAGCAGTTTTTCGTCAGCGTGGTCGATCGAAAGCCGCGGGAACACGATTTCCGACACAACTATCAACCCAATCGCAAAATGGTTGCGATCGGCGGGTGAGCGTGTTGATGGAACCCTTTCTGGACTGCCATGTTGAGTGAAGCCCTGCAACGAAATGCGAAAATATGAGAACGGGTCTTCAAAAATCTCGGGATACTCGGTTGTGAATCGCTCTGGATTGGGACCTAAATTGAAAGCCTGGCCTCGCCCCGAAAACACTCGGGGCTGCGTTGCCGCTTCGCCTCGCTCAGAATGACAGAATCAGAAATGAAACAACTAACTCACATCTCTCGTGACGGTGGCGTGCAAATGGTTGACGTTTCGGCGAAGCCGCTCAGTAAAAGAAAAGCAGTTGCGCACGGGAAAATTCAGCTCCAGCGCGAGACGCTCGACTTCATCGCAGCGGATCAAATCGCCAAAGGAAATGTCTTCGCCACGGCACGGATTGCCGGGATTCAAGCAGCCAAGCAAACTGCGCAGCTCATTCCGCTTTGCCATACTCTTCCGCTCGGCGAAGTAAACATTGATATCATTGCTTCGAAGGACGGGGCGGAGGTCAAGTGCAGCGCGCAAACAATCGCGCAGACTGGAGTTGAAATGGAAGCGCTGGTCGGCGTCAGCGTCGCATTACTGACGATTTACGACATGTGTAAGGCGGTGGACAAACAGATGGCCATCACCGGAGTGCACCTGGTTGAAAAGACGAAGCAGCCGGTGCGCGGCGCAGCGATGGAGTAATGGAGTAATGGAAGACAAACAGCACTCCAATCACATTACTGTTGGTGTTATTACGGTTTCTGATCGCGCTAGTGCAGGAGATTACGAGGATTTGGGCGGCCCAGCCTTGAAACGAGTCGCGCAAAAGATTGGCTGGCACGTTCTAGCGGAAGCGATCGTGCCCGACGAGATCAGCCGGATTCAGGAAACAATTCGGTCGTTTGCCGGGCAAGGCTGCGGCCTGATTTTAACGACTGGAGGTACGGGAATTGGCCCGCGTGATGTTACACCGGAAGCGATTCGTGCCCTGATGCGAGTGGAGTTGCCGGGATTCGGAGAAGTGATGCGTGCCGAATCGATGAAGATTACGCCGAACGCCATTCTCTCACGCAATCTTGCCGCGGTCGTCGATCGCGCTCTGGTCGTCGCGCTTCCAGGGAAGCCGAGCGGCGCTGTGGAGTGTCTTACCTTTGTACAAGGCGCAATCCCGCATGGCGTCGCGGTTGCGCAAGGCACGCCGACGTCGTGCTGAAACATTCGGTTCGCATTTAGTTTGGCCAGATCAGCAGACGCATGAGCTGCGCGCCATAACCCGAAAGGTGCGCGTTCGCTCCCCGGCCAGAAACTATGTCGCGCGTGAGATAGGAACATTCGGCCGAACTATTTTTTACATAGCTTACCTCAGGCTGTGTTACGCGTTTGTCGCTTGGCTCAATTCTCAAGGGAACACCGGAACGCGCGAACGAGACTTCCCAGGAGGACCCATTTCGTTTTCCCGCCGAAAGCATCCACGGATACAGCGCTGGTAGATCAAAGTGCCGCGCCTTTGGCAATGCGACCTTATAGAATGTCTCTTCACCGGAGAGGAATTCGGGGATTGTGAGCGCCGGATTTTTTTTGAATGCCAAAAAGAGACGCGCAACATCGACACCAGCGAGGTTCATCCCATTGTAGAGGCCATGGTGATTGGGATCGTTTCTAAAAAATGTGTTGTACCATGCTTCAAATTGGCGACTGAACATCAGGCACACTTCCAAATGCAGATGTGCGCGTTCGCGGTTTATGCCTGTGCCGGTGTAACCCATCACGGCGATCCGCTGACCGCGTTTTACCCTTTCGCCCGGTTGCACTGCGATCGAGCTGAGATGTCCGTACAAACTGTAATAGTTCGAGCCGTCCCAGCGATGTTCGATCACGACGTACTTGCCATAATTTGAGTACCCGGGAGTGAGACTGACGTGCACAACTTCGCCGTCGGCAATGGCGCGTACTTCGTCCTGCGGCTCACCGTTTGCATCGCGGTGCACGGATCGGATATCAATTCCTTCATGAAAGCGAGTATAAACGAGGCCTCCGCCAGTGCTCTTCGGATCGCGAACAAAGCCGTATTGGCCGCCCTCCCACGGCGTCGATTTCACGCCATCATAATCCCGGTCGATATATTGGTAAAAAGCCGGGCCGTCCCCTGAAAAAAGGGCGTCATTGTCCGTGGGCAGAGCAAGATCGAGGCTCTGGCTTCGTGCGGTGTGGATTGTCATCGGAACAGACAAAAGCAGGGCGACAACAATTCCGGGGAACAATGTTCGCATGGACGACGAACCGATTAACGCTTTGTTTGGCCGAGCGGCCGCCAGTCTTTCTTCATTAGCTCGACGTCCCCGGCAGTTAGCCCGGAGGGAATGTAAATCTTGCCATCCGACACTCGCTTGTCGATCTGCAGATTGGTGATCATTCGGCCGTTGACGAATACGAAGAGAAACCTGCCCCGATGTTCGATACTCAGCGTATCGAGCACGACGCGCCCGTGCTCGTCGAGTTGAAACAACGCGCCGAAGGTTCCGTCCGGGGATGGGTAGGGAGAAAAAGCCGCGATATCGTGCTCAGTGATCCAGGCGAGTTTTTCGATGGCAATATCCTTACCGGATGACGTGGCGTGGCCGGCCATTGAGAACACATCCGAATCGTGAGGGTTCGCTTGCGCGTGTATGCGAAACGTGCAGTGTCGTGGCTTCGCTGGCGCGTCAATCAGCGCAAAAGCGAGACAAGCTCCGAATACACAAAAAATTCTCATGCCAATTGACTGCAAAAGCATTCGCGAGTTCATAAATGGTTTGACAGCAATTTTGCAACCCAGAAAAGTTTTGGGCCTGTTTTGGGCCTCATGAACCGCCGCCTCGTTTTGCTTGTTCTGATCGTTTTTGTGGCTGGGGCGATCTTCGGCCAGGACGTTACTCCCACGGCCACGCCGGCGCGAAGACGAGGTTGGTTGAGCCGCATTCTTCATCCGTTCTCTCCGAATATCGTTCCGCAGTACAAAGATCCGCGGCTGCGTGGTCTCGCTCTCGACCTGCAAATCACGCCACAAACAGTAAAGCTCTCCGAAGTCCGCCAACTGGACGTAAAAGTCACCCTTTCAAATCTGTCGAAGCGTCCCGTCACACTCGATTTTCCCACGACCCAGCGCATCGAAATCTATCTCACGAATTCCGCCGGCGAAGTGCTGACAAAATGGTCTGAGAACCACGCAATCGAAAAAAAACCTGCGACAATTTTGATTAATCCGTCCGAGCGGATCGAGTATAACGAAACAATCTCGACCCGCGAGCTGACGCCAAACAAAGTTTTCATCGCCGAAGTGTTCTTCCCTCAATTTCTGGAGCTGCGCGTTCGGCAAAAGTTCCTGGCAGTACCTTAATGAAGCGGCGGATTAGTGGAGGAGTGATGACTTTTGAAGCATTCCCTACACCCCACCACACCAACAGTCCATTGCGCCTCTTTTCCGACTATCACATGCACCCGCAGGGTCATCGCGTGCAGCGGTACACCCAGGATTTGCTTCAACCATGGGCAGAGTCGGCGCGTAGATTAGGGCTAAAGGACATCGCTTTCACCGACCACGATCGTTACCACAGCGGAGTCGATTTTGATGAAATCGATCGCTTGCGTGAACGAAATCCCGATTTGCAGATCCGCGCGGGGATCGAGATGGATAACGATCCTGTCCATTCAACCGCCAGCCGCAAATGGATCGAAAAAAATTGGAGCAGATTGGATTTCGTTCTCGGCTCCGTGCATTTCCTGGAACGTCCCGATCAAATGTTCGACAGCGTGCCGGATGGCGCGGAGCAATTCGAGGGCAGGAATATCGATAAGATGTACGCCGATTACTTTCGCCGTGTCCGGGAAGTGATTGCCACTGGATTGGTCGACTGCCTTGCCCACTTGGATCTCATTAAGATCCATGGACATCGCCCGACGGCAGACATTGGCGCGTTGGTCAGTGAGACACTTGAATTTATTCGTACGCGCAATCTTGCCATTGAGCTTTCGACCGCCGGTTGGCGCAAACCAGTCAGTGAACTTTATCCCGGCGATTCGATCATCAAATTGGCCATACAAAACGGAATTCCGTTTACGACCGCGTCCGACGCGCACTCACATGTCCAACTTGGCGAAAATTTTGTGAATCTCGCTCACAAGGTATCCGAAATCGGCATTCGCCAGGTGTCTGTTTTTGAAAGACACAAGCGTGCCGACGTGCCGCTACAATTGTAGATCGAGCTGCGACTGTTTATTAGTTGAAAAAGCCCTTTCTGTTTCCGGCGGCAGTGGCAACTCGAAACCGAGTCGTTCCGCGAGCCGTTGACAAGTCTCCGGTGCAAATCCTTCGAAGTGATTGCCGGAAAATGCCCAGGCACTGCGTACGTCCGGAAGATATCGCTGAATTTTGAGCGACCAGCTTTCCAACGCGGCTTCACGTTTCCACAGTAATTTTTCGTATCGATGCACGTGTGCGCCGTCGACGTCGTATTTCGTCGTGTAATCGCCAAGCAAGCGCAGGTAGAGAAAATCAGTTGTGCACGGCAGAAATTCGAAGGGCGCGAGGTTTCGCTCGTTAAGCGGTGTCGTATCCGCCCACACCCAGCAAATACGATACTTTTCCAATAGCCGGATGAACTGCGGCCGATGCCAGCTGGCGTGGCGAAATTCAACAGCAAAACGGAAGTCCCGTGGCAGTTGCGCGAGGAATTTGCGCAATGTGTTTTTGCCATCCGCCGGCGTTAGGGAAGGCGGGAGTTGAATAAGAATCACCTGGATCTTTGGCCCAAGTAGTTCGATCGCGCGGAGAAACGAAATTAGCTCCGCTGCGCAGTCGCGGAGACGGGAATTGTGGGTGATTTGACGCGGAAGTTTGCAGGTAAAACGAAAGCTGGCGGGGGTGGTCTCAGCCCAACGACGAACCGTCACTTCAGGCGGCGTGGCGTGAAATGTCGAATCCACTTCGACGGTTGGGAACTGATGGGCATAAAATTCCAGCCAGTGCGATTCCGGCAAATCAGTCGGATAAAAAACGCCGCGCCAGTCAGCAAAGCTCCATGCGCACGAGCCAATGCGTATTTTTTGCTGGTCAAAAAGCTTCAAAAGGGATCGGAAAGGTATTCGGTTTTGTCTGCCTGAAAAGATGTGAGATTGGGAGAAGAGATTGTGCCAAAAATTTGACGGGCCGGATAAGTTAACTACCCTCCCACATTTAGATGCAACTGGTCATTCGCGCGTTCTTATTACTCGCTGTCACACTGTTCCTTTTACCTGAGGCGGCCACGGCTTCCATCATCTTTCGGCCGGGTAAAAAAGCGGAGTATGTCGCTCCTGGCGAAGAGCCAATGAGCGGGAATGCAGCGGAGCTATATCAGATCGGGCAAACCGCAGAAAAAGAGGGCAATCCTAAACGTGCGATCAGGGCTTATAAAACGCTGGTCAAACATCACCCCAAAGATGCGCTGGCTTCGACCGCGGTTTATCGCGCCGCTCAATTGCTGGAACAGACCCATCAATATACTCCCGCAGCAGATTCATATCTTCATTTGGTCGAAAAGTACCCCAGCAGCGCGCATTTCGAAGATGCTGTGGAGGGGCAATTTCGGGTCGGTGAAATTTATCTGAATGGAAAGAAATTGAAGATATTGGGAATCCCGGTCGCATCGGCGTTGGATCGAGCGGTGACCATTTTCGCGAATATTGTGCGCACTGCACCGTACGGAACCTACACAGCGCGAGCGCAGTTTAACATCGGTATGGCGCGTCAAAAGCAGGGAGCGAACGATGCAGCGATTCAGGCTTATCAAGCTGTTGTGGACAAATTTCCTAACGAGCCGATAGCCGTCGATGCTCAATATCAAATCGGTTATATTTGGTTTACCGCCGCGCAGTTGGGCACAAATGACGCCTCTGCCGCGAACAATGCGAAAACGGCTTTCCAGGATTTCCTTTTTCACTATCCCAAGAGCGAGAAAGCAGCCCAGGCGCGCAAGAATCTAGACATTCTTGAACACAAACAGACAAGCAATTCATTCAAAGTCGCAAAATTTTACGACAAACAAAAATATTATCGTGCTGCGGTCATTTACTATAACGAGGTGATTCGGCAGCAGCCGGGATCAGAGGAGAGCAACCAGGCCAAGAAACGGATCGATCAGTTACGGGCCAAATACGGTGACGCTGCGTTGCAGCCGGCCATACAGGTCTCGCAGAACGCAAAGAAAAAACCCGAGGCACACGGGGCTCGAACTGCCGGAAATGAGTCAGCCAAGCCGGGTGCACCGAACAATGAAGCGCCGCTGCCTGCATCGGAGGGGGACAGTTCGCTTCCACCGCCGGCTTCGCTCGCGCCGGACACCACCACCGCGCCCGGACCTCTGTTGCCTTCGCCAGGCACGGGCACAAGCTCCGATCCATCGAGTGCTCCCGGACCCGGAGCATCGTCCTCCCCCGAAGAGTCCGCCTTGCCGGCGCCTTGAAAGCCTTATTTGCGACAATCCTTTGTTTCGCGATTTCCGGTTGCCTTGGATATCATGTCGGACCGGTAAAGCCGTACTATCTCCGGGATGTTCACAGCATAGCAGTGCCGACTTTTAGGAATCGCACACTCGTGCCACGCGTCGAAGTTTTAGTGACTGATACGCTGATCAAGCAATTCCAACAGGATGGCACATTTCAAATCACAACCGACGACAAGGCAGACGCAAGCTTAAGCGGGGAGATATCTCGCGTCACTCGGCTACCGGCGCGTTCGGTGCAAGGAAATGTGCTTGCCACAACAGAATTTACTCTCGCACTGACTCTAAAATACACGCTCACTACGCGAGACGGCAAGCAGGTGGTCGGTCCCGCCGAAGTAGTCGGCACTACCAGTTTCTTCGTCAGTAGCGACGTAACAACAGACGAACGACAAGCTTTACCGCTTGCCACCGAGGATCTCGCCACCCGACTAGTTGCTCAGCTGAGCGAGGGGTGGTGACCAAATGAAAGGTGAGGAGAAGTTATGGGCTATTCTGAACGAGAAGCTCGACAATCTGCGCGCTACCAATCGGCTGCCGCAGGCAATTCGGGTCGCTGAAACGGCGCTCGAGGTTGCCAGACGTGCGTTCAAAGGAAACCAGACTGCCCTTGCCACCAGCTTTGAGAAACTAGGCCAACTGCTCGAACAAAAGGGAGATCACGCTGGAGCCGAAGCATATCTGCTTAAGGCGCACACGATTCTTGAAAAGGGAAACCCGCCGGATCATCGCGCTATCTATCGCTCCGCACGACGATTGGCCTTGCTTTTCGACAGCCTTGGTCAGTCCGAAGAGGCCATCGATTTTTACCAAAAGGCAATAGCTGGTGGAACCGAGGTTGAAGACGTCCCGTATTCGGATATCGGGACAATGCTAAACAACGTTGCTCTTATTCTGCGCAAATCGGGCCGGCAAAAGGCGGCCGAACCATGTTACCTCCGCGCGCTGGAGATTTACGAGAAACAATTGGGACCTGATCACGCCGATGTGGCATCGGTGCTAAACAATCTGGCGGTGTTTTATACTAACGAACGCCGATACACCGAAGCCGAAAAATTACATCTTCGAGCGTTGGCTATCAGAGAGAACCTACAACCACGTCCGATTGCTGACATTGCCCAGTCGAAGTGCAATCTGGCGGTAGTTTACCATTCGCGGGGTGATTATGCGAAGGCAGCGGAACTCTATCAATCATCACTTAAAAGCTGGGAACAAGTGGAGGAAACACCCTCGAAGGATTACGACATTGTTGTATCCAACTATGCCGATCTCTTGCGATCGCTCGGACAGGTGCGCAAAGCGCACCAATTAGAAGTACGCGCGCGGAAGAAACGGGGCGCCTGAAATTACCTAAGGAATCTCCGATTTCAGCTTGCAGGCATGTTACCACACTTGCATTGTAAGATCCCCGCTGTTTTTGCTCGCGTGGCGGAACTGGCAGACGCGTACGGCTCAGGACCGTATGGGGCAACCCGTGGAGGTTCGAGTCCTCTCGCGAGCAGTTACTCTCGTCGCACCGGCGATGTGTTACACCCCACCAGCACCTGTCCGATGCTGGTGGTTACTGCAGTTGCTTATTTCGAGCCTTTTCTTCTGGCTGCCCAGCGAGCTTTCATCAGCTCGGAAAGTCTCTTTCGGCCGGCAGGTGTAAGGGCGCCTCTTTTCCCGGCAGAAGCTTTGGATTTTCCTCCGGCTTTTCTTCTGGCTGCCCAGCGCGCTTTCATTAGCTGGGAAAGCTTCCTTCGGCCGGCTGCTGTGAGTTGACCCTTCTTCTTTGTAGGAGCTGCTTTCTTTGTAGCAGCTGCTCCTCCAGTGCTGCCTCGCGTTCTTGCCCAACGAGCTCTGGCGGCCGCCGAAAGCTTCGCTCTTGTTGTAGGCGAGAAGTAACGTCCTGAGGTGGTGGGAGTGGTCGCAGCGGCCGCAGCGGTTGGCCTTTGAGGTGCACCTCGCAAAAGAGAGGAAAGGCGTCGTTGCAGACCATCGATTTGCTGGCGAATTGAGATCGCTTCTTGTAGATCTTTAACAGATATGTCCATGTCGGTAGATAGCCGTAGATGCCCTGTATGGCAATTAGTAATTTTATGATCAGTTTCCGGCCTTGTTCCTCAACGTTAGCTTGTTAGCTATATCATGAGTTACAAAACGAAGCGGCTTAACAAACGCGCACTAACGTTTCGATGAATTCCTGACATGAGTATTAAACCTGCGCACGTTCGCCAAATGTTCGGGTCGATTGCAACTCGTTATGATTTCGCGAACCATGTCCTGAGCTGCGGTATCGACTTCTACTGGCGAGCGCGCGCGGCTGAAGTAGTTGATTCATGGCACCCAAATACCATCGCCGATCTTGCAACTGGCACAGGAGATCTGGCGCTGGCGATACAAAAGAAATTGCCGTATGCGGAACTAACCGGTGTCGATTTCCTGCCGGAAATGCTGGAGCTCGCGAAACGCAAAGGTGTGCGGCGGGTGGTGCTGGCAGATGCAATGAGCCTCCCATTTGACGATGCCTCGTTCGACTGTGTCACTATCGGCTTTGGCCTGCGGAATCTGGAAAACTACTCAGCGGCACTCACTGAGATGTGGCGCGTGCTCAAGTCCAACGGTCACCTGCTCGTGTTAGAGTTCTCATTGCCGACAAGACCGGTCTTGCGCGCAGCGTATCGCTTTTATTTGCATAGATGCCTGCCATTGCTTGGCTCATTTCTAACACAAAAGAAGAGCGCCTATGACTATCTCGGCGATTCGATCGAGGCTTTCCCGAGTGGCAGCGCAATGTGCGAATTAATGCGGCGAACCGGTTACGTTTCCGCAAGCTTTAAACCTATTACCGGCGGGATCGTTACAATTTATCGTGCGACAAAGCCGTAGGTTCAGCGTGACAAGCCAGTACGGAAAGTCCCTTGCCACAGCGCGCAAAGAGAGGTACAAAACTCGGCGTGATTGATTACATCCAAAAAGGTGGATTACTGATGTGGCCGATTCTGGCCTGCAGCATCATCTCAATTGCTGTTTTTGCGGAGCGCCTTTTTTATTTTCATCGCGCCACGATCCATGTCGGCGAGTTCTTGAAAGGACTGTCGAATTTGATACGGCGCCGCAATTTCGCGGAAGCTTTACACGAGTCTGCCGGCACGCCTGGGCCTGTCGCACGCGTGATTCATGCTGCCATTATCCGGCACGATGCGCCTCGAGCGGAACTACGGGACATCGTGCAGGAAGCCGCGCAACTGGAAGTACCAAAGCTGGAGCGGTTCCTGCCTGTACTTGCCACCATCGCTTTTCTAACGCCGTTACTCGGGCTTCTTGGGACGGTCGCGGGAATGATCGACGCTTTCGGAACGATCGCTTCAAGTGGTGGTTATGCTACAGTGACGGAGCTTTCAGGTGGCGTTTACAAGAGTTTGCTCACCACCGCGGCTGGCCTTGTGGTAGCAACACCAACATTTGTCGCTTACAGCTATCTCTCGTCCCGCGTAAATACCATGATGCATGACATGGAGCGCGCGGGTATTGAGATTGTCCACATGTTGACAGAAAGCCGTCCAATTAGCGGCATCATCAGTTTCCAACAACCTGATGAGACTCAGCGCGCGGTCGAAGCACGGCAGGATCTTTAACCGTCAACGGCGCATCTCGTTGGGGTCGGTAGAGCAGCAAAATCTTAACTGTGAAACTCAGCCGAACAACAAATTATAACTTCGGGTGGCTTTTGCTCATCGGGCTTGTCGATCTTGCCTTCCTGCTGGCTTTTTTTCTGTTGCTGAGTTCGAATTTCATCCTGCAACAGGGCATCTCGATTTCAATGCCGTTCTCGCGTTTCACCCTCGGCCCACAAAGTAACCAACAAATCATCAGTATTACAGGCGGCGCAATTCCTGCGATTTATTTCCAGGACCAGCGAGTTACCATGGAGCAGCTTGGCCCATTATTAGACGAAGCAAAGCGTAAGGACCAATCTATTATCATTAAAGGTGATCGTTCTGCTTCTTACGAAACAGTCGCTGAAGTGACGAACGCTGCGCTCGAACACGGCATCAAGTCCGTTGCGCTCGCTGCAACTCCGCCACGATGAGTAACGTTGCCTCTGAGATTGCAGCCGAACCGCTGCTTTTTAGCTGGGATTCGCCTCGGCGGCGAAGGCCGATGCTCGCCGCCTTCATTCTCCTGTCTCTAGTCGCGCATGCTCTCTGCTTCTATGTCTTTCAAATTGTTTATCCGACTCCGATAGCGCTTCTACCGCCTCCTGCGCGTGTTACATTTATAGCGCCCGACTCAGAGGAGGGCCGTACGCTGCTGCGTTGGATTGATGCAGAAGATCCTGCAGTTGCTTTCACGACTCACCTGGCACCGGGTGCAAGGCTTGCTTCGCTGCCAAAGACTGAGCATCTGCCTTCCTATTCTACGGTAGCACCAATGCTCAAAGAACTGCCAGTCTTGAGGCCGGATCTTAGGATCCCGAGTTCCCGGCCGCCAGGTGCCGTACATTCTGTTGCCCGGAAGACTGCTTCCAGAAAAGGCAGCGCCACGACGTACATCTCCTTTTCCAAGGAACTCGATCAACTTGGGTCCCCGAGTCTGCCGGAACCCGGGTTTGCAGCATCCAACGAAGACACACCTGAGGTGCTTCGGTTTCGCGTCGCAGTAAACGACTTGGGTGAAATTCGCTATTGCTTTCCGATTAACTCGTCCGGTGACCCAGCACTGGATGAACAAGCGCGCTTGCAAATCGTCCGCAGCCGTTTCCCACAAAATGGGCAAATCGATACCAGATCCGGTCCCACTCTCGTTTGGGGAATGGCTACAGTTCACTGGGGCAGCGACGTCGCACGCCCGCAGCAAGCGCCTGCCGCCACCGTCACGCCGTGATTCGCGTCAGTCTTGCTGCTCTTGTCACCATTTATCTGCTGCTTTTTCTTGCGGCGGTGTTTCTATTCTGGATAGTGGGAGAATGGAACCGCCGGCGACGAGAGCGACGGTCTCTTCAGCACCGGTTGCGTTGTGTGATTTGCGCGTTCGAATTTGAGGATCGTACGGATGCGCTGCTTCCCCGGTGCCCACACTGCGGAAGTTTAAACGAACGATTCAGGATGGAGAACATTTAACATGGGAATGTGGATAGGCCGGAACCGCAAAGCGCGTGTGACTTATGGCTTCGACGAGATCGCGCTTGTTCCCGGGCGCGTGACGATCAACCCGAACGAGGTGGACATCACGTTTCATTTGCCGCGCAAAGCGGCAGAGCCCCTTAAGTTAAAAATTCCAATCCTCGCCAGCGCGATGGATGGCGTTGTCGACGTCGCATTCGCCATCGCGATGAACAAGCTCGGCGGACTTGCCGTTCTCAATTTAGAAGGAGTGCAGACGCGCTACAAGAACCCGCAGGAAGTCCTGCAAAAAATCGTCGAAGCGAGTAAATCGGAGATCACTGCGCTCTTGCAGCGAATTTACCAGGAGCCCATTCAACAGGATCTTATTGCAGCTCGTGTGCGGCAGATCAAGGACGCCGGTGTTGTAGCTGCAGTGAGTTCCATACCTCAGCGCGCAGCGGAATTTGGCAGAATTGCGCAAGAAGCGGGAGCGGACGTTTTCGTTGTTCAGAGTACGGTCTCTACCGTCCGTCACATTTCTTCGGAGTACAAGTCGCTCGATCTTGAAAAGTTTTGCCGGGAGATGCGTATCCCTGTCATCGTGGGAAACACGGTTGGGTATGACGTAACTCTCGAGATAATGGAGTGCGGTCCAGCTGCGGTCTTGGTTGGAGTCGGACCTGGAGCGGCTTGCACTTCGCGTGGAGTGTTGGGACTTGGGGTGCCGCAGGTCACTGCCACAGTCGACTGCGCGGCAGCGCGTGACGCTTACTTTAAAAGGACATCGCGGTATGTCCCGATCATCACTGACGGCGGGATGAGCAAAGGTGGCGATGTTTGCAAGGCGCTGGCTTGCGGCGCGGACGCGGTGATGGTGGGCAGCGCATTTGCCAAGGCACAGGAAGCGCCTGGACGTGGTTACCATTGGGGCATGGCCACTCCGCACGCCAATCTTCCGCGCGGCACGCGCATCAAAGTCGGCGCGACCGGTTCATTGAAACAAATTCTATTCGGCCCGGCAGAAGTTGACGATGGCAGCCAAAATCTCGTTGGCGCAATCACCACCTGCATGGGCAATGTAGGAGTACGCAATCTTCCTGAGTTTCAACAGACCGAAATTATCATCGCGCCTTCAATCAGGACGGAAGGAAAGCTTTTCCAGACCGTGCAAAACGTCGGTATGGGAACCAGCTAAAAGTCAGTCTGAGAAGTGACAAGTGGCCAATCACAGGTCAATTGTTCGCTGCTCTCTGGCTTGGCACTCTTCACCGCTCACTCATCATTATGAACGATCGCAGAGTAGTTATCACCGGTATGGGTGTCGTCACACCGCTTGGCAACAGCCTTGAGACGTTTTGGTCGAATCTGAAGAATGGCGTCAGTGGCATTAGCACGATCGACGCGTTCGATACTTCCGGATATGATTGTAAAATCGGGGGACAAGTCCGCGATTTCGATCCAAAGGCCTTTTTCAAAAATCCAAAGGACGTTCGGCGTACCGACCGCTTTACGCATCTTGCAATGGCCGCAGCAAAAATGGCGGTCGCCGATAGCGGAATTGATATCGACAATTTGAAAGACCGCGACCGTTTTGGCGTAATCGTCAGCACCGGAATTGGGGGCCTTAAGACGTTGCAGGACCAGTTGCAGATCCTGTTGACAAGGGGGCCGGGGCGAAACTCGCCCTTCACAATTCCAATGTTGGCCAGCAACATGGCCGGCGGCGTCATCTCGATGGAGTTCGACTTGCGCGGTCCGAATCTCTGTATCGTTACCGCATGCGCTACATCGAACAACGCGATCGGTGAGTCCTGGCGAATCATCAAATTCGGCGATGCAGATATCTTCCTCGCCGGGGGCGTCGAGGCATCCATTGTCAAAATCGGCGTTGCAGGATTTTCAGCCATGAAGGCGCTTAGCACGCGCAACGATGAGCCCGAGCGCGCCTCGCGGCCATTCGACCGGGACCGCGATGGTTTTGTGATGAGCGAGGGCTCAGGAGTGGTCGTTGTGGAGGAGTTGGAACATGCCAGGGCGCGCGGCGCAAAGATTTACTGTGAAATCACGGGCTACGGAGTCTCCGCCGATGCCTACCATATGACTGCGCCGCCTCCGGATGGCGAAGGGGCCGCGCGTGCCATGAAGCTGGCGCTGGACCATGCAAGGATATCACCTGAGCAGGTCGATTACATTAACGCGCACGCTACTTCCACCGATATCGGCGATCTTTGCGAAACCCGTGCGATCAAGCAAATCTTCGGCGATCAAGCGCACAAAGTTTCCATCAGTGCAACGAAATCGATGACCGGCCACTTGTTAGGCGGAGCCGGAGGAATAGAGATGGCCGCCTGCGCCTTGGCCATTCGCGACTCTGTAATTCCGCCGACCATCAACTTGGAAAATCCAGGTGAAGAATGCGACCTCGATTACACGCCCAACGTGGCCCGCGAAAAGAAAGTGCGCGTCGCGCTCAATAATTCTTTTGGGTTCGGCGGCCATAATGCAACCCTGGTCGCGACCGCGTTTGAAGATTAGCACCTCTGGTAATGACCGGGGACGCGGCCACGCAATCGCTTTGACTAGTCAGTTGTCACTTGGCAGTGTTGATTACTGACTCTCCGATGCGGGCATAGCTTAATGGTAAAGTTCCAGCCTTCCAAGCTGGCAATGCGGGTTCGATTCCCGTTGCCCGCTAATTTCCATCGTGAATCGCCTTCCAATTTTAACAGCGCATCATAACAGCTGTGCGCTAGTTACGGACTTCTGTAGCCACTAGCGCTTTACCAGAGCACTCTGAAACAGGGGTATTCGTACTCGACATTAAGAGTTGGCTCTGGAAAAATCGGGGCACAACCCCGCGTGTGCTGGAGTCAACATGCCACTCTGGCGCCATGCGGTGACTGCAACTTAGCGCGATCACATGCAACGTTCCCTCCAACAAAATTCAACGTGTCCGAAGTGTAGCGGCGTGCTCGAGAAAACACCGAATAGCGGATTGGGCTGTATGTCTTGTTAGGCGTGGGAATCAACAGCGAAGAAGAAATGGTGAACGATTCAATACCGGATGCTGTTGAAGGCCGTGTCCGTTTTGGTGTTTATGAGATTGATCACAGCGAGGACGGAAGTCTCTACGAGTTGGGTCGCGGAGCGATGGGCGTGACATACCGGGCCACCGACACCGCGCTGCAGCGCAAAGTCGCCTTGAAGATCATCCAAACCGATATCGCTGAGCGAAGCGCCGATGCTGGTAAACGCTTTATGCGCGAAGCCCGCGCAGCGGCAGCCTTACGACACGAAAACATCGCCACTGTCCACCAATTCGGGATGCGTTTTGAGACAGGACAATATTTTTACGCGATGGAATTAATCGAGGGAGAAACCCTTGAAGAGCGCGTTCGCCGCGCCGGACCGCTCGATGCTCGAACCACAATCAACATTGCGCAGCAAGTTGCCTCAGCCCTCGCCGCTGCGGAGAAGCATGGGCTAGTTCATCGCGACTTAAAGCCCGCAAACCTGATGCTCGTTTCCCGTGATGGTGAAACGAGCACCAACAAAAAACTGCTGGTGAAAATAATCGATTTCGGTCTGGCCAAAACAATTCGTACGGCGACGGATTTGAAGTCGCTGACCCATGACAGATTTGTCGGTACGCCAGCATTCGCCAGTCCGGAACAATTTGAACATTCTTCGCTCGACGTGCGCTCTGACATTTATTCGCTGGGCGAAACACTTTGGTTTGCGCTCACTGGAAAAACACCGTTCTCAGGGCGCAACCTTGAGGAGATTCACCGCGCCCAAAAGTTAAATCTGCTTCCCATCGAACAACTCAAAGCAGCGCACGTTCCTTCTCGCTTGAAATCCCTGCTTGAATCGATGCTTGCGCTAGAGCCCGCGTCTCGGCCGGGCACAAGCAAGTTAGCAACGCAGCTACAACGTTGTTCTCCAGAAGCACGCATGGCCCGACGCATACGTGTCACTCTTGGAGCAGCAACCCTCCTGATTCTGGGTGCATCTGCAGTCATTATGCTCCTGTGGGAGCGCACCGAAAATTCAATTTCGAATGTGGTCGCACTGGACAAAAGCATTGCCGTCCTTCCGTTTGAAAACCGCACTGAGGACAAGGCAAACGCATACTTCGCTGACGGGATTCAAGACGAGATTCTGACCCGTTTATCCAAGATCGCCGATTTAAAAGTAATCTCGCGCACTTCCACGCTGCAATATCAGAGCAGACCTGCCAATCTCCGCGACATCGCGAAGCAGCTCGGTGTCGCGACCATTCTTGAGGGAAGCGTGCAAAAAATAGCTGATCAGGTGCGGGTCAATGTGCAGTTGATGAATGCACAGACTGATTCTCACCTATGGGCACAGACATATGACCAGAAGCTGACCGACATCTTCAGCGTCGAGAGCGAGATCGCCAGACGAATAGCGGAGTCGTTGCAAGCGAAGCTCACCGGTAGCGAGGAGCAGGCACTGGCATTTAAACCGACGAACAATCCGGAGGCTTACGATGCCTATTTGCGTGGTCTTGCTATTGAAGCACGTAGCCCAAACCTGGAATTTCCTGCCGTGATGTCGAAGGCCAGTGACTCTTATGAACAGGCGGTACAGCTTGACCCGAATTTTGCGGTTGCGTGGGCGCGACTGTCTCGTGTGAACAGCCTTCTGTACTTTGGGCATCCGGCGGAAACCGCTCGACGGGATACCGCGAAGAACGCCTTGGAAAATGCACAGAACCTGACACCCAACTCGCCTGAAACTCTGCTCTCCCTCGGTTACTATCAATATCGGGTGTTAAGCGATTACGGGGCCGCCGAAGCAACATTTGCCCGCGTCGGCGAACTGTTACCAGGCAGCAGCGAGGCACCAAGTGCATTAGGCCTAGTTACCCGACGCGAGGGCCACTGGGAGCAAAGTGTGGCTTACTTTGAGCAAGCTCTCGCCCTAGACCCCCGTAACGAGGAGGTAATCATGGACGCGGCATGGACTTACAGCATCCTTCGACAATTTGTGACTGCGCTGAAACTTTATGATCGAGCGCTGGACATTACGCCAAACAATCCGGGTACGATGGCGGAAAAAGCTGCCATTTATCAGGCTCAGGGTAACTTACAGGAAGCTGCCAGGCTCTTATCGCAAATAAGCGCGGAGACTCCTTCTGCCCTCCCAGCCAAGCTCGATCAATTGAGACTTGAGCGAAATTACGTTGAGGCCATCCGATTGATGCAAGCTTCAGCAAATCGCTTTGTTTCGTGGCAGGTCTGGGTTGCTTTATTCCAGCGTCTTAATGGCGATGTGGCTGCCGCAAAGACAACAGCTGAAGCGGCGCGCAATACATTCGAGCAGCTCTACAGAGATGAACCGAACAGTGTCCCTGCCGCCGATGCAGCAGCCCTTTCTCTAGCCGATGCCGTAATGGGAGAGAAGGACTTAGCTTTAAAGCAAGCACAGCATGCAGTAATGCTTTATCCCAGCGTTAAAGATGCGGTGAACGGACCTGCGCTGGAAGAAAACCTGGCGTTAGTTCAAACGATGCTCGGCGAGAAGCGCCTTGCGATCTCAACTCTCACCCAGCTGTTGCAGACGCCCTACAGAACCTTCGTTTACAGCGCAGCGCCCATCACGCCTGCACTCCTCAGGCTTGATCCGGTGTGGGATCCGTTGCGTGGCGATCCTGCTTTCCAAAAACTCTGCGAGGACAAGCAGCCGTGAAAGTTGCGAGAACGTCGGGAAGCACGCCATTGCAATCAGTTGAAATCAGTTGCCGCCTGAGGATCTGGGACCCGTCCACAGTCAGCACAGCAAAGGGGTCGAGATGCCATCGCATAGGCCAGACTCGACCCGACAGCCGAGTCCGACACTCTCGGCCCAGTATTTGCAATAGAGGCATCGACAACTACACCAAGTTGACGCCTAAGAAACGACCCCGCATAAAACACCACGGCTGACGCCAAAGCACAAACAAAACGGATTCACCCGCGCCGGTCGGAGAATTTTTTCGCTCGCTCTTCGCGCGGAGGCCGAGTCAACTCCCTCGGCCGTCCAGCGACGGAAAATCAGGGGACCGAATCCTGTTAAGGGTTTTTGGCCGCACGCTTTTCGAACAACTCTGTCGACTTTAGGAGTTCCTCAATGGCTTGAGCTTCCTTTCTTACGCCGCGACGTAGTACTTCAATCATTTCGACGCCCCGCGGCGACAAAGCTTCTTCGTGCAGTAAAACTTCCAGTCCAAGCAATAGCGGGCCCAACGGCTCACGCAATAAATGCGTGATGCGCTGAATAAATTCTGGATTGCTGGTTACCGTTGTCTTCCCCTCAGCGGGCAATTGATGCGAAGCTTCCTGGCGTTCCTGAACGAATTGGACGGTTGCTTCAATAATGACGTTGTCGAAGAAACCTTCGACTATCCGCCGGGCGGCATCCTGTGCTTCAACATCGAAACGTTCGTCCACAGCGGCGAAGGCTGTGAGCCAGGTTTCATTGAAGTTCCGACGAATCAGGCAGATCTCGCGGATTAATTCTTCCAGTTGATAACCTTGCCGCCAGCGCTTCCAACCATGCGCCCTGGCATCCTGTCTCGCCTCTCGTTGGATCTCCTGCGCATTCGGCTCTTTTAGGAGAACCGCCAGCTCAGTGCAGAGCTCGGGGAGATGATCAAGCAATTGTGTATAAGTAAGATTGTCGGAAGTAGAGATGCTTGGGTGCTGATCAACTGCAGCGACCCAGGCTTGGAGAATTTGCTCCCGATGGGCAAGCACAAAGCCTCCAAACCCAGCCATTGATGGAACCGCAGATCTCCCCTCGCGGTGACGAGTGATAGATGTATACCTCCTAATCTAATTTCGTAGGTTGATGCCCGCGCGGCCTTACCCGAGAGATTAGATTGGCCATAAAACTTTCCAAACCGAACCACGGAATCTTGCGTTCTTTATATTGGCGGTGACGGGCTTTGTCGGTAACCAGGGGTCGTTGCCAGCAGCAATTCCGGGACGTGCCCCGAAAAAAGGACCGAGCCGAGGACCCCTCAATATGCCTCGGCCCCGTCATCGTCGTGTCGTTGGCATTGGTTAAGCGTTTGGTAAATCGCCGCTGGCACCTATGGCGTGAGGAAAATTTTACCTGTATACGGATCTTCTACTGGCGTTCCCGGCGGAAAACCGAGGACTTGCACGTAACCGGCATCTGGAGCAAAAGGGCTGGTAACTAACCCCGGCTTACCAGGAACCGGAGTTCCAGAGCGTAGTTTGGCTTTTTCCTCGCTCGCGATCGACTCCGCCTTAGCCCAGCGAACTTCGGGCTGACCCGGCATCGACGGAGTTGCCTTGGCAGGAGTCTGACTGGTTGCGCCTTCACTTGGTGGAGTCGCTTTATGTTTGTGTGTGCTGCGGCGCGGCCGCGGCGTCTCTTTCGGGTGAGCGATCGCGCTTCGTACCCTTCTCACGAAATCATGAAAGGCCCCTGCCTCGGCCCGGTCATCCACGCTGAAGATCGTGACGATCGACAGCCAGAGTAGGATCGCGTGGCGTGGTCTTTTCACCAAGACTCCTTCGTTCGACACGCCCGCTCTGCGTGTCTGGGAACTAACTAAACCATTGGAATGACCGGAGTTCTGCGCCGAAATCGATCGGGCTGTGAAATAAACAAAGCCGCAGGAGTGATGAAATCCTGCGGCTTTTTATCGTTGATATTTCAGGGACGCGCGTCAATCAACGACCACGCGATCAACCGTACGCGAATCGCCCACGTTTGCGTAATAAATACGCACATGAGTACCGGGTTTGATCGCGGTTTGGATGATTTCGCCTCTCTTGTTCAGGACGTGCCCGGAGCCGTTCAAAACGTAGTTGCCGGGTATATTGGAATGATCTTCGAGAACAACAAGGGTTTTAAGTGGCTGGTAATGGGCCGCCGAGCCTTCCTCAGTTGTCATTTTGATGACGCTTCCGGTCACCGTGATTTCTTCGGTGGTACTTGCTCTTTGCCCTTTACTCTTCGACTCTGGTTGCGCAAACGCCAGGGGCGCCAGCAGCGCGCAGCAGACAAAGATGGCAATTGGTTTTTTCATGTTAATGCCTCCTGTTGGTGTTGATGTTTATACGTGACGGTTGGTTCTCCCTTTACAAAGGGATTGCGGTGCCCACGCTGCACGAAATTTAGATTTCTGTGGTCTCTGGCTTATCTTCTCGAACCTTGAAGGAAGCCGCTAACTTGGATAGCCGCGTGGGAAACGGGCTGGGTCACAGCGACGTATTTCCTTCGACCCACTGGAGCGTGGTGCTCGCAGCCGGCCAAAGTCAGGCTGAACCGGAGATGGCTGGTGCCGCACTGGCAGAGCTTTGCCAAGCCTATTGGGCGCCGCTTTACGGTTTCGTACGCAGTCGCGGGCACACCATGCACGACGCACAGGATCTCACGCAGAGTTTTTTCGCTTACGTTCTCGAACGTAAAGTTTACGCCAGGGTCGATCGACGGAAAGGCAGGTTTCGTTCATTTCTGCTCGCCTCACTGAAAAATTTTCTTGCTGATGCAGCCGATAGAGAACGGACGCTCAAGCGTGGTGGCTCACAGATTTTTCTGCCACTTCATGAAGAACAGGCTGAGGAAGCAGAGTCACTTTTCCAGACCCATAGCGGCATTGGAAACGAAGATCGGCTTTTCGACCGCAGTTGGGCCGAGGCCCTGGTTGCTGCTGCTTTGGAACGGGTTTCTGCGGATTACAAACATGAGGCCAAGGAGCGACTCTTCAATGAATTAAGGATTTTTATCGCGGGTGGAGCGGAGCCACCGCCAACTTATGCTGAGCTGACGATTCGATTGGGCATAACTGAGTCAACGCTTCGCAGTCATGTCACTCGGCTCAGGGCGCGGTATCGGGCGGCATTGCGGGCCGAGGTACGTCGAACAGTGAATACCGAGAAGCAGGTAGATCAAGAGTTGCACGAGTTACTCCACGTGCTAACGGAAATGTAAGAAAAGCGCGCCATGGGAAAAGCGTTGGCAACTCGCATCGGGATCTGCTCGATGTGCGGCAAGCCGTTGAACGCAAAAGGTGACTGCCTGGCTTGCCTGTTACGGACAGGTCTGGACAAGACGGTCGCCGAACTCAAAGCGGGTATTCTAGCGTTTGGTGATTTCGAAATCGAGCAACACGCAGATGGTTCTTGCTGGGAACTCGGTCATGGCGCAATTGGCGTGACATACCTTGCTTCGGACAAGGTGTTGCGCCGGCGCGTAGCTCTCAAGGTGATCGAGGTGCCTGCAGTAGCACGGGGATCGCAGGCTGTGCGCGATCGTTTCTTGCGTGAAGCGCGCGCCGCGGCTGCTTTGCGTCACCCGAATGTAGCTGCGGTATTCCAGTTTGGGACTTCGCCGGATGCGACTCACTGCTATTACGCCATGGAACTGATCGAAGGCGAAACGTTGGCGGCGCGCGTACGCAGGGATGGTCCGCTTAACGCAAAGGAAGCTCTGAAAATTGCGGTTCAAGTTGCGCGCGCGTTAATCGCTGCGGCGACTCACGATTTAATCCATCGCGACCTTAAGCCGAGCAACATCATGCTCACCAATGACTCGGAGGTGAAAATCATCGATTTTGGCCTGGCAAAGGCGATCACCGATGTCGGGGTGGACATGGATCTGACTCATGGAGAATTCGTCGGCACACCGACTTTCGCCAGTCCCGAGCAATTTGGGGGCGGCGGGGTAGACGCGCGCTCGGATATTTATGCGTTAGGCGGTACGCTGTGGTTTGCGCTAACCGGTCTAGCTCCACATCCTGGCAAGACGCTGGAAGAAATTCGCGATCGCAAGACGCGGGGTGGCCTGCCGGTTGCGCAATTGATCGCGAGAAAGGTTCCTGAACCACTAGTAAAATTGCTGCGCTCTACACTTGCCGTCGATCCCGGCAAGCGGCCTGCTTCGGCTCGCGAATTGATGGAGTCTCTGGAATCATGTCGCCGGAATCTCACTCGCCGTGTCGGCGGCCGCTCTGAGGAAGCTGCCCTGCGCAGCGAAGCGTTCTCCAGAGCGTTGATGGATGCAAAAGCGTGCGCTGGCAATCCGCAGAGTTTACAGGCGCTCTTCGAAACCGCGGCGAAGAAAGCGGCGGCCGTCTCTAAGAAGCCGTTCAAACGGAACTGGGCTTATCTTCAAACGATGCTGCGCCTGGTTCGCGCCTATCATCGGGGTGAATACCGGCAAGTTTCACATGACGCGCTCGTCTGGATCATTGCCGCTCTAAACTATCTGGTGGATCCATTCGATTTGATTCCAGACAACACTCCGTTTCTAGGATTGGTCGATGACGCACATGTGGTCGAATTAGTGACGGACAAGACTCGAAGAACGCTCGATGCTTTTATGACCTGGGAAACGGCAGCCCGTTAGCCGACGCGACATCGACTAACGCTTTCGAATCTTAACAATTCTGGCGCGATCGTTTTGCAGTTGAGCGCCGCCCGTTCGTCAGCCCTACTGATCCGGCTCTAGCAACTCGCGATGTCGCCAAACGTAACCGAACCCCGAGTAAATAGTTAGGGCGACGGTAATCCAAACCAACACCGGACCGGCTTCCCCCCACGCCCGGAGCCACCAAATGGGTGTCTGATTCGCGTAATGGAGTTCCGCGATCGACAGGAGTGTGAGGAAGAAAATAATGGTAACGATTTGCCACGAAGTCTTTTGTTTGCCGAGGCTTTCTGCTGGCAGAATTCGCCCCCTGGCACTGGCCATGAGCCGCAAACCCGTGATAAGGAAATCGCGCGCCACAACAGTCGTAGCTGCCCATGCGGGTACTGCCTTTAGTGGGACAAGTGAAATGAACGCCGCTGCCACCATGATCTTGTCTACCAGGGGATCCATCAATTTGCCGAAATTCGTGACGACTCCGTAGCGACGTGCAATCTCGCCGTCGATGAAATCGGTGAGGCCGGCAATTAGAAAAATCACGAGCGCAGCAGTGCGCGCGTAACGCCAGGAAGAACTGAGTAATAGGACAAAGAGCACCGTCAGTGCAAATCGGCTAAGAGTAAGTCGGTTCGCCCAATTCATAGTGTAGCGGGGACCGTCGATCCCCGTTCTTTCTTGGCATTTTTGGAATCGCCACAGCGATTACCGGCATCGACGGTGCCGGCTACAGCTCTAAACCGCGGCCGTTTCCAGATTGGCACTCTCTTTTTCAACGCCTCTACAATCCATTGACTCGCTTGGAAACCTTCCGCTCGATGCGGACTCGCCACTCGCAAAAACAGCGATGGTTCTCCGACCGCGATAAAACCAATTCGATGATGAACGAGAACGACTCTAAGCCCAAATCGATCTACGGCTTGTTCGGCAATTCGTTTCAACTGATGCTCTGCCATTTCACGATGCGCTTCGTAATCGATTCCCTCAATTTCACGGCCATCTTCGATCGGCCGGACTATGCCATTGAAATCAATAACCGCGCCAGCGCCAACAATATCGCTTCCCGGCGCCGCGAGGGGCGCCTCCGTCACCGAAATTTTACAAACGACATTTGCCATGCGTTTACAGTGCTCGTTACAGTGACTGATTCTAAGTTATGCAGCCACAAAAGGAGATACAAAAATGAACACGAATCAAAGTGATATTGGCCTGATTGGCCTCGGTGTCATGGGCGAAAATCTGGTCCTCAACATGGAATCGAAGGGTTTTTCGGTCGCGGTCTTCAATCGCACTACCGAGGTCACGGAAAAATTCGCTGCAGAACGTGCCCAAGGGAAAAACATCCAACCTACTCGCACGCTGGAAGAATTCGTCGCCGCGCTCAAAAAACCCCGTATCGCCATGATCATGGTGAAAGCGGGACCGCCCGTCGACTCGGTGATAGGCCAACTAGCGCCGCTGCTTGAGAGGGGCGATGTCATCATCGACGGCGGAAACTCTTTGTTCACCGACACGCAGCGGCGCGAACAAGACTTGCAGAGCAAAGGAATTCATTTCGTCGGTATGGGAGTATCCGGAGGCGAGGAAGGAGCCCTTAAAGGACCGTCCCTCATGCCGGGCGGCTCTCGCGAGTCGTGGGACATTATCTCGCCAATTTTCCGGAAGATCGCCGCGCAAGTGGATGGAGAACCATGCTGCCGTTATATGGGACCCGACGGCGCCGGACACTACGTCAAGATGGTGCACAACGGTATCGAGTACGGCGACATCCAACTGATCTGTGAAGCGTACGCCATTCTGAAGGACATCCTGAGAATGGACGCGGCGCAACTTGCACAAATTTTCGCGGATTGGAACAAGGGCGAGCTCGAAAGTTACCTGATCGAAATCACATCGCAGATTTTTCGTAAGATTGACCCCGAAACAGGCAAGCCTCTGGTTGACGTGATCCTCGACAAGGCCGGCCAAAAGGGGACCGGTATCTGGACGCTTCAAGCTGCCATTAAGCAATATGTCGTCATTTCAACAATCGACGCCGCCGTCGAAGCTCGCGTGATTTCATCGAGAAAAGAAGAGCGCGTTGCGGCGTCGGAAATTCTGCCGCAGCCGCGAGCGAGAACGTTTAGAGGCAATCGCGATCGGTTCGTCGAAGCTGTGCGCGACGCTCTGTATGCATCTAAAATTATTTCTTACGCGCAGGGAATGGAGCTTCTTCGGTCGGGGAGTAGCACCTACGAATGGAACCTGAACCTGAGCGACATTGCCACGATCTGGCGCGGCGGCTGTATCATTCGCGCGAAATTCTTGAACCGGATCGTTGAGGCGTACAAACGCAATCCTGCGCTGCAGAATCTCCTTCTCGATAAGTATTTCACGAGAGCCATCAAAAGAACGCAGCCGAAATGGCGACTCGTTGTTTCGACAGCTATCAAGTTCGGCGTGCCAGTCCCGGCGTTTTCTGCCTCATTAGCGTATTACGACAGTTATCGCTCTGCTCGACTTCCAGCGAATCTGCTGCAAGCGCAGCGCGATTTCTTTGGTGCGCACACTTACGAGCGCGTCGATAAACCGGGCATCTTTCACACCGAATGGCTCGAGCCTGAGAAAACCCCTGCTGAAAAACCGGCCGAACAAAAAACGCCGGAACCGCATCACGCCGGCGAGTAAGATCCTTCGACCGCCACGCCACCAGCTTGAAACATGGGGCGATGAAAGCCGCGTAACTACGGCCTGACAGCATGCGTTCTCCGGAACTACACTCTGTTCGAAAATATGAAACCGTTTGGGACCGGACGAGTTGCCCGATTTCTTCGGTTGATTCGTTTTTCACACACGATCTTCGCGCTGCCGTTTGCTTTTGCTGCCCTCGTCGTGGCAGCAGACGGTTGGCCTTCACCAGGAACTCTTCTGCTAGTGCTTCTCTGCATGGTATTCGCGCGCACGGCAGCCATGCTTTTCAATCGTCTCGTAGACTGGTCACTTGATCAACGCAACCCGCGCACTGCCTCACGACACTTACTCGTACCGAAATTGTCGGCCGTCGTTTTGCTAACTCTTAGTTCTGTCGGCTTTCTATTGGCCGCGTCAGCAATCAATCAGTTGACCTGCATTCTCGCACCTGTGGCACTTGCGCTGATTTTTTTCTATTCAGTCACGAAACGGTTTACGAGCGCGACGCATTTTTTCCTCGGATTGGCGCTGGCCATTGCTCCGATCGGCGCCTGGATCGCGCAGACCGGAAGGATCGACCTTGCGCCGGTTGTGCTTGCAGCCGGTGTAATTTGCTGGGTGGCAGGTTTCGACCTGATCTATGCCACGCAGGACTATGATTTTGATCGGCGCGAAGGGATTCGTTCGCTTGTGGTGAAACTGGGGATTACCCGTAGCCTGCGTCTCGCGCAGTTGTTGCATCTGCTCACCTTTGTCGCGCTCATCGGTTTTGGATTCGTCGCGAAGCTCGGCGCGATTTACTACTGGTCCTTGCCCTTAATCGCGGCGGCGCTTTTCTATGAGCACAAGACGGAGAAGCGCGATCTGGCGGGAATCAATCGCGCGTTCTTTCAAAGCAATGCGTTTGTGAGTGCGGTGTTTTTGATCGCGGTTTGCGTCGATCGATTGCTCTAAGCTAAGAAAAATAACGAAGCACGAACGCCGAATGACGAAGGAAGCACGAAGCTCGAATAACGAAAAGCAACGGTGCGGCCGTTCATCATTGACTCATTAGTCATTTCTTCGAGTCTCGGAATTCGGATTTCGCCTCACATCGCGTTTAGCATCGCGACGCGACGTTCGTGTCGGCCGCCATCAAAACCCGTCTCAAGCCAAATCCGGACAATCTGTAGCGCCAGATCTTCAGGAATCAGACGTTCCCCCATCGAGAGCACGTTCGCGTCATTGTGATGTCTCGATAGGCTGGCCGACTCTTCGCTCCAACAAAGTGCGCAACGCACACCGTGCACCTTGTTTGCCACCATCGCTTCGCCGTTACCTGAACCGCCAAAGACAATGCCGCGTTCGCATTCACCGCGCGCTACTGCTTCCGCAGCAGGACGAATGAAAAGCGGATAGTCCACCGGTTCCTCGCTGAATGTGCCAAAATCCTTCACCTCATGCCCAAGCGACGTTAGCAATTCTTTTACCTTCTCCTTGTAATGGAAACCGGCGTGATCTGAGCCCAGGGAAATTTTCATCAGACACGAATTACACGAATTCCCGCGAATTTCACACTTTCGTCATATTGAGCGGAGTGAAACGGAGTCGAAGGACCCCGTGGAGTTACTCTTTGGTTTGGCTGCGGGAGTGAAAGCCTGGCCTTGCGCACTTCGTCCGCGGCGTTGCGGCCTCGACTTCGCTCGGAATGAGGATGGGATCACGCTCCGTGCAATTTCGCCAGCTCGCCCCAGAGTTCGCGTTCCCGCTCAGTTAGTTTTTTCGGAATGTTGATTTGAACGACAACGTAGAGATCACCGCGTTTCCCTGACACCCCGGGCAGTCCGCGTTGGCGGAGACGAAACCGCTGCGCACCTTGTGTACCGGGAGGAATTTTCAGGCGCACCATTCCCTCCAGCGTCGGCACAAGCAATTCACCTCCGAGTACGGCCAGCATTGGCTGGATCCGCGCTTCATGGATCAAATCGCTGCCTTCGGCTGAAAAATCCGGATGCTTGGCCAGCCTCACCCGAAGGAAAAGGTCGCCGCTTTTGCCTCCGCCGGCGCCGGCTTCACCCTGACCGCGTAGACGGATTCGCTGGCCTTCGCGGACACCGCGAGGGATTTTGACTTGATATTGTTCCACCTTGTCGGAACCGGCGCGTCGCAGCGAAACAGGTCTCGTCGAGCCGTTTAGCGCTTCCTCGAGCGTGACCATGATGTCGGCTTCCACGTCGGCGCCTCGCTCGGCTGTCGCAGCGCGTCCGCCGAATCCCCCGAACGCGGAACGACCACGTCCGCCACCGAAAAACGCCTCGAAGAAATCGCTGAATCCAGTTCCGCCGAACTCGAATTCAACCCCCCCTCCGCCATCACCGCCCCATTGATAAGACCCGCCACCGGGTTGCTGACCTTGCCACTGTGGCGGCGGCTGGAAACCACCAGGCCGGTTCCAATCCGCGCCGAGCTGATCGTATTTGTTCCGCTTTTCAGGATCGCTTAGAACTTCATACGCCTCGTTGATCTCCTTAAATTTTTCCTCGGCGGCCTTTTTGTCCTTAGCCACGTCGGGGTGATATTTGCGCGCCAGCTTGCGAAACGCACTGCGAATCTCGTCCTCGCTCGCCGTTTTTGGCACGCCGAGTGTCTCGTAATAATCTCGAAACTGTACTGGCATTGGGTGAACGTTGTGCGTCTGCGCAGTTCGCGCAATAGTTTGTCGCACAACGGCCACAAAGGTCACCAAGGCCGCAGATCTTATTTTCGGCGCTTCGGTTGGTGCTTTGTATCCGTTATGCGAGGTCACGTATGCGGGAATTAGGCAAATTCATTTTTATCATTGGCGTCGTCGCTACGCTTGTAGGACTGGTGATGTGGAGCGGTTTCGCGCCAAAATGGCTGGGCCGACTACCCGGGGACATTCGGATCCAGCGCGAACATTCTTCGTTCTATTTTCCCATTGTTACCTGCATTGTTTTGAGCATCGTGCTTAGCCTGGTTCTCTCGCTGTTCTCAATCTTTCGGCGTTGATTTCGCACAACGGCCGCAACCGTTCGCGAAGGCCGCCGCCTAATCTTCGTTGCGTTCTTTATGCTCTTTTGTGTCGTTCGTGTGAGATTCTGTCATGAACGGGGCCAAACAAATTGAGTTGAAGCGTCATGTTGCGCGCCTGCTGCGCTGCCGGCGCTGTCCGCGCATGCAATCAACGCCGGTCTCAGGCAGCGCGATTGTTAGTGACGTGATGATTATTGGGCAGGCACCCGGTCCGCGGGAACCGATGTTAAAGCGACCTTTTGCGCACACTGCTGGCAAAACACTCTTCCGTTGGTTCGAACAATTTTGCGGATTGGACGAGGCGGCTGTTCGATCAAAAATTTATTTTGCCGCGGTCTGCCGTTGTTTCCCGGGCAAGAATTCCGGCGGCAGCGACCGCGTCCCAGCCCCGGATGAGATCCGTAACTGTGCGTTGTGGATGGATGACGAGATTAGGATTCTGCAGACTCGTTTGATTATTCCCGTCGGTCGACTGGCGATCGGGCGATTTATCGACTGTCCAAAATTGGAAAGTGTAATCGGGCGCAAATTTCGCGTCCTGCACGCGGGTCACCATTTCGACCTCATTCCGTTGCCGCATCCCTCCGGCGCGTCTCCCTGGCACAAAATTCTCCCGGGCAAGGCGCTCACCGAGAGTGCGCTCAAATTGATCGCGCGCCATCCTGCTGTAGCGGCGCTCTCTGAGCGTCGACGGCGTGGTAGACCGCCGTTAACAGGAAAATCAGTCTGAAATTGGGCGTTGGACGTTCGGCGTTGGACGTTGGACGTTTTCTCAATGTCTTCAACGATTCCAACTCGCGCTGATCTTCCCGAGACTGACAAGTGGGACCTCACACATCTGTTCGCTGATGTGAGCAAGTGGCAGGAGGATTTTACCTGGCTGCAGCGTGAATATGGAAAGATTGAACAATGGAAAGATAGAGCGAGAGAATCAGCGCAGGCATTAGCCGGATTGCTCGAGTTTGAGAGAGCGCTCGAGCAGAAGATGGAACGCGTATATCACTACGCCTCGTTGCAGACGGCAGAGGACAGCACGAATAACGAGTACCTCGCTCGCATGGGTCAGGTTCAAAATCTACTTACAAGGATCAGCGAGGCGGCGGCGTTCGTTGTTCCGGAAATTCTGGCGATTGACGATGAGCGATTCGAAAAATTCCTTGCCGACCCGACGCTCAGAGATTGGCGGATCAAGCTGCACAAAATCAGACGAATGAAATTGCATGTGCTTTCAGTGCCGGAAGAACGTCTCCTGGCGCTGAGTCATGTCGCGCTGAGCGGCTACGACGACACATTTTCGCAGCTCACCGATGTAGACATGAAATTCGGCGTGCTCGTTGACGAGACCGGACGCGAGCGACCGCTCAGCCAGAGCTCGTTCAGCTCCTTTCTCGTGAAGCGTGACCCTCAGCTGCGCAAACAGGCTTTCCATCAATTCTATAGTGAGTTTCGCGACCATCAGTACACCCTCGCCGCCTCCCTGGGCTATTCAGTGAAGGCGGATGTGTTTCACGCCAGAGCACGGCATTACACATCTGCACTCGAAGCGGCGTTATTTCCGGATGATGTGCCGGTCGCCGTGTATGACCGGTTGATTCAATCTGTCCGCGCGAATCTCAAACCGCTGTTCAAATATTTCGATTTTCGCCGGCGCGTACTTGGGTTGGATGAGCTGCATCACTACGACACATACGTTCCCCTGGTCCCGCAGATACAGACAAGATTCACATTTGATGAAGCGATCGAAATGGTATTGCAGGCGGTCGCACCGCTGGGAAAGGAATACGTCGAGGTGTTGGCTGAAGGTTTGCGTTCGAGACGGTGGTGCGATCGTTACGAAAACAAGGGCAAACGCAGCGGAGCATTCTCATCCGGCAGTTACGGCGCGCCGCCATATATCCTGATGAACTACAAGCAGGATGTGTTCGCGGATGTATACACGCTTGCGCACGAGGCAGGGCATTCAATGCACAGTTGGTTGGCGCAAAGTTCGCAGCTCTTTCAAGATTACGAGTATCCGATCTTTCTCGCGGAGGTTGCATCTACGTTCAACGAGGAATTGCTGACGCATCATCTGCTTGAAACTACGAACGATCCGAAGATGCGGGCTTACATCATCAACCGTGAAATCGACGATCTGCGCGGCACGCTGTTCCGGCAGACCATGTTTGCCGAATTCGAAACAATCATCCACTCGATCGAGGAAAGCGGTGATGCGCTGACGCTTGATGTTTTTAAATCGGAATATCATAAGCTGTTAGAGGCTTATTTTGCCGAAAATTTCCTGCTCGATGCCGAGCTTGATCTCGAATGTCTCCGGATCCCGCATTTTTATCATGCATTCTACGTTTACAAATACGCGACCGGGATCTCTGCCGCCGTGGCGCTGTCGCAGCGCGTACTTTCCGGTGAGCCGGGCAGCGTCGAGTTTTATCTGGCGTTCTTACGGTCGGGCGGCTCCAAATTCCCGCTCGAGACACTAAAGGCCGCAGGAGTGGATATGACGACACCGGCTCCGATCGAAAGCACGCTGAGGTTGTTCGAACGCCGGCTCGGGGAATTGGAAGAGCTGCTGTTATAAATCAAGGAGCAGCAGTCTCTAGTCCGCCGTCGCTTCTTGTTACCTGAAATATGCAGCTTGATACCGAAAACCTTCGCGCGCGACTGGAACCGCTGTTCCAGGAAAATTTTGATGAGCTTGGCGAACTTGGTGCGGCGGTTTCGATCTGGCAAAACGGAAAACCGATTGTCGATCTTTGCGGCGGATTTTGCGACGCGGGTCGCGAGAAAGCGTGGGCGGACGACACACTCGTGCTGGTCTGGTCTGCAACGAAAGGAATTGGCAGTGCGTGTGTATTACACGCGTTGCAACAACAGAAAATTGAGCTCGACCGGTGCGTTGTGGAGTTCTGGCCTGAGTTTGCTCAGGCAAACAAAGACAAGATTACGCTCGGGCAGTTGCTGTCGCATCAGGCCGGGCTCTCCGCTTTGGATCAGCGCGTCGACGTGCTCGATTACAATGGAGTGATTCGGGCGCTGGAAACGCAAGTACCTTTGTGGCCGCCGGGAACGGCACACGGCTATCACGCGCGCACGTTTGGATTCCTTCTCGACGAACTCGTTCGGCGAATAACTGGAAAAATGCTTTCGGATTATTGGCAGGAAAATTTTGCCCGGCCGCTCGAACTCGATTTCTGGATCGGCTTGCCAGAAGAGAAGAATTCGCGAGTGGCCACGATTTACGCTGCAAAACGCGGCAGGCCGCCCGAGCCAGCGGAATTTTATCGCGATCTTGTTACGCCCGGTACATTGGCGAGAAAAACGTTTACGTCGCCTTACGGATTAAACGTCATCAGCAAGATGAATAACCCAGAAATCAGGGCGCATCCGAACGTTTCCTTCGGCGGAATTGGGACCGCCCCGGCGCTTGCTAAATTCTATTCCATGCTCGCAAATGGCGGGAAATTGAACGGGCAGATTTTCTTTTCACAAGAAACAATCGAACGGATGACAATGACATTATCTGACGGCATGGATCGCGTCTTCCAAATACCAACCGCGTTTTCCGCTGGTTTCATGAAGCACTCACGAGTTTCAGCGCGCAGAATGTTTGGACCATCCGCAACATCCTTCGGACATCCCGGTGCGGGCGGAAGCCACGCTTTTGCCGATCCGGAACACAACATCGCATTCGCATACGTGATGAACCAGATGGAACAATCCGTTCTGCCTAACGAGAAGTCGCTGCGATTGGTGAACGCAATTTATGATCTTCTGTAGCGGCACTCTTTAAAAAGCCGAATCAAGAGACGATGGTCACAGACCGCCACTACAGTCATTCACCGACTGTGGTGATGAAAACTCTTCGCCGATGCGGCGCTCGGCGGTGCTCGAATAAGAAAATACCTTGCCAGGTGCCGAGCTGCATTTTGCCATCCATAATCGGCACGGTCTCGCTGGTACGTGTCAGCACCATTCGAATGTGTGACGGCATGTCGTCGCTCCCTTCCGAATCGTGCGTAAAGTATTTTGCTTCTTCCGGGACCAGACGCTCAAAAAATTCCTCGAGATCGCGTCGCGCGGTGGGATCGGCATTTTCCATGATCACGATGCTGCAACTCGTATGCTGAACAAAAACGGTGACGGTTCCGCTTTGGATGCGGCGCTCGTCTATTTTTGACTGCACGCGATCGGTGACTTCATAAAGGCCTTTGCTGTGCGTGCGCACTTCCAGTTGATCGTGGTACAGGTGCATTTTCCGGAATGTTATTCAACGCGGAGACCGGGGCAAAGTGAGGAGATCGCCAATCCGTGACGCCGGGCGTTGATCTCTGCTTTGGGTGATGGCCTATTTAGATTGGTGCAAAGCGATATCGAGCGCGTGGTGTTTGACGGACCGGCAATTCACAAACGAATCGATGAAATGGCTGCGCAAATCACGGCTGATTATACCGACCGCGAACTGACGGTGATCGCAATTCTAACCGGCAGCCTGATGTTCATGTCGGATCTGCTGCGTCGAATTCCGCTTCCGTTGAAATTGGACTGCCTGAGCGTGGCTACTTACCATGGGAAAACGACAACGAGCGGCGACGTCATTTTCAAGCAGTTGGCCATTCCCGATGTGGCCGGGCGAGATGTGTTGATTCTGGATGATATTCTGGACACCGGCCACACGCTGGCGGCGGTTCGAAAAAGGCTGGAAACCGCGAACCCACGCAGCATCCGAGTCTGTGTGCTGCTGAGCAAAAGGAAACCGCGCGACCGGGATGTTCATGCGGATTACATCGGGTTCGAAATCGACGACGAATTTGTCGTCGGTTACGGGCTCGACTTCTTGGAGCGGTATCGCAACCTGCCGTATATTGGCGTCCTCAGAAAGGAATTGCTGGAACCGGTACCGTAAGCATCATCTTGAGCCAAACGAAACATCTCTGGCTATCCGAATCGGTTTGCGAATAACCTGAGATTCTTCGCTTTGCTCAGAATGACATCAAAAGATGGCGTGTTGAAACATGAACGTGCGAGTGCAATTCTATGCGCAGTTGCGTGAACTGAGCGGAGTTCACGAGTTAGATCTTGAAATCCCGCAAGGCGCGACTGTTCGCGAATTGCTCGAAAAGCTTTATGCGCAAAAGCCTGGCCTCCGTGCGCAGGACAAGAGCATTTTGGTGGGTGCGGGCTTGGAATTCGTGGATCGCAATTACCGACTAGAGCCCGGGGAGGAGATCGCCATCATGCCGCCAGTGCAAGGCGGTTGAGTTTGGCGCTGCGTACATTCTACTCGTTTTGTTAAACTGATAGTTCTTCGGTGGCCTTGCGTTTGAACGGGCAAATGCCGCGCTTCTTTGAACCGGCGACAAAATCCAGGAATTCGCGCGCTGGTGCGCCAAGGGCCATCGTCTGCGCTTTCTTAAGTGCCTGCGACGTATTTAGTCCGCTCAGATAAATAAGTTTGAATGCCGCTTTGATTTCATCTCGGTCTTTTTCGCTGACGCCGGCGCGGCGCAGTCCAATGATATTCAGTCCAAAAACTGAATTGCGCTCTGCGGCGACGACAAAGGGTGGCAGATCTTTCCCAAACGCTGAGCTTCCCTGCACCATCACCAAACGACCAATATGCATGAACTGGTGAAACGTTGAGCCGCCTCCAAGAAATGCGCCGTCGTCTACCCGAACATGGCCGGCAAGCAAGCAATTGTTGGCAATGAGGACGTTGTTTCCAATAACACAATTGTGACCAACGTGCGCGCCAACCATCAGGAAATTCTTATCCCCGATTTTTGTCGAACTTCCGTCGGGGCTGCCGCGATGGATCGTGCAGTATTCGCGGAGAATATTGTCGTCTCCAATTTCGACTTTCGTCTTTCGTTTGGGCAAATACGAAACATCCTGCGGTGGCGCTCCGATAATTGCGCCGTGTCCGATAAAATTCCCGCGACCGATCGCGACTTCACCTTCGATCACGACGTGCGATTGCACGATCGTTTCCTCGCCGATTGTCACCTGCGGACCAATGATCGAGAACGGTCCGACTTCCACGTCGGCGCCAAGTTTTGCATTCGGATCGACAATCGCTGTAGGATGAATCTTGTTATCCGTCATGTTTCGGATTTCGACATTCGAATTTCGGATTTAGTAGCTACAACACGCCCGCCTCTTTGAAACTGAAATAACCAGCACTGCTGTCAGATGGTGCGCCGATTATGATGTGATCGAGCAATTTGATTTGTAAAAGCTCGGCGGCTTCGGCTAACCGTCGCGTCAGGTTATGGTCAGTCTGACTCGGCGACGGATCGCCCGACGGATGATTATGCACCACGATTACTGCGTACGCTGAGTAGGTGATTGCAGGTCGGAAAATCTCGCGCGGATGCGCGATACTCTCATTCATGCTTCCTACCGACACCGATTCGACTCGCATCAAACGATACCGAGTGTCGAGCAGAACGACGCGCAACGATTCGGTCCGGAGCATCCGCATTTCATCTCCCAGCAGTTTGTAAATCAGTTCCGGCGAATCGAGTTTTTGCTGCGCTAATGGTTCCTGTGTGAACCGTTTTCCCAAATTGAAGGCTGCCACCAATTCTAATGCTTTAGCCGGACCGATCCCTTTGATTTCGCTTAGTTCCTTGACGGAGCACCGACTCAACTCCGCGAATGATTTGTATTTCTCGATCAACTCGCGAGCGACATCCACCACGTTCATCCCGCGCCGGCCGGTGCGCAGCAATATCGCGATCAGTTCCGCATTACTAAGGGCGTCTGCTCCTCGCGCGAGCAACTTTTCGCGCGGCCGCTCATCCTGCGGCATTTCGCGGATTTTAAGCTGCGGCATATGCGAATCTGGAGGGCGGAGTCCCCGCGACGCCAAATCACCGTGTCGCGGGAGATCGAGCCTCCATCACGGAATTTTCACACGCGAAGTTGATCGAACATGTCGCACAACGCGTCACCGAGCAAAAACAATGCATCGGTGTAAGGGTTCGGGGCGATACCATCGAATGCGCGCTGCGCCTTGCGAATCAGATCGCTGCCCGCTGCGATGGACTCGTTTAATGCGCCGTTGTTCGCGCCATTCTTAAGCAGTTCAATCATCTCTTCGACCTTTTCGTCCAGCACAAGCTGGCAGCAACGTTCGCGTTCAAACTCCGAAGCTGAACGAAGGAAAATCAAGACCGGCAACGTGAATTTACCTTTGCGCAGATCAGTCCCGAGTGTTTTACCCGTGACACTCTCGGTGCCGGCCAGATCGACACAATCATCATAAATTTGATAGGCCGTTCCAATTTGGAATCCAAATTCCTTGAACGTTGCGATCATCTTCGGATCGGCCTCACTGATAACGGCAGCGAGTTCTGCTGCGGCCGAGAAAAGTGTTCCGGTTTTCATCTGCACGATCCGCAAATAATCATCAACGGTCAGATTAAGATCGAACCTGCGTTGTGTTTGAATCATTTCACCCGAGCAAACCGTTGTCGCCGTGCGCGCGATTGCGCGACCTATCTCGGAGTTCTTGAAATTCGTCGATAACGTAAGCGCGTGTGCGAACAGACAGTCGCCGAGTAGAACGCTCAGCGAATTTCCCCAGCGCGCATTTGCAGTCGGCTGTGCTCGACGCTGTTCTGCTTCGTCCATCACGTCATCATGCACCAGCGTGGCGATGTGAATGAGTTCAACAATCACCGCAAGATCGACGTGCCCGGAATCAATCTTCCCGGTCGCGCCACTTGCAAGCAGAGCCAACAGCGGCCGAAGCCGTTTGCCTTGGCTGCCGAGAGCATAGACGACATAACCTTCGATCGCCGGATCGAATGCCGAGGCCTGTTGTGCAATGCGAGACTCGACCTGCTCCAGGTGCGGTTGAACCAATTTTGCGACTTCAGCCAAACGAAGCAAGGGTGAGCCGGTCGCCTTCGCAACTGCGCGGCGACTCGTCCTCCGGTCCGTGCGGGCGAAGAGTTCCACGAGGCGAGAATAGTGGCGCGAGTAGAGTAGAGCAAGCTTACAGCTTGCTAAAGATGATTGTGCAAGCGGGACGCATGCACTACCTCATCCGCAGCCAGGAGTCAGTTCCGTATTTCTGCCGGGCTAATTCGTTCGCCCGTTGCAAAATTTCGTTATTACTCTCGAACCTGCTGCAATTGGCCGATAAAGAATGGGCAAATTTTTGAGCGAGGTTGGTGCTTATGGTGAAACCTTGAATGCTTCCTTGCTGCAACAAACCGCGATGAGTTCGGCGTTGTGCCGCCCCGGCGATCTTGCGGCCATCCATCATTACGTCCGCGCGAACCGGATTCGCAAAGCAGCTGTTGGCAGGGATGCCGCGCTGCGGCGCCAGGTCGGCGTGGCGCGCCGACCCTACCACTTCGGCACGTTCGCCGAGTCCGTTTAAAGCCTCGGTTAAAGCGTGATGAATTTTTTCATAAATGACGATCGATGATTCACTGAAGACCGGATCGCTTGCTGGAATTATTATCGAGTAGGTGAGGTCGTCTCCGTGCAAAACGATTCCACCGCCGGTCCAGCGCCGAACCAAATTGCGCTTCGCCGCGTAAACTGCCACGTGGGAAAACTTGCCGAAATATCCGAACGACAAGGCAGGGGAACGCCAGTGATAGAAGCGAATGGTCGGAATGGTTGTCGATTCCAGCAGCGCGTGGTCGATGGACATGTTCATCGCCGCTGAATGCGGCGGTTCGTCATAATGGATGATTAAATGCGCGAACAAAGCTCGCGTGGGTTGCTGACCCTGATCATTCCGATGGGAGTCGAGGAATCTCTGAGTTTTCTGGCAGGCTGAAACGTCCGAGATGTCTCGACTTCCCTCGACATCACAATTAGTTGGACAGCTCATGGAGGATTTTCGCCACAGCTTCACGTGGCTGAGCATGCTTCGTAATGGGTCGACCGATCCCGATGTAGTCTGCGCCGGCTTTGAGTGCTTCTCGCGGTGTCATGAAGCGTTTCTGATCTCCCGGGTCTGCCCAGGTTGGTCGAATGCCCTGCACAGCAATCTTAATTTTGTCGCCGAACTCGCGTCGTAATGTTTCGATCTCATGCGGGCTGGCCACCAATCCGTCGATTCCCGCCGCTGCGCCTAACTTTGCCAAACGGAGTACTTGATTCTCAACGGTGTCCTTGATTCCAATTTCCTGCAGCGTTTGTTCCGTGGAGCTGGTCAAAACAGTCACTCCGAGCAGGAGTATATCGTTGGCACGAGCGGCAGTCGCGGCGCGAATCATTTCGCTCCCGCCGCTCAAGTGAATCGTGAGCATCTGCACTCCGAGAGCGTTCGCGGACTCAACTGCTCGCGCGACAGTGTTGGGGATGTCGTAAAGCTTCAGGTCGAGCCAAACCTTTGCGCCGGCAGCCAGGACCGCCCGCACAATTTCGGGGCCTTCGGCTGTGTAAAGTTGAAGCCCGATTTTAAAGAAGGAGATCTCAGTGTGGAGTTGTTCAACGAGCTTGAGCGCCTTCTCCCTTGTGGGGACGTCCAGCGCTACGATGATTTTGTCAGCAACGGTTGTCATTTCAATTGGCGGAACATAGATCTTTGGCCTGTGGGCCCAGCGGAGATCTTCTCCGCTGTCTTCTGTTCAGCGGATTACAAACCCGCTGGGCGCACAGACTGCAAGTCTATGTTCCTTCGTCGGCGGAATCGAGCAATCCCGCGGCCTTAGCTTTGGCTCGCAACACAGGATGTCTCGACTACGCTCGACATGACGATATATGCAAGTGCTGGCACCTGCGAAGATCAATCTTTCCCTGCGAGTCCTCGGTCGTCGCGGCGATGGCTTTCACGAAATCGAGACGTTCATCGCGCCAATTTCGCTTTGTGACGAGATTACGATCGAAAAGCGTTCAGGGAAACAGACGATCACGTTTCGGTGCGATGATCCGTCGGTGCCGAAAGGCGAAGCAAATATTGTGATGCGCGCAGCGAACCTGTTTTTCAAAGAAGCGAGGATCACCAGCGGTCTTTCCATCGAGCTCAAGAAAACCATCCCACACGGCGCTGGCTTGGGTGGCGGAAGCAGCGATGCTGCTTCCACTTTGTTGGCGCTGAACGAACTGTTCGGGAAGAATTTGTCCCGTGAAGCGTTGGCGAAAATGGCCGAGGCGATCGGATCGGACGTTCCATTTTTCATTTTTCAATCCGCTGCGGTGTGCAAAGGGCGCGGCGAACTTGTTAGTCCGACCAAATTGCGCGAACCGTTATCGCTGTTGTTGGTGAAGCCTGCATTCGGCGTTCCAACGCCGTGGGCGTACTCCCGGTGGCGAGACTCACGCGAAATTCCAGGCGTTTCCTATGCGCCTCAAGCGTTCGACAGCCGAACGTTAGTGAACGATTTGGAGCGTCCGGTTTTTGAGAAATTTGTTTTTCTGGCAGAAATCAAAATGTGGCTGCTCAAGCAACCAGAAGTTGGCGCCGCGTTGATGTCAGGGTCGGGTTCCACGCTCTTCGCTGTGATTCGCGACCATCGAGATCTGGATCGGGTAGTGACGCGCGCAAAAACTGAGCTGGATCCGGAACTGTGGACGTGCGTGTGCAACACGCGATAGCGAGATTCCGGGGAGCGCACGCATGTTGCCTGCTGCCCAATGCAATCTGCATCCGCGAACTTTTGAAAAGATTGTTTCGGCAGAATGCCGAAACCAGCACGCAACATGCGTGCGCTCCCCGGATTATGTGAAGACCGGCGAGGTTACTCGCCGAGTCGCCGTCGGAATTGTGCGCGAGCGTATTCGCGGTTGAGTTTGGCGATGAAACTGGCGCTAATCTTGGCCGGACATACGGCTTCGCACTCGTAAGTGTTGGTGCAATTACCAAATCCCTGGTCGTCCATTACCTGCACCATCTTCAGCACGCGTCGCTCGCGTTCTGGAGCACCCTGCGGCAGGAACGATAAGTGAGAAACTTTCGCAGCCGCAAAAAGCATCGCAGACCCGTTCGGGCAGGCTGCTGCGCATGCGCCGCAGCCAATGCATGCCGCAGCTTCCATGGCTAAATCGGCATCGTGCTTGGCAACGAGAATTGAATTCGCTTCCGGCGCGGAGCCTGCGCGTGCCGAAATGAATCCGCCTGCTTGCACGATCCGGTCCAGCGCACTGCGGTCGACCACCAAATCTTTAACCATGGGAAATGAGCCAACGCGAAACGGTTCGATCGTAATCGTTTCGCCGTCGTGAAATTTTCGCATGTAAAGCTCGCACACAGCGCCCGGATGATCCGGACCGTGTGCTTCACCGTTGACCGTGAGCGAGCAGGTGCCGCAAATCCCTTCCCGGCAATCAGAGTCGAATGCGACGGGCTCCCCGTTGGCGCGAATCAAATTTTCATTCAGAATATCGAGCATCTCGAGAAACGACGTGTCAGGCGAAATGTCGTGGACGTCATAATTGACGAGTTTACCCGGGGACTTCGCGTCGCGTTGTCTCCAGATTTTTAGCTTAAAGTTCATGGCACTATGTCATCCTGAGCCGAGCGCAGCGGAGTCGAAGGATGCCGCGGATTTACCGAGTGTTTCGCACCGGGATTGAAAGCCTGGCCTTGCGGACTTCGTCCGCTGCGTTGCAGCCTCGACTTCGCTCGGAATGACAGAAGGGTTTTCATTTATAGCTCCTTTGCGCCAGATGCACCGTTTCGAAATGCAACTGTTCGCGATGGAGTTTCGGAGGCTGATCGTCGCCTTGAAATTGCCATGCGAATACGGCCGCATGGTTTTCGTCGTCGCGGACGGCTTCGCCGTCGGGCGTTTGATGTTCTTCGCGAAAATGCGCTCCAGCAGATTCGTCGCGCTCCAGCGCGTCAATGCACATTAGCTCGGCAAATTCGAGGAAATCCGCAACGCGCCCAGCCCTTTCCAATGCTTGATTGTAATCCTCTTCGTCTCCTGGCACGCGCACGTCGCGCCAAAATTCGGCGCGCAATTCCGGGATTCTTCGGATTGCTTCACACAATCCCTGTTCATTACGCGACATGCCGCATTTATCCCAGAGAAGAAGGCCGAGCTCACGATGGAACGAATCGGCTGAGCGCGTGCCGTTGACGCTCAGCAATTTTTCGATTCTGGCGCGAACACTCTGCTCTGCTTGTTCAAACTCGGAAGATTCGGGCGAAGGTCGTTTTCCCATTTGCCCTGCGAGGTAATTTGGCAACGTGTTTGGCATAACAAAATAGCCGTCGGCGAGTCCTTGCATCAGCGCGCTGGCTCCAAGCCGGTTTGCGCCGTGATCGGAAAAATTGGCTTCACCAATCACGAACAAGCCGGGCACATTGCTCATCAAATTGTAATCGACCCAAAGACCGCCCATTGTGTAATGCACGGCCGGATAAATTCGCATCGGGACTTTGTAGGCGTCCTCTCCGGTAATTTTTTGATACACATGGAACAAGTTCCCGTAACGCTCGCGAATCGTTTCTACGCCGAGTCGTTTGATCGCGTCGGCAAAATCGAGATAAACGCCACGTCCACCCGGACCGACACCACGGCCTTCGTCACAAACTTCCTTGGCGGCGCGCGATGAAATATCGCGCGGCGAAAGGTTGCCGAAGCTGGGATATTTTCGCTCAAGATAATAATCGCGGTCGGCTTCCGGAATTTCATTCGGCGGCTTAAAGCGATCCTCCTTGCGTTTCGGAACCCACACGCGGCCGTCGTTGCGCAGCGACTCCGACATCAGCGTGAGTTTCGATTGATAGTCGCCGCTGACAGGAATGCAGGTGGGATGAATCTGGGTGAAGGAGGGATTCGCAAAAAGCGCGCCTCTTTTGTAAGCGCGATAGGTCGCCGTGACGTTGCTTCCGCGGGCGTTTGTCGACAGATAGAACACGTTTCCGTATCCTCCACTGGCGAGCACGACTGCATCCGCTGCGTGCCTCTCCATTTTCCCCGAGCGCAAATTCCGAGTGACGATCCCCTTGGCCTGCCCATTAACGATCACCAAATCGAGCATCTCTGTGTACGGAAGCATATGCACCGTACCAGAAGTGACTTGCCGACACAGCGCCTGGTAACATCCTAACAAGAGTTGCTGGCCCGTCTGGCCGCGCGCGTAAAAGGTCCGCGAGACCTGTGCGCCACCGAATGAACGATTGGCCAGGTAGCCGCTGTATTCGCGTGCGAATGGCACACCCTGGGCGACGCATTGATCGATGATGTTGTTGGCGATTTGTGCAAGCCGATAAACATTCGCTTCGCGAGAACGGAAATCGCCGCCTTTGATCGTGTCGTAAAACAAGCGATAAACGCTGTCGCCATCGTTCTGGTAATTCTTCGCTGCATTGATACCCCCTTGCGCTGCAATGGAGTGAGCGCGTCTCGGCGAATCCTGAAAACAGAAACATTTCACCCGGTATCCAAGTTCACCGAGAGTCGCTGCAGCCGATCCGCCGGCGAGGCCGCTGCCGACCACTATGATCTCAAGTTTTCGCCGGTTATTCGGGCTGACCAATCGTGAATGGTCTTGATGATTTCGCCATTTTTGATCCAGAGGGCCCGGCGGAATTTTGGGATCCAATGTTCCAATCATGCTGTGAAATATCTAAAATCATCACGTAATGTCATTCTGAACGAAGCGAGGAATCCCGGATCGAATTTGGAGCGGTTCATAAACCGAAATATCCAGAGATGTTTCGCTTCGCTCAACATGACAGTGTTAGGTAGGACGAAATAACCAAATCTCGGTTATTGTTGGCCGCCCCACTTGTCTTTCTTGAATGACACGCGGCCGGAGCCTTCTTCGAAAGCTTCGAAATGATCCGGGTTCTGCTGGTAATATTTCTGGTGATACTCTTCGGCTGGCCAAAACTTCATCGCGGGCAAAACTTCGGTCACGATTGGTTTTTTGAATTTTGCGGAACGCGTGAGTTTCTCTTTTGAAGCCTCGGCGATTTTCTTTTCCTCGGGGTTGCCATAAAAAATGGCGGCGCGATAACTCGGTCCGATATCAGTGAACTGGCCATCAGCCTGGGTGGGATCGATTTGTCGCCAATAGATGTCGAGAAGCTGCTCGTAAGAAATCTTTGCCGGATCGTAGGTGACTTCGATTGATTCGCGGTACTTTGTTTTTTCGGACGTCACGAGGTTATAAGTCGGGTTGGGCTCGGTTCCACCGCAATAGCCCACCACAGTCTTGATCACGCCCGGTGCCTTATCGAATGCAGGTTGGATGCACCAAAAACATCCACCGGCGAAAACCGCGGTTCTCTTACTAGCCGGACCGGGACTCTGCCCATCACTCACTGCCACAAGCGCCACGCAGGCGAGACCGAAAAGAAAAATCCGATTCATGTTGTTTCTTCATGTCGCTCTGGACACGACCCTGTTCAAGATGTTTCCCTGGCGTGCGCGTGTTGGGTCCGCGGCAACCGCCAGGCGTGAGCGCGTCGCCCGGGGTAGCCTCTCCCTTTGTAAGGGAGAGGCGCCGATTTACCACATCGATTTGAAAACATCTGAGCATTGGCGCGCACATTGAAGGTTGAGCTTGGGCCAGATGCCGACATTTTCTCCTGTGATCGAAGTACTGCCGGAAACACAGGCCGTCGCGCGTCTCGATCTTGTACAACTTTTTGGACGCAAGGCACCGCTGCAGGTCGATCTTGGGTGCGGCGACGGATCTTTTCTCTGCGATATGGCGCAACAGTTCCCGAAAAAAAATTTTCTCGGGGTCGAGCGGTTGACCAAGCGTGTGGAGAAAGTTCGCCGGAAGGCCGAAAAGATCGAAAATTTGCGGGTCCTGCGCGCGGATACGCTATCCGCGGTGCGCTATTTACTGCCGGAATGTTCAGTTCAAGCCTTTTATCTTTTGTTTCCCGACCCATGGCCTAAGCGGCGGCATCGGTTCCGACGGATTTTTACAGGCGACTTTTTGAGTGCGATCGCGATCGCGCTGGAGCAACACGGTCTCCTGCGAATCGCAACTGATCAGACCGATTATTTTCATCAAATCGAACGGTTTAGCCGCGCTCACCTGCAATTTGAAGTTGTGCGGCAGTCGCCGGATGAATCTCTTTTTCCGATGACAAAGTTCGAGAGAAAATTTCGCGACCAGGGGGCACCGATTTATCGGCTGACGCTTCGAAAGACTTCGCCGGTTACATAAGCGCGCGCGGTCCATTCGTCGCCTGAGAAGTTCAATTGTACCGCGCCGGTTTCGTCCTGCCGAAACAATTTGATGCCTCGAGCCTGGAGTTGCTCGGTCCACTGTTCATTAAGGCGTTCGTACTGTGGGAACTCACTTGAGGTCGCGATGATCAAGCGTGGCCGGACGGCGTCGAGAAAAGGAGAAGAGCCGGAGATTCCAGAGTGATGTTGACCCTTCAGAAGGATGTCGCTCCGCAGATCAGCACCAGTGCTCAACAAGGCACGCTCTGTTTCAACGCCATTGTCGGACATAAACAAAACGAATGTGCTCCGCGCGATGGCTGCTCGGATAACCAGCGCTTGATCGTCCGCAGTCGCTCCTGCAAAGCCGCGCGCCGGAAACAAGACATGCGCAACAGCGTCGCGGCACAAGTAAAAGTTCTCTCCTGCGGCCAAATTCTCAGGTTTAACTCCGCGTCTCTCCAGTCCTGAGACTATCCGGGTCATGCGTCGATGGATGAGAGAACGATCCGGCGCCGGATTATCAATCACATGGACTGTTGGGAAATCGTGCAATAATCCAAGGAAGCCACCGATGTGCTGAGCGTCACCATGGGTAAGGACCACACCTTTGAGCCGGTTTACACCCGCCCAGTGTAAATACTCGCGCACGATGCGCTGGTAAGTGCGTTCGCTCCCGCAATCGACCAACCAATCTTCGCCGTTTGCTCGGACGTGAACGGCCGCGCCCGCGCCGAGGTCCAACACTGTTATCTTTGTGGAAATCCGACGGGTCCAGTCAGGTTCGCCGACATAAAAGTGGCCGCCGGGAATTTGCGCGAACAAATGAACAATGCCGATGACCAGTGTGGCCAGCGTCCAGTTGGCATTATTGAAAACGAGAGCGACCCACGGCAACAGCGGTGTAGTCGCAAGCGATAAAAGAGCAATGGCGAGAACAAAGAATGCGATCGGAACAACGGCAAGATTCGCCAGCAAAGAAATCGGTGTGATCAGATGAAAGTACCAAACAATGAAGGGCAGTGAGCCGATCCATGCCGCAAGTGACACAGACACGCCACGGCAAAGCCATTCATAGCTGGAATGCATCCATCGACGTGGGCCGCTGCGCAGACTTTGCGGCAGAAAAGGATCCGGGGCCGCACGCCGCTGGAAAAGTCTGAATAATGGGTCGGCGAAGAGCACAATTGCGCCAACCACTGAAAACGAAAGCTGGAAGCCGGTGGAAAACAGCTCGTTGGTGTTCCAGCAGAGGATAAAGAACGCCGCTGCCGCGAGGCTGTTTGGCAGGAATGCTCGTCGTTCGAAGAAGTAACTGCCGACGAGGATAGAAGCCATCACAGCGGCGCGTAACGCAGGGACGTGTAGTCCCGTTACAGTCGCATAGAAAAAGAGCGACGGAATGATAAACGCTGCTGCGCGCCGGCGTGGCAGCCGCGCGATCGCAGCCAGCACCCACAAAAGCGCGGCCACAATTCCCACATGCAATCCAGCGACTGCGAAAAGGTGAATGGTTCCGGTTTGCTGAAAAGGTTCCTCGATGTCTTCCGGCGTGTCGTGCCGGATCCCAAGCACGATTCCACTAATGAAACTTTTCACTTCGGGCGAATCGTCCAGGCCGCGGCACAACGCGTTCTGCATCCATGTGCGCGATGCTTGTGCGACGCGCAAGATTGCATTGCCGCCGGCGTGGCGGATCACCGTGCCGTCCTCCGGGTAGCGCGCGAATAGCATTCGACGCACATCATGGCGTGCCAGGTAAGCGCGCATGTCGAATTCGCCGGGATTTCGTGGCGGTGCGATCGGCTCGGCGGTTCCAAAAAGTTTCAGTTCATCGCCGAAAGCCGGTGTACCTTTCCAACGGATCTGCCAAATTGCCTGCGTGGGTTCGTTTCTGCCTTCGAATTCAATTGAGCTTAGCTTGAGCAAAAATGTTGCGAATCCTTTGGGCGCAATCTTCGGCTCAGTGATGACATGTCCGACTGCTGTGACAACGCGCGGCTGCGCGCCAAGCTTCTCCACGAGTTGCTGGCCCGCGGTGTTCGTTATGGCGAATTTGTGCAGCAAAAAAAACTCAGCCGCGACGATGAGATAGGTCGCCGCGAAATTTGGCCGGTAGAGCGCTGCAAGAATGCAGATTGCGAGAATGGTTGCTGCTAAAATCAATGAGCCATGTCGCAATGGAATGATTTCCGCCGCCACGATTCCCGCCGCAGCCATCAAGGTCAGCCCAACAAATGGCTGACGCGGCGCACTGAGCAGCTTCATCTGCTCGCAGTTTTCGCTTATTATGGGTCGGGACGGCAAGCTGCAATCGTGGTGATACGATCCGCGAAGTTGTAGCCACGCGCCTGGGGCACGTCGATGGCAACCGCCCGCAAGGCCGTGACTACAAGAAGATGCACGATTCTTCCACGGAGCGTATTCTCCTTCGTGCAGGATCTATTCGAAGAAGCGCAGGAGACGGAAACTGCAAACAGAGCAGCGCCGCTCGCCACGCGGATGCGGCCGCGCTCGCTCGAAGAATTCGCTGGGCAGGAACACATCCTTGCGCCGGGGAAACTTTTGCGCCGCGCAATTGAAGCTGATCGTCTGCCCTCGGTGATTTTCTACGGACCACCCGGCAGCGGAAAGACGACTCTGGCGCGCATCATCGCCGAGATGACGCACGCCAAATTTGTCCGGATCAGCGGTGTCGAAAGCAATGTGGCCGAAATGCGCCGGGTGCTCGCGGCGGCCACGAACAGGCTTCGCACATCAAGTCATAAGACGATCTTGTTTGTCGATGAGATCCACCATTTTAACAAAGCTCAACAGGACATCCTTCTGCCAGATGTCGAAGCTGGAAATCTGCGCCTTATCGGTGCGACCACGTACAACCCATTCTTTTACGTAAACAGTGCGCTTGTATCACGTTCGCAGGTGTTCCGACTCGAACCGCTCAGCGTCGAACAACTGGAGCAATTAATCGATCGCGCGTTGGCTGACAAAGAGCGCGGCCTTGGAAATTACAACGTGAAGATGGACAGCGATGCACGGCGACATCTGGCGAAGCTCAGCGATGGCGACGCGCGCAAATGTCTAAATGCACTCGAGATTGGAGTGCTAACCACGCCGCCTGCTGTAGCGGCGGTCTCCGACCGCCGTCACAAAACAATCGACGCTGAGACAGCGCCGCTACAGCAAGCGGTAATCCACTTCACACTGGCAGTCGCTGAGGAAAGCATTCAGCAGAAGGCGGTGGTTTACGATCGCGCCGGGGATGCTCATTACGACACCATCAGTGCCTTCATCAAGACCATGCGCGCTTCGGATGAAAAGGGCGCGATGTATTGGCTGGCGAAAATGCTTCATGCCGGGGAGGATTTTCGGTTCATCGCACGGCGGATCGTGATTTTTGCCAGCGAAGACGTTGGTCTTGCGGATCCTGAAGCGTTGCCGCTCGCGATCGCAACCCAACAGGCAGTAGAATTCGTCGGGATGCCGGAGGCGCGAATCCCTCTCGCCCACGCGACCGCCTACATGTGTCGCGCGGCCAAGAACCGCGAAGCATACGAGTCGCTAAATGCCGCCACGGAACAGATCGAAGCGGAACAAACCAAAGCCGTGCCCGAGCGTCTCAAGAACAAGCATTTTCCTATAAATCCGAATGAGTAGACGTCGATGCTTTCCGGGGCGGCGGTTGTGGGATCGGCGGAGCCCCGATGCGTCCGGAGAAAATTAGCATTCCGAAGCAAACTGCATTGAAGGTGATGAAGAGGGCGAGTGCGTTCCAGAGCCGGCCTCCGCGCCAGTGCTTTTTCCAACTGGAGAAAATGTGAAATGTGGAGAGCAGCGTCGCCTGGTAAAGACCGTACACGATGTAGTGTGGCTCAATGCCATGCCACAGGCCCATTAACCCAAAAGCCAGAAAGTACCCGAGAATGGCGGCGGTATGCATGCTCTTGAACCATCTGCCGCGGCCAGCGGCAAGAAGGAAGCGCATGTAAACGTGATCGCGAAACCAGAACGAAAGGGTGATATGCCAGCGATTCCAGAAATCACGAATATTTCGTGCCAGGAAGGGCTGGTTAAAGTTCTCCGGAGTGTGAATACCAAATAGATAACTAATGCTGATGGCAAACGCGCTGTAGCCTGCGAAGTCGAAGAACAAATAAAAAGTGTAGGCATACATGTAGCTGACCAGCGCACTTAAGCTCCCGCTGTGCGCTGCTGGATTAAGCCAGTGTTGTTCGATTAGCGCCGCGACAATGAACTTGTAGAGCAAGCCGCGAAAAAAGTGATGCACAGCGGAATTCGCATCCGCCAGAAATTCAGCGCGTGTTCGCGTCTTTCTCCAGTCCGAAGCGAACCGGCGATAACGGTCAATCGGGCCGGCGGAAATGGTGGGAAAGAAAAACAGAAACATGAAAAGATCGATTGCACCCGGCCTGGTGATTACGCCGTCCCGCAGGCAAAACACGATGTCGAGTGCGCGAAATGTGACGTAAGAAATTCCCAGAAATCCAAACTGCGTTTGCGGTGCGACGAGCGGAATCACTTTCGTCAGTGCCAGCGGAAGCACGCTGAGCCCGATTGCGCAGTAGAACAGCCACCCCGCACGGGCGCCTGCGGCTGAGAACGCGCGTACCACTAGCCATTGCCACAAGGCGAACGCAAGAACGAGCCAGATCTCGCTCACTTGAAAATGTTTTCGCAAATGCAGGGCGTCCTGATACTGCACGACGAGCATGATCGTGGTGATCAGGAGAGCCCAGCGCCAGCCGGCGCGACCGAACAAACCAAGAATAATTGTCGGCACTGCCACGTAAAGCAGCAGCACGAAGTAGGTGAAATCCGCGTAAGGAATCACAGCGACTTGGCAAGCGCGCTTCGGTCCACCTTGCCGTTGGCGGTCATCGGAAAGGCGTCGAGAAAAACAAATTTGCGCGGCAACATATATGCTGGCAGCCGCTCACCGAGTTGGGTCCGCAGAGTGTGTGCTAACTTGAAGTCGGATTCCTCGTTTCGCGCCACCAAACTTACGAACGCGGTTAGTGATTGAGCGATGCCGCTCTTCTTCACAGGAATTACGGCCGCATCGCGTACAGTCGACAACGCACGCAGATTTGCTTCAACGTCGCCGAGTTCGATGCGGTATCCGCTGAGCTTGATTTGTTCATCAATGCGGCCGTCGAAGAAGAGTAGAGCGTCACGGAAGCAGCCCAGGTCGCCTGTTCTGTACGCGCGTTGGCCGGAATAATTAAAAAAAGCTCGGGCTGTGAGATCAGGGCGTCCAACGTAACCGGGACTTACGTTCGGACCAGCGATCACAATTTGGCCGCGCTCGTTTGCTGATAACTCACCGCCGTTCTCATCGATGATGAGGATTTTTGTATCAGGCATCACGCGACCCACTGGCAGCGAGGAATATTTTTCCAGGATCGCTCCGTCAATCTGAATAGAGGTAGTGGCTACAGTTGCCTCGGTAGGACCATACATGTTCCAAACTTGCGCTTGTGGAAAGCGCGCGAGCAGTTGAGCTGCGGTTTGCGGTGCCAATGTTTCACCGCAAAATAGAAAGCGTCGCAGATGTGGCAGCATCGCCTCGGCAAACTTGTCTTCGACGAGACACATCTGTGCAAACGACGGTGTGGACACCCATGTGGTGACCCCGGAATTGGCCAGTGCGCTGTAAAGCTTTTTTGGATTTTCGATCAATTCGCGACTGATACTGAAGAGCATGCCACCTGTGGTGAGACTGCAATACAGATCCATTACCGACAGGTCGAATGAGAACGGCGCCTGATTCAAAAATACTTCGGCGCATTTGCTGAACTGCTGCTCAGACCACATCCAGCCAATGAAATGTTCGAGGCAGCCGAGCGTGATGATCACGCCCTTGGGTTCGCCCGTGCTGCCGCTGGTGAACAGGATGTAAAACGGGTCGTTCTTCTCGACAGCCATTGTGGGGCCGCGCTGTTCATTTGTGGAGAATCGTCGGATCTGATCAGGAGTTAAAACCAATGCTGCGCGCGAACTTTCTACGATTTGCTCTATTCGCGTCTGCGGTAAGGCAGTGTCTATTGGCACGTAGGGGCGGCCGGATTTCACTGCGCCAAGAAATGCGATCAGCATTTCGGGCTCACGATGGCCAAGCACTGCAATCGGTCTGCGGTCGTCGCCGAAGCGCTGTGCCAGGTACGATGAAATTCGGTCCGAGGTGCGACGCAGTTCGCTGTAGGTCAGAGTTCTATCGCCGCTGAGGTGTGCAATTGCCTCCGGTGCCGCTGCGGCCCAGTGATCGATTCGTTGAATCAGATTCACTAGAAACCCTGATACACAAAGGGCGGCGTGTGGAAATCGCCTCGGCCATACATCGCGATTAAGGCTAGAATGACGACCAAATAGTAGATAACCAGCAGCGCGCGATGAAGCGTGGGATGTCGCTCGAGCCAGTTCACATGCGCATTCGCAGTTCGAGATCTGCGATCACAGCTCGCGGTGTGCGCCAGCGTTCGCGTTCAAATTCCGCCGGCGACATTTTTAATCCGAATTCCTCTTCAACCAGCAGCATCAGCTGAACGGTTCTCAGCGAGTCGAGCACCTGATAATCGTAGAGAGGCAGATCGAGGTTGGTGAGTACCTCATCGGTCTCGCCCACCGAGGCCAGCAGTTGTAAAACCTTGTCCGCGAATTCCGCAGCTATCATGGAGGCACACCGTGTCGTGATGCTTTGAGCAATGCAAAGGTGATCAATTCTTAGCGTCGTGGCAAACGCCCGTGAAAGAAATCGTCAAGGGCGCGGTCGTAATATGCCCAGCCTTTTGCTGTAAGGTGAGGCTGCTGTCGGATCAGAAAAGTCGGATCCTCGTCGTGATCCTGGAATTCAATCACTGAAAAATGGTATTGCTCCACCAGCGCAGGAAGCTTCCTGTAAAATTCATCCCGCGCCGAGCGCGAGACGCCTGCCTGATCGTAGAAATGGCCGCCTAATGGCATGCTGAGGATGAGTGGCCGCGCGTGAACACTTGCCAGGCAGCGCAGGAGCAAATCCAGATCGATCCATGCCGTTGAAGTCTTGACACCTGTCAGGAACCCAACGTCACGTGACCCGCTGGTAATTTTTCTGTCAAAACGGGACGGCAGTTGCATCATCGCAGCATCTGCGGGCTTGGCTTTGTTCGCTTTTTCAATGAGTTCTGACCAATCGATCTTTTCTTCCTGCAGCCGCGGTGGCGGCTTCGTGTTCCGGCGGATGTGATGCACCGCTGCCCAATGATCTTCCAATTCGTACAAGGCGCTCTGAATTTTTCCCGCCGGCCACAGCGCGCAGAACATCACTCGATCAAAAAACTGTCCGGAGGCGAGGCGCCTCAGTGTAAATTCAAGGAACGGTCTCTGTTGCAGAGTTTCGGGAAACTGGAGCATGCGCGTAGCGATTTCGCGCTTTAGTCCAAAATCGAGTGCGTTGCCAAACGCCATCTCGGTCGCAGCCATGGCCGAAAAATTCCCTTTGTACCCCTGAGTCCCGGGCTTTCCCGTGCAAAACCAGCCCGGCGAAAGAGAGAATGCCAGCCGTTTGCCATGCAAAGCCGAGCCGAGTGCGCCGACTTTTTGCAACATGATCAGCGGGTTCGCGCCGCCGCCGCCAACGGGCGAAAGTTGGAAACCTGTTGGCGCCGTGCGAAAGAAGATGTTGCCCCGCTCCGGTGCCTGGGGTCTTAACAATTCCGAACTGCCGTAAATGGGCAATACGTTCGGGGAATGCGCAGCCGCACGCTGGAACACAAGGCCCTGATTTTTGAGGGCAAAAATCTCGGGAGCCGTAGATGCGATGGTGGCGTGCTCGACATGAATCAGGGCCCTGTGCGCAATGAATAAAATAATCGCGGCGAGCCCCAGCGCGATGACGCACGCAAATACATGCGGCATTCGTTTGCTCGTGGGGGCAGACATGATGAGAGACGAAGTTATTGTCGCGACTTGACGCCGCAATCGAATTTCATTTCGCTATTCCATGCCTTCGTCATCACTCTGGCAGCGATTTCAACAATATTTCCTGGAATATCGTCAGCTCGGTTTTTCTCTAGACATCAGCCGGATGAAGTTTCCAGACGACTTCTTCGAAAAAATGCGGCCACAAATCGAACGTGCGTTTGCGGCGATGCGAGCGCTGGAGGCTGGCGCAATCGCCAATCCCACGGAAAACCGGATGGTTGGCCATTACTGGTTGAGGAGCCCTGCGCTGTCGCCGACGCCGGAAATTCGTTCCGAAATCGAAGACACCATCCAACGCATCAAAGCATTTGCGCAAGATGTTCATAGTGGAAAAGTCGCCGCGGAGAACGGAAAGCCATTCAAGCACCTGTTGCACATTGGGATCGGCGGCTCGGCGTTAGGGCCGCAATTTGTGTCAGCCGCGCTCGGCTCACCAGAAGATCCAATGGACATCTTTTTCTTCGACAACACCGATCCCGAAGGGTTCGATCGTGTGTTTGACAGAATAGGCGAGGGGCTCCCACAAACGCTCGTTATCGTCGTCTCAAAATCCGGCGGCACAAAGGAAACGCGGAATGGAATGCTCGAGGCGGAAGCGAAGTTTGCTGCGAAAGGTCTTCGGTTTGCCAGGCACGCCGTGGCCGTGACCGGGGTTGGAAGCGAGTTGGATAAGCATGCCGAAGCGAATGGTTGGCTGGCCCGGTTTCCGATGCCTGATTGGATTGGTGGACGTACGTCTGTTATGAGCGCGGTCGGGTTGCTACCGATGGCGCTCCAAGGTTTTGATATTGACGCATTCCTCGCAGGGGCCGCGGCCATGGACGAGTGCACCCGCGTACCCGAGGTCGGGCAAAATGCCGCCATGCTTCTCGCACTTATGTGGTATTACGTCGGCAACGGAAAAGGTGAGAAAGACATGGTCGTTTTGCCATATAAAGATCGCCTCGCCCTGTTTACCAAATATCTTCAACAACTGGTGATGGAGTCGTTAGGCAAGGAAAAAAATCTGGCAGGCGAAACTGTGCATCAAGGGATAGCCGTGTACGGCAATAAAGGCTCGACCGACCAGCATTCATACGTGCAACAACTGCGCGACGGCGTCCTGAATTTTTTTGTGACCTTTGTAGAAGTACGAAACGATCGGCGCGGCGCGCGGTTTGAAGTCGAGGATGGCTTTACCAGTGGTGATTACCTTCAGGGATTTCTGCGCGGAACGCGCAGCGCGTTGTACGATAAGGGACGGGAATCGATTACCATGAGCATTCCCGAAGTGAATGCGTTTTACGTTGGAGCACTGATCGCCCTCTATGAACGGGCGGTTGGCTTTTACGGCTCGCTGGTCAACATCAATGCTTACGATCAGCCCGGTGTTGAAGCGGGCAAGAAAGCGGCGACGAAACTGTTGCAAGTCCAAAAGCAAGTGCGCGCGGCGCTTTCAGAGCAAGCTAAAACTGCCGAAGAAATCGCCCGGTCAATCGATGCCGATCCTGAGGATGTTTTTCACTCGTTACGGCATCTCGCCAGCAATGATAAAAAGGTCAAAGTCTCTTCGGCTGATGAAGCCGCGGATGAACGATTTTCGATTGGACGAACCAAATAATTGTACAATCATGGCGGGCAATTCTCCGAAACTTTCGATGGAATCCTTGACAGTGGCTTGGCCTGACACGGTTCGTTTTGTCCGGCAACTCAGTCACGATTTGCGCAATGATTTGAACGCGATCGAACTGCAGTCAGCTTATATCGGCGAACTGACGCAGGATCAGGAACTCACAAGTGAGATTAAGCGGCTGCGTGAAGTCGTCTCGGGCCTGAATGCGACGTTACAACGCCTTTCGAGAGCAGTCGGGGAGATTGAACCGAATCTGATTAGTTATCCGGCTGGTGAATTTTTGGCCGACATGCGCACGCAGATTGAACGCAATTTTTCAAAAGAAAACCAGGAGATTACATGGGATGTGCAACTTGAGGACTGCACGCTGAATATTGATCCGCAGCTCTTCCAGGAAGTCTTTGTTGAGCTTTTTACCAACGCTTTCCGCCACGATCGCGGCCAGGGCCCGCTGGTGGCAAAGGTCAGGATCAGGGATGGGCGTTTTCTCTTCACCCTCCAGGAACCAAAGGCGGTTTTCTGTTCAGATACCCAAAACTGGGGTCGGGAACCACTCCACAACATGAAACAGAGGCATTATAGTCTTGGTCTGAACCGCGTCCGCGCGATCCTAGAAGCGCACGGAGGAGAGTTGCAGGCTCAATATGATCCCAAAACCGCGACGCTCGTTTCAACTGTGGCAGTTCCCGTGTCGAGCGGGCATTCCGAACATGGTTAAACCTCATGGCATCCGCGCCGTTTAAGCAACTGCCGCCCATTGCACGTGCGTAATACAAGCAGCGAACATTGATGAAAACGGAGAACCACCGCGTTCTGATCATCGACGACGAGAGACCCGTATTGATGACGGTAGAAGCGTTGCTCAAGCGGCGTGGTTATGAGGTGGATGCCGCGGCTACAGCGTCGCAGGGTTTGAAGTTGCTGAAGTCAAGTTCGCCATCGCTGGTGTTGCTGGATCTACAACTGCCAGATGGTCACGGCTTGGAAATGCTTGATCGCATCAAAACCGAGTTGCCCGAAGCGCAGGTGATCATTCTGACGGCGCACGATTCGCTGCATAACGCGATCGAGTCGATCAAACGTGGCGCGTACCATTTTATCAGCAAGCCCTATGCTCCGGAGGAACTTCTGAGCCTGGTGGAGAAAGCGTTGGAGAAACAGTTCCTGGTTCGAGAGGCTGAAAAACTACGGGAGAAAACTGAGCAACTGGAGAAGCGGCTTGAGATCGCGGAAGCGCGGCCTGCGCCTGTTTTTAAGAGCAAACCGATGCAGGAAATTGAGGAACTGATCGAGGCGATGGCCCCGTCGGATGCCAACGTCCTCATCGTGGGGGAGAGCGGCGTCGGCAAGGAAGTAATCGCCAATGCTATTCACGCCCGCAGCCGGCGCTCTGGACAATCAATGGTGAAGCTCAATTGCGCTGCATTCCCGGAAACAATGATCGAAGGAGAACTTTTCGGTTATGTTAAAGGAGCGTTCACCGGAGCAACTCACGATTTCCCGGGAATGATCGCGGCGGCGGATGGTGGCACCCTGTTCCTCGACGAAATATCCGACATGCCGGCTGATTTGCAGACACGTTTTTTGCGGGTGCTGCAAGAGCGCGAATATCGGCCGCTTGGCAGCACGCAGACCATGAAGGCAAATTTCCGCGCAGTCGCTGCGACTAACCGGTCCGTTCCCGAGGCTCTGGCCGAGAATCGGTTGCGCTCCGATTTGTACTACCGGCTGAACACATTTCAGATTGAAGTGCCGCCGCTCCGGAAACGAAAAGAGGACATTCCGCCTCTGATCAGCCAATTCGTTAGGCAATTCTCGCAGCAACTGGGCAAGCCAGAGCCGGACGTTTCTCCCGACGCATTCCAGAAATTGCTCGATTATTCGTGGCCGGGAAATGTCCGCGAACTGCAAAACGCGATTGAATACGCCGTGGTACTAGCCCGGTCGGATGTAATCGGCGTAAAAGAGTTGCCGGCAGAAATACAGTTGCCTCCGGCATTACAACAAACCGAACTCGGCGGGACGCCCCGCAAGGGGGTGCAAACACTCGATGACGTGGAGCGGAACGCAATTCTGCAGGCACTCGCCGAGTGCCGTGGGAACAAGAAAAAAGCAGCCGAACTGCTCGGCATTCAGAGGCCGACCCTCTACAACAAACTGAAACGGTACGCGATTGAGTTGTAGGATAGGCGACGTCCCGCGCGATTAGCTATTACGCTTTACCCGCCGCGATAGATGCAACGTGCCGTGGGCGTTTCGTGTACCACGATCTCGCAGAGGCCGGGACAAAGAGGTTCTAATTTTTCCCAGAACCATTCTGCCATGTTTTCGATGGTCGGATTTTCCAATCCTTCAACGTCGTTGATGTAATTGTGGTCCAGGATTTTGAGCAGCGGTTTCATAGCAGCGCTGATATGCGCGTGATCATAGACCCAACCGACGGCCGGATCGACCTCGCCTTCGATTGAAACTTCGACTTTGAAACTATGTCCGTGAATCCGCCGGCATTTGTGGCCTTCCGGCGCTTTGGGCAAGGTCTGTGCTGCTTCAAATGTGAAATCTTTCGTCAAACGCGCATGCATAATCAGACGCCGCGCTGTGTGGGGCGCCAGATGAATTTGTGCATCTGGAGTTGAAAACGGACGTTCAATTTGTCTGCGAGAATCCATTCGACGATTTCGCGCGGGTCGCTTCGGCCGAAAATTGGGGAGAAGAGCACGGCTCCGCAGCGCGAGGGCAGTTCGTAGCGCTGTACTTGATCCCGCGACCACTCGTAATCTTCGCGCGAGCCCATCACGAATTTGACTTCATCGCGACCGGTAAGGTGCTCAATGTTTGACCAAAGGTTCTTGTCCATTTCGCCGCTTCCGGGCGTTTTTAAATCCATGATGCGGTGCACTCGCGAATCGACCTTTGATATGTCATGCGCACCGCTGGTCTCGAGCAATACCGTGTAACCCGAGTCACACAACATTGACATCAGCGGCAACACGTTCTTCTGCAACAATGGTTCTCCGCCTGTAATCTCGACCAAGGGACATCGATATGTCGCGACGGCGTTTAGAATTTCGCCCAAGCTGCATTTGTTTCCCTCATAAAAAGCGTGCTCGGTGTCGCAGTAGTTGCACCGCAGATCGCAGAATGTAAGGCGGACAAAAACGCACGGCGCGCCAGCCCAGGTGCTTTCGCCCTGAACGGAGTGATAAATTTCGTTGATCGTAAGGGTTTTTTCGCGCTCTGCCATCTGTGGAGGCGTTCCTGCGTGACTGATGTAAAAGGTCTTATGCGAACAACTAGAAAGCAAATCTCTCCTATTGAGTGGTGCAGTCTTCAAATCCGCCAATAGCGTGTTCCAAGAGGCCAAAAGCGGCCCAAAAATTTCCTCATTTTTACCAAGATTTTTTGATTGACGGCCATATAGCGACCCTCTAGTCTCGCGGCCATGCGCCCCGGTTATGCCCTGTACAATCGCCGCTTCGCACGCTTTTCAACCCGCGCGGCAGCGGCCACCACTGCCGAAATGGCCCAATTGATTGCCGCCAGAACGTCGGCACTCGTAGCAGCAATCTTCTTCGCCAGTCTTCTGATAGCGCAAGCACAGGAGTCGGTCGAAGAGGTGGCTTTGCCTGCTTGGACGGAACCGACGCTTCCCTCGAGTGAACCCGCGCCGTCAACGGAAGCAGCACCACTGCCTCCAATGCCGGATTCGCTGCCCTCCGCGCCGACGGAATCGTTACCCTCTTCGTCTGCACCGCTGCCTTCTTCGGAAGAGGCGTTCCCGACCACTCCCGATCCGTGGTCTTCCGCAAGAGACTACACAACCGCACAGACAAGTGTGATTGGCGCGCCCAACTCGGGAGGGCCGTACGGTGGGTTTAGCACGAAGAACATTGCGGTCGGGGACGGCGTCCCGTCATCCGAGTCGCGCCGGTTTCACTACGGATTGATGTTCACGGTCCGGGGTGTTTGGGACGACAACATTTATCTCAGTAACACAAATAAGACGTCCGATTATTATTTCGCGCTCGAGCCACAGTTGACCCTTGGCTACGGCGATATCCAGGGGCGCAGCAGAAGCTATATCCGCTTGGACTATATGCCGAGTGGTATTCT
>DATDFM010000052.1:0-6918 GCA_036522635.1 Candidatus Udaeobacter sp. | reverse complement strand
CAATCAACTCCTGCGCCTGTACATCGATCTCTAATTTGATGTCATGCGCCGCAGCCGTTCTAACGTGCTGCCGCTGATGAAAATTTTCCCGCAATAAAATACCGGCGGCGCGAGCGGCGTTCTGCGCTGCATCGAGGTATTCCTTCATCGAGGAGATTACGTCGCACAAACAATGCAAAGTGCACGATGGAAATCGCGACAGCCGTTTCCAGGAGCAGCGCTCTGCGACGGCAATTAAAACCCGAACACGCAACGTCGTCGTGCGGAGGATGCCGCTACAGAAGACCGCGTACAAAAAAACCGGGAGGAAAATAAATTCTCCTCCCGGGTTGAAGTTAGGGTTGTGACCCCGAAGAAAATCAGGGCCGTTAATTCAGCGTTAGGCTCAGTGCCTTTTTTTCTTCGCTGTTTTTTTCTTTGCTGCTTTTTTCTTTGCCATCGACTAATTCCCCCCTTTCAATCCGCAACGCGCGGAACGTTGTGAAGAGTTGGGAATGACTTCACTTATGTGCGTTCAGTAATCATCACATCTTTTTTGTCAAACAAATTTTGTCACGATTTGCAAAAAAATTTTCACCAGCTCGCGCGCGAGAATTTTTTTTGGCGCGCGAAAAATCGTTTTCGCTTCGCCATCACGAAAGAGAATCAGCAACTCATTTTCGTCGCTCTCCAGTGCGATGCGCGCATCGTTTGCGACGATGATATCGCAGTTTTTCTCGCGCAATTTTTTAATGGCGTTTGCTTCGAGATGATCTGTTTCCGCCGCGAAGCCTGCCAGAAGAAATTTGCGGTTCTGTCGCCGGCCTAACGATTGAAGAATGTCCCGCGTCGGAATTAGATCGATCGAAATTCCATCGCCGGTTTTCTTAATTTTTGTCGGTGAGACGTGAGCTGGCTTGTAATCAGCCACCGCGGCGCAGAGCACGCAAATATCGGATTCGTCTGCGTGCGCCTGTGCCGCTTCGAACATTTCGTTACTGGTAAGAACAGAAATGAACCTGGCCTTGCGCGGCGGCGCGAGATTCACCGGACCGGAAATTAGAATCACGTCATGCCCGAAATCCAACGCCGCTTCGGCGATGGCGTAACCCATTTTGCCGGACGAACGATTGGAAATGTAACGAACTGGATCGATCGGTTCGCGCGTCGGGCCAGCAGTGATGAGAAATGTCACGCGATCAGTGTGTCGTGCTGAGCCAGAAGAAATTCCGCGCGAAACGCGATCTCGTTCACTTTCCACAACCGGCCGAGCCCTTCGTACCCGCACGCGAGCATTCCTTCTTCCGGTCCGATGAATTCTACTCCGCGCGCTTTGAGTTTTTCCACATTCTGCTGGGTCGCCGGATGCCCCCACATTTTTCCGTTCATCGCCGGCGCAATCAGAATCGGCGCTCGCGTGGCGAGCGCGATGGCAGCGAGCGGGTGGCCGGAGAGACCGTGTGCAAGTTCGGCGATTATGTGCGCCGTTGCTGGCGCGATCAGCAGCAGGTTCGCGCGGTCGGCAAGCTGAATATGGCCTGGTCGCCAGCTTTCTTTTTCGTCGAAGAAGCTGGTGGTGACAGGGTTTTTCGAAAGCGTTTGCAGCGTGAGGGGTGAAATGAATTCGCCAGCATCGTGGGTCATCACCACAAAAACTTCATGACCTTGCTTCACCAGCAAACTCGCAAGCTCTGCAGATTTGTACGCGGCGATCGATCCCGTGACCCCGAGCACGACAGATTTCTTGCGAGCGGAAATGTCTACCACCTTGCGAGGCCTGGGCCTTTCCAACTTGCGTCCGGAATTTTTGTCCGTTGCAGCCATATCGAATTAATTCAGCGTCAGCCGCCTGCTCAAGAATGTTTCAGCAGACATTATGTTGCGGACATTCTCGAGATCTTCTTCGACTGAACCGCTGACGATAGTGTAACGGTAATCCCGCCATAATTCCATTTCTCGCAACGCGGTGGCGAGACGCGACTCGATTTGCTGCGACGTTTCCGTTCCACGTTTCATCAATCGCCGGCGCAACTCTTCAATATCAGGTGGCATGATGAAGATGTCCGCTAACGCCTGCCGAATAATCGGATCGTCACAATTGCGGATCGTGGCGGCTCCTTGGGTATCGATGTCAATCAATACATCCGCGCCGTTTTGCAAGTTCGTCAGTACCGGTTTGCGCAATGTGCCGTAAAAGTCCTGGTGCACCTTCGCGTGCTCCAAAAAATCACCGATATCTATTCGCGAACGAAAATCCGGAGCAGAAAGAAATCGGTAATGTTCTCCCTCAACTTCCCCGGGCCGCGGCGCTCGCGTCGTACAGGAGACGGAATAGAAAAAGTTTCCGGTTTTCCTCAGGGCTTGAACAACGGTGGTCTTTCCCGCGCCGGATGGAGCGGAAATGACGAAGAGGATTCCGTGACGTTTGAATTTCAATGAAACTGAACGCCTTTTAAATCATGAGCAATTTCACTGCGTTGAAGGAACCATCCCTGTCATGTTGAGCGGAGCGACACATTTTGATTAAAGAATTGATGAGTTCTTCAAAGGTATGATCTGAGATTCTTCGCTTCGCTCAGAATGACAGGTTGGATGTAATGCTTACTCAAGATTTTGAACTTGCTCGCGAATTTTCTCCAGTTCGGCCTTGCAGCCGATGACCCGTTGGGAGATTGCAGCGTCATTCCCTTTCGCTCCAAGTGTGTTGAGCTCGCGAAAAATCTCCTGGGTGATGAATTCCAGTGTGCGTCCAACCGGCTCTTTGCTGCGCAAATGATGGGCAAATTGAGCAAGGTGACTCTCCAGGCGCGTCAGCTCTTCCGATACATCAGCACGATCGGCAAAGAACGTGATCTCTTTCAAAACCCGTTCGTCATCGTTAGGCAACGGTAACCCGGCTTTTTGTATTCGGTCGAGCAGAGCTGCGCGGTACCGCTTCACCACGTCAGGATGCAGTGCGCGAACTTCCTTTAGTTTTTTTCGAATTGCCTTGAGACGGTGAATCAAATCCTTGGCCAGGTGTTTGCCCTCGCGTTCCCGCATTTTTATCAGATCTGCCAGAGCAGCGCGCAGAGCCCCTTCGACGGGCGGCCATGTATCTTCGGGATTCAGCGCTTCTTCCGGGAACCGCATCACTCCGGGTGCTTGCAGGATCGTGGCGATGGTGATCTCGCCCGGCGCGTTCAATTCCTCTTGCAACGATTGCATCGCTTCATGATACGAACGGGCGAGTTCCGTATTGAGCGCGAGCTTCCGCGCGCCGTTGGCGCCGCTATGAAGACTGATCGTCGCGTTGGTGCGACCACGCGAAATGTTTTCGTTGATTGTCTGACGAATGCGGGGTTCGAGCTCAACCAAATCGCGCGGCAGATTAACCACGACATCGCTCTGTTTCCGGTTTACCGAATTTAGCTCGACAGTAAATTTTGTTCCTTCGTGATCGGTCTCACCACGACCGTATCCAGTCATACTTCGCATATCTCGGTGCAAAGCTTATCGCAGAGAAACGCAAACGTTCAACGCTCAGTAGAAAACGCGACAGGGTACATGATTGAAAAGCAGCAGGCCATCCGTTATGGACGCCCGTGAATCACTGGCAAAAGGAAGTTGTCGCGACGGTGATTTTTGGAGTCACATATGTGCTGATCAGTGGGCGACAGCTGAAGATTCTTCCATTGAACCGGCCAGCTGCTGCCTTGCTTGGAGCGGTGTTGATGGTTTCAACCGGCGTAATGACTCCGGAGAGGGCGTATCGTGCTGTCAATTACGACACACTCGTCTTGTTACTCGGGATGATGCTCATCTCGGCGTATCTTTATCTGGCCCACTTTTTTGAATGGGCGGCGGACATTGTTCTGAAGCTCTCACGTACGCCGCAACGACTATTGCTTTATCTGACGCTTACGTCGGGAATCCTATCCGCGCTGCTGGTTAACGATACGATTTGTTTGATGCTGACGCCTTTAGTGATTGCAGTCATCCGTCGCGGTAAACTTCCGCTGCTTCCATTTCTCATTGCACTCGCGAGCAGCGCCAACATCGGCAGTGTGGCGACACTGGTAGGAAATCCGCAAAACATGATCATCGGGCATTTTTCGCATATTTCGTTTTCGGAATTCGCCCAATCGCTGGCGCCGGCGGCGCTGGTTGGATTGGCGATCAATTTCGCGATTGTGAGTTTCGGTTTCCGCAATGTGCTGCATGGGGTGGTAGTTAGCCGCGAACCTCACCCTCTTCCGAAGCTCGACCGCGCTTTATTCACGCTCGTTTGCATTGTGTTCGTTGTGATCTTCGCCTGTTTCTTTGCGGGATTAGATCTGGCATGGACAGCGCTTGCGGGCGCTGCGCTGGTGATGGTTCTCGCGCGCCGCGACACGCATGAGGTCCTCAAGCTTGTTGATTGGCATTTACTTGTCTTTTTTGCGGCATTGTTTGTCGTCGTCGAAGGACTGAGCGACACGGGCCTACCCGATGCGATTTATCGCCACCTTCAGCCGATGTTCGGGGCGCACGCGACGGCGCAGGCGTGGAATCTGAGCTGGTTTTCCGTGGCCGGTTCGAACATCTTCTCCAACGTGCCGTTCGTTCTCGTGGCGGCAAAATGGATCTCACATTTTGCTGATCCTGCGCTGATGTGGAAAGTGCTCGCCCTCGCGACGACATTCGCCGGCAACCTTACAATTGTCGGTTCAGTTGCGAATATGATCGTCGTAGAATCCGCGCGGGAACATCTCGAAATTGGCTTCTGGGATTATGCGCGATTTGGCATTCCCATTACGATTCTAACTACGATTGCCGGTACTTCCGTGTTGCTGGTTTTGCACTGAGAAATTCCTGGCAAGCAGCGCGTCAATCGCGCGCCGGTGCGGTGAAGGCATCGCGACATGCTCAATTGATTTAAACCATCGCTGTCCGGGAGCTATCCGCTTTGGGGCTGAACGATGATACACAGCAAGCGTGACTCGATGATGAGTGAACGGGAACACCGATTTATAAACCAGCCTTCTTTCAAGGTTTGACTGCTTTAAGCAGTCAAATTCAAGTGGCGGCAAAATCCACATGCCGCGCCAGCGGCGACCGGATTGTTCGAGCAGAATCCGGCCGCGCCTAACGATAAGAGCGTGCGTTTCAGTGAGCCGCTTTGTCTGCAGTCTGCCTCTCCTGACAGGGAGTGCAGCCGGATTTCTTGCGCGGCAAAAGGATCTAACCGGGCATGCATGGCACTTGGGCTTCCGGACCACGCAAACAAGCGCGCCAAGATCGAGGAGAGCAGAGTTAAAAGTCGCGCCCTTGGATTTTGGGAGAAGACTTGCTGAATATTGCCAAAGCATTTTCCGACCCGGATCGGAATCGATTGATTCACGCAGATTGAAAAGCCGCGCCAAAACGCGGCCGGTGTTGGCTTCGACGATCGGGACAGATTGATCGAAGGCAAAGCTGGCAATCGCCTTCGCGGTGTACTTGCCGATTCCCGGGAGTCGCTGCATTTGGTCGATTGCCCGCGGAAATTGTCCGCCGTGTCTATCCGTAACCATTTTTGCTGTGGCGCGGAGATTTCGCGCGCGAGCGTAGTAGCCGAGGCCCTGCCAGGCGCGAAGCACCTCATTTTCCGAAGCCCGCGCCAAGGATGCAAAGTCCGGAAAACTGCGCAGCCATTTGTAATAATAGGGGATGACTGTGGCCACCTGCGTTTGCTGAAGCATAAATTCCGATACAAGGATTGCGTAAGGATCTCGGGTCCGGCGCCAGGGGAGATCCCGTCCGTGATCGCGGAACCAGCGGAGAAGAGAGCGATGAAAAACAGCAAGGTTTTCTGGCGATCTCACAGTTTGGGAGCGAACGTCCAACGTCCAACGCTCAACGTCCAACATCGAATTCAGAGTTGAGCATTGGGCTTTGAGCGTTGAGCGTTCGGCGTTTTCCCAAATGAATTCTTACACCCATCCTCTGACTCACGAGCAAGTGAGGATGCTTCGCACGTTGCTGGAGGAATCGGGGTTCGAGTTCACTCCAAAGGAGTGGACAATTTTCTTTGCGCAGAAGAACAAGCTTAGCGTAGCCGTTTATGAAAAAGGGCCAAAGGTGCTGGCGCAAGGGAAAGGAGTGGAAGAATTCGTCCAGTTCCAGCTGGAACCGAAAATTCTCGGAGAAGCAAAACTCGGATACGAAGAAGTGCATTCGCCGGAAATGTTCGAGCCGCATTTCGGCGTGGACGAGAGCGGAAAGGGGGATTTCTTCGGGCCCTTGGTGATATCGGGAGTCTACGTTGATCGCGGGATCGCTCGCAAACTTGTCGACGCCGGCATCGTGGACAGCAAGCGGATCAGCTCAGATGCGCGGATTCGCGGGCTAGCGGACACGATCCGGAAAACTTCACAAGGTCTAGTGGAGACTGTTTTGATCGGCCCGCCCAAGTACAATGAGCTATACCAAAAGTTTTAGAACTTGAACCGGCTTCTTGGATGGGGTCATGCGCGGGTGATCGAGAATTTGTTGGCGCGAAAGCCAGGCTGTCCAAGGTCGTTATCGGATCAGTTCGCCGACCCCCGGGTAATCAAGGAATCTTTGATGAGGCATGGGCGTAAGGTGGTCCTTGAACAACGACCCCGGGCGGAATCCGACATCGCCGTGGCGGCCGCGTCGATTATTGCGCGCGAGGGATTCATCAATTGGCTTGAGCGCAAAAGCAAGGAATTGGGTATGCGGTTGGAACGTGGCGTGTCACCTGGCGTAAAACAGACTGCAACGAAGCTGGTAGAGATCAACGGGCCAGGTGCGCTGCGCGAAGTGGCCAAAGTCCATTTCCGCACCGCGCATGAGATTGCTCCGGCGCATTACGCCGCCCCGCCACCGCGCCAAGAATGGCGACGGCGCACGCCGCCAAGGATCAGCAGTTGAAGCGTAGTTACCTGGTCACCAGGGGAACCAGCACACTTTGAG
>DATDFM010000051.1:0-16152 GCA_036522635.1 Candidatus Udaeobacter sp. | reverse complement strand
CATGTTGATCAATCGGGACAACACACCGCGCTCGCAGGAGTTCATCGATATCATCTCCAAGAATAAGACGTTCCGATGGCGTTTTGGGTCGCCTGAAATACAAAACGAATCGGATTTGCTTGCCTACCACGTGCGGGCAACGCTCGTTATTCCGCAGGGCTGGAATGAGAGCCTCGAGAATGGCGATCCGAAGCAGCTGTTGCTTTACCTGGATGGTGGGGACATCAACACCGCAGATGCGGTAGAAGGCAGCGTTCGACAGAGCCTGGGCGATTTTCAAATGAAAGAGCGCGACCGCATGATCGAGAACTTGCCCGAGGAGGTTTTTGACCTCGGCAAGCAACTTCCGGTGCAAATCCGTAAACGATTTGTTTCCATGATGGAGATGTGGTCGGTCGAAGGCAAACGGCTCTACAATCCGAACTCGCGTGTGATCGATTATGTTGTTCCTGGAATTATCGGATTAATTTTGCAACTGCTCACAGTCACGCTGATGGCGTGCACGATCGCGCGAGAACGCGAGTCAGGAACGCTCTACCAGTTGATGATAACCGCATTGCGGCGCCGTGAAATCGTGATCGGGAAAATGTTGCCCTACCTCGTCGTCTCGATTGTGCTGATCATCATTATCATGCTGCTGAGCGGTTGGCATTTTGGAGTATCGTTTCACGATCTGCCGGCACTGGCGCTGGTTTGTCTTCTCTTCCTCCTTTGTTCGCTTGGACTGGGGTTGCTTATTTCGGCGTTCTCGCGCACGCAAACCCAGGCGATCCAGTTTTCGGTTTTCTTTCTGCTGCCGGTCTTTGTCTTATCGGGAGCATTCGCGCCGCTCGAACAATTGCCTCAGGCCATTCGTTACATCTCCGAGCTTTTTCCGCTGACACATTTTTGCCGCGCTTTTCGACTGGTGAACATGTACCGCGCAGGTCTGGACCTTTACCTTAAAGACCTGGTTATTCTTTTCGCCGGGGCGGTGATCACATTCCTTGGCGCCTCTTTCCTTTTGAGGCGAATTGAACAATGAGGCCGCCAGGAGGATGATGGACGAATCATAAACGAATGACGAAATGCGCGGGCAATTGAAACAAAAGCAATCCTTCTTTATTTGGATTGGCCGGCTTGCCGCGGTCATTTGCGTGTGTGCAGCGACGGCGGTAGCGGCCAGTCCTGAAGATTCGACGCCGCAGGGAGTGTTCGATGCCATGCGCGGGAGTTTTCAACCGGCAAAGGCAAAAGGTGTACACGTTAGTTACCAATGGGACTTGAGCGGACCAAATGGCGGCGAATGGTGGATCGAGGTAAATAACGGGACATACAAAATGGGCAAGGGCAAAATCGATCACCCAAGTGTCACCTTCATTGCAAAAGACAAAGATTGGGTCGCCATTTGCCACGACCAACTTAGCGGGACATGGGCCTATATGACGGGCCGACTAAAAGTTCGCGGCGATCAGGGAGTGGCGAGAAAACTGGGCGAAATGTTTCCCTAGAATTTCGCTTCGGCCGCAATCCTGATATACGGCGCGGGATCGGTCTTCTTCGACTGATTAATGCGGAAGAAATCGAAATTCCTTTCGATTGTACAGCCTGCGCCTGCGATGATTTTAAACGGGTTCAAACCGGAATAACCCACCTGCAAACCGGCACGATACTCACTGTATTGAACGACAGCGTCGTCGACTTGAAGTTTCCGCTCTGTTGTATGGACCTCGTCAGTCCGGGCTCCAAGAAAGTTGAGTTCTCCTATCGCTCTTATGTCCCAGTCGTCGTTCGGCTGGTACACCAGCGCGGGTTTTGGAAAGACCGCCTGCAGACGCCATTTATCGCTAATGAGCCAGGTGATGCCGCCGCCGGGCGCGACAACTGGATCCTGAAACTGTCCCCAGCCGATACCGACAGTCGCGAAGATCTTATCTTTTTTTAACGGAAAGCTGAAATACGCTCTGCCAGGGACATCGAAAGCATTTCCGCTAATATGATCTTGGAAATAAACTCCGGGCTCAATCTCGACGGCTGCCCCCGGGAAGTCCTTCACCACGTACTCCAGTGCCAGATGCCCATACAACCCTTGCAAATGATCAGGCAGTCCGTTGTTGGTGCCGCCAAAATCGTAACGCTCGTACTCGATGCCGGCTCGAAAGAAAACCTTTCCGCTGATCAAAAAGCGATGGTCGTAACTAAAATCGTCGTATAACGAACTTCCGTTACCGAGTTTGGATTCCTTGAAATCGCTATCGAATGTGTAGGTCGTCTCGTAACTAAAGAGATTGCGGTGAGTGTCATCCGCCGGGGTCGGTGAAGGCTGAAGAACAATATCTGCTGGCCCAGCAACAGCGGACGCCGCTGCGAAGACAAACACCGTTGCAAGGGTTCGAAATATTTTCACAGGTTAGAGCGTCCGGACATCGACATATCGGATCAAGCAGATGAAAGCGATGTATCGAACCAAAACAATTTTAGCAAGCATTATTTGGATTGAGCTGTCCCAGTGAGATCAGAATCCATCGATTGACTGGCGATTTTATTGGCTGTAGACTTCCTCCGCTTTTCTGTGATAAACGCCCTACTTCCTTTCCAGAATTCGACGGCGACTCTGGCCGTTGAAAATCCTTTTTGGACTGCGGACCACGGCATTGCTGTTTGGTTCCATGAGCGTCTGTCTCCGACTTTCATCACCGTATTGCATGCGTTTACAGACTTTGGTTCGAGTGAGTGGATCGGCCTCGTTCTATTTGCACTGGTGTTGTTTTTTGTCTGGAAACGGTCGTGGCCATCTTTGGTCACGCTCATCATTGCTGTCCCCGGTGGCATGCTGCTGAACGAGTGGGTCAAGGTCTTGGTTCATCGACAGCGGCCATTTGTGCAGGGTCAGTTTGTGGACTGGTCCGGTTACAGTTTTGCCAGTGGCCATACGATAGGTGCCACTCTGCTTTACGGACAACTTCTCCTCTTTCTACTGCCCTTACTCAAGGGCCGTCATCTGCGAATCGTCTGCGTCTTCGGGGCCGCATCGCTGGTTGTGCTCGTGGGATTTAGTCGCATCGCACTCGGCGCGCATTTTCTCACTGACGTACTCGCGGCGATTATTTTCGGGATGGTTTGGCTCATATTGTGCATGGTCCTTGGAAGGACGATGCAGCGGCGGACCATTGCGTTAGCGACTTCAGTCCAGCCTGTGCGGAAGCGCACCATCGAAATCGGCCAGTAGGCTCTTCGCCTGCCGTATTAGGTTGGCAAGCGAGGCGGTTGCCCTACAATTGGGAATTCGTCGCCGAACCGGCGTCCACTCGTGAGCCGAAGTGTATCGTATGGAACGCGGAAAAAGAATCCGGATCGTGTTTTACCTGCTCATCGCCGCGGGCGCGGCGCTATTCACGTTTCTGTTGATTCACCAGGGTGCGCCGCAGGTTATGGCGGCGTTCGCCTCCGCCGGGTGGTGGATTGCTGCGGTCGTAATTTATCACTTCGTAGTTCCACTTTTCCTGGACGCGCTTGCATGGTGGTCCCTTTTTCCCAGATCAGAGCGCCTTTCGCTGTGGGAACTGTTTTGGATGCGCTGGATCGGCGAATCGGTCAGCACGCTCGTGCCATCCGCTAGCGTGGGCGGTGACGTTGTTCGGGCGCGGCTCGCCACACTACACGGTACTCCGATTCCGACGTCGGCAGCGAGCGTTCTCGTGGACATTACCCTGGGCGTCTTCGTCCAAATTGTTTTTACCCTTTTGGGATTGGTTTTGATTGTAACCTCGACGGGACATCAGGGCTTTGTCCGCCCCACACTGATCGGAGCAGTGATCGGAGTTCTCGCGATCATCGGGTTTTATCTCGTCCAACGGCTCGGAATGTTTCGCTTCATCGGCAAAATGATTTCACGGCTGGCGAGTGCGGAGGATTGGCATTCACTCGTGAGAAGCGGACACACTCTCGACGAGGCGATTAGAACACAGTACGCGCGGCGATCCGGGGTGATTGGATGCTGCGCCTGGACGGGTGCGTCACTGATTTTCGGCTCCGGCGAAATCTGGATAGCGCTTCATGCGCTCGGATTGCACGCGACCATCGTGAACTCGGTCATCTTGCAAAGCATGGTGCTGACAATTCGCTCGGCAGTGTTTCCTGTTCCCGGCGCGCTCGGAGTTCAGGAAGGCGGCTACGTCCTTGTTGGTAACTTGCTCGGTATTCCTGGTGACGCTGCTTTCGCGCTTTCTCTGATCGCGCGAGTGCGCGAATTGATTCTTGGAATCCCGGGCTTGGTTGTGTGGCAGGTGATTGAAGCCCGCCGTGTGTTGCGCGTCCGCGCGGCCGCGAACGCGCGGTAATGTTCTACATCAGCGAGCACGCCAGCAATTTTTTGGAGGCGCCGTTTTACCTTCGCGGGATTTGCGAAACTTGTTCGTACGCCCCACCAAATCCAAGCGATCCCCTTTGGCAGCGCGAGCTCTTTTTTCAATTGTGCAAGAACCGGAGCATTATCGTACGCCTTGAGGAACGCCAACGTTAAAGCAAGCCATTGATGGTTGGGTGCTAACGCCAGTAAATCCAACAGGAAAACAAGTAAGTCGTCTGCATGCCGCGATTTCGTGGCCAATGATTTTCTGTGGACGATTTCGAAGTCAATCAGGCGTCCTCGTTCGCTCTTCTGGTCATAAATTACGTTGGTCATGCATGCATCTCCATGCGACCACGGACCGCGAAACTCATCGCACCATAACTGATGCGCTCGCCGCAGTTCCTGACCGGCTGCTTCCATCATTTTCAATGTGAGCGTGCTATCGATTAGATGGTCCCACAGACTTCGTCCCGGCAGCCTGTCGGCGCACACGATGTTCGCGCCTGAAGAGTGCGCGCGAAATCGATCGCCATTCAACAGGTTGAAGCACTTCACTTCCCACCGTCGCCACTCTTCAGTTTTCGCCCAGAAATGAATTGGAATGTCGGCCATGCGAAAGTACACATTTGCCAACTCTGCCAATCTCTCGCCGTACACGAGGCGGCGCTTAATAACGACCGGCCGGCCACGCCGCACCTGTTCGGAGGTCGAGTTGATCTTCAGCGAATCCACGAACCTCGCCGCGCCGTTGAGAACGCGCGGGATTCGCCGGCGTGAAGACTCTTTTCTCGTGGAAATCTCGTGCGGCGAGATCATGATATTTACCACATCCGACATTTTGCATTCGATTCGGTGCGATTGTTCTCGATGGGCGTATGAAGTGACAGATGACCAGCACATTCACCACCGATAATCTCAACAAATAAAGCGATTTATATGTCGCCGTGATGGCTCAAGGTTTCTTACCCTGCGCGCCCAGTGAAATCGTTTCGCCGACTGTCATAACCCGGAGTTCCGCCTCTGCCTGGCGCTGCTTCAATTCCCGGCCAAATGCCTCCGGCGTTCCTGTCAAGAGTGGAAACGTGCCGTAATGCATAGGAATAACGGTCCGCGCTTTGACCAGCTTTGCTGCTTCTGCCGCACGCGAGGGTCCCATAGTGAAATGATCGCCAATACAAACAAGCATCAGGTCGATTTCATGGAAGAGCGTTAGCAGCGCCATATCTGAAAACAAATCGGTGTCACCGGTGTGATAAATTGTTGGACCTCCGCGAATGGTAATCACAAAACCTCCTGGAGTGCCGCCGTGGCGAAGCCCGTGTCGATCATCCGCGGCGATTCCAGATCCGTGGTGAGCGCGAACGAAGGCGACTTTTACTTCGGCATCTAACAGCGTCAGTTCGCCCCCAAAATGACCGACCGTATCTCCTTCTGCCTGGTCTGCCGGGTAACCGAGTTGTTTCACGATCGCGTCGGCCAGATCGAAGGTTGCAACCAGTTTTGCGCCTGTCTTCTTCCCGATGTCCACCGCATCGCCGACGTGATCGGAATGACCGTGCGTAATCAGGATGAGATCGACATGTTTGAGCGCGGCGATTTCGGCTTTCGCGTTTTGAAAAACAGGATTCGAGAGCCACGGATCGACGAGCAGAACTTTTCCGCTCGGGGTCACAATTTTGAAAGCCGACTGACCATACCAAGTAAGTTTCGTATCCATGGAAATCACGAAACTGAAAACCGTTACCTCGGCAAGAGATGATAGGAAGAATGGGGAATTACGAATATTGTCGGGCGTTTCTGTGAATCCCGAGAGCGTTCGGGACTGACACAGACACCCTGCGGTTCGCCATTCGACATTCGTCGCTCGTCATTTTACGTATGCTCCGCGCCATGGACGACGATCACGCACACCGTCACATTTCAAAAAGTCACCCGCACATGGCGCAATTAATCAAGCGATCGCGCCGATACGAAATCACACCTTCTATCTCAATTCGCCCCTTCGATGCGCTGGCTGAATCGATCGCTTATCAGCAACTAAGCGGGAAAGCTGCCGCAACAATTTGGGGCAGGGTTCGAGCTCTTTATCCAAAAACGAAGTGGCTCGATCCCGCGAAGGTGCTCTCCACGCCCGATGAACAACTTCGCGGTGCTGGTCTGTCGCGCGCCAAAACTGCGGCAATAAAGGATCTCGCGGCGAAGACGCTCGACGGGACCGTGCCATCGGGGCGCGCACTTCTCCGAATGAGCGATGACGAAATTATTGCGCGTCTTACGCAAGTGCGCGGTATCGGTCGGTGGACTGTCGAAATGCTTCTGCTTTTTGATCTTGGCCGGCCGGACGTCTGGCCAGTCGACGATTACGGCGTGCAGAAGGGCTTCGCGAAAACTTTTCGCAAGCGGAAACTTCCCACGCCGAAAGAGCTGATGAAGCATGGCGAGAAATGGCGGCCCTACCGCTCTGTTGCAGCCTGGTATTTTTGGCGAGCGCTGGATGGTGATCGTTGAAGGGTTGACTCAAATCCTCTTCTCATCGGCTCTAATGTTTCAACGCTTCAGCGGTTTAACCAACGCGAAAGCGCATTTAACCTTGCTCTCTACTTCGCCCCTTAATAAAACGAGCCATTATGGCGATGATTCATGTTAATCGGGGCACTACAAGTCTGGGTGTTTTCTCCGAGCAGGAAGTACGCGAAGGTCTGAGTGCTGGCCGCTTTGCGCCAACCGACATCGGCTGGCGCGAGGGTATGGCCACATGGCAGCCGCTTTCGCAGTTCCCAGAGTTCGGAGGCGCTGCCGCAGCTTCCGTTCCGCCGGTTCAGCCCGTGGCAACTCTGGCTTCAGCAACCACCTCGGAGCGTAGCGGTCTCCCATGGGAGCACCGCCAGGAGCGCGGCTTCTTTAACGCGTTCATCGAGACGCTGACAATGGTACTTACTCGGCCAGCGGAAGCATTCAGCGTGATGAAGCGCGAAGGCGGCCTGATCGAGCCGCTCATCTATGCACTTATCGGCGGGTGCATCGGCGGAATCGTGTCGCTTCTGTTCTCGCTCGGTTTCCGATCCATCGGCCTGTTCACGGATAAGAATAACAGCCTTGCTGCGATGACCGGGATGGGAATGGGCTTCGCTACGATCATCTTGCTGCCTCTGTTTATTGTGATTGCTCTCTTTATTGGTAGCGGCATCATACATCTTTGTTTGATGATTGTTGGCGGCGCTAACAAGCCGTTTGAAACCACTTTTCGGGTCCTCGCTTTTTCTCAAGGTTCTGCTGGTCCTTTACAGATCATACCGCTTTGCGGCGGATTGATATCCGGCATTTGGGCACTCGTGTGCAACTGCATCGGGTTGGCGCGCGCCCATGAAACCGACACCGGTCGCGCCGTTCTGGCAGTTTTCCTTCCTTTAATCGTTTGTTGCGGCGGCGGATTACTCATCGCATTCATGTTTGGTGCGATGGGTGCATGGACTGCGTCACATCACTAGCGGTCAGCAAATGCGGTTTTCCGTTCGGCGGCTTGCTCCGGGCGAACTTGACCATGAGTTGATTTGGTTGAGCGCCTCGGTTTTATCGCTCGGTTTTGCAGCTTTATGGCTAACGATCGGACTGCCGTGGCCGCGGTGTGTTTTTCATGACCTTACCGGGCTTCCGTGCGTCACGTGTGGAATGACGCGATGCGGCATCCAATTCTTCCATGGACATTTTGTTGCCGCGTTACAATGGAACCCATTCGTGTTCGTTGTTCTTTGTGCGGTCATTGCGTTCGACGTGTACGCGCTTGCAACGGTAACAGCGCGTACGCCGCGATTGCGGATGAATGTTTCCACTCAGCGCGGTAAAACATTTTTACGTGTCTCAGTCATCTCTGCGCTTGTGCTAAACTGGATTTATTTGCTGCTGCACTGGCGCAATTACTAGCCATCAAAGTGTGACGGCGCTCAGCCGCCATTTTGTCGAAGGGCCTTTCATAGACGCGCTGCAATTTTCTTCGTGCACTTCGCGTCCTTCATGCTTCAACTTCTTACCTGATGCGAATCCTGGTCACAGGCGGCGCCGGCTTCATCGGCTCGCACCTGGTAGAGAAGCTGCTCAGCGTTGGTCATGAAGTCGTCATTCTGGACGATTTTAACGATTTTTACGATCCGCAGATCAAGCACGCGAATATCGCTGGTTTCGCCAAAGACGTAACGGTCTGCCACGTTGATCTTCGAGAGAACGACTCGGTGCGAAATGCCTTCCGTCGCCAAGAAGTAGACGTTGTTGTGCATCTGGCTGCACGCGCTGGCGTTCGGCCTTCCATTCAGTCTCCGCGGCTTTACTACGACACTAATGTTCTCGGAACATTGCATCTCCTCGAAGCGTCGTGTGCGATCGGAATTGAGCGGTTTATTTTTGCCTCCAGTTCATCCGTGTACGGAGCTTCAAAAACAGTTCCCTTTTCGGAAGATCAACGTCTGACTCAGACGCTCAGCCCATATGGTGCTACGAAGATCGGAGGCGAATTTCTTTGCTCGACCTACTCGCACCTGCACCGGATGCGGATCGTAGCCTTGCGCTATTTCACAGTTTACGGGCCGCGGCAGCGGCCCGATCTGGCGATTCATCAATTCACCAGGCGGATTTATGCCGGCGAACCGATCAATCAATTTGGAGATGGCACCACGCAGCGCGATTACACTTACATCGATGACATCATTCAAGGCACCATGGCTGCGTTCGATTACGACGGGCCAATGTATGACATCTTTAATCTCGGCGAGAGTCAGACGATTCAGCTGAAGGATCTTATTCTCGCAATCGAGAATGCCCTGGGGAAAAAAGCAAAGATCAATCGCCTTGCGGAACAACCCGGCGACATGCCGCGCACATATGCAGATATTTCGAAGGCGAAAAAATTACTGGGTTATAATCCAACAACCAAGTTGAGCGAAGGCTTGCCGAGATTCGTCGATTGGTTTTTGCGGAAGCAAAACCGAAGATAGCCTCGCCTTTAACAGGGAGCGCGAGCATGTTGCTCGCTCCGTCCGGCATGTTGCCAGACGATCTGTTGCCGAGCGCATGCGAACTCGCCAGTCTCACCATCGCAAGCCGTTTAAACGTTCGCGGCAGAATGCCGCGAACTGCAAGCAAAATGCTCGCGCTCCCCTTCTGAGGCGGCTGCCATCTTCAATTTGCTTATAAATGTTGTAGTCTCGGCTTGTGACTTCCGATTTGCCATTCGGGCAGCGCGCCTGTTTTGTTGCCGGCCAGGCAAAATCGGGCACCACGCTATTGGTGGCGTTACTAGACAGTCATCCCGAACTGCTCGTCTTACCCGAGGAAACAGCTTATTTCCCTACGATACTGACCAAATATGCGCCGCGCGGCCGTCGCGCGCAGTTTGAGTACCTAACGAAACAGTCGCTCTCAAACGTGCTATTCGGTGGGCCGTGCAAGTGGGGCAAACGCAATTACGCGACATTTCCTCGCGAGAATTTTCTCCAGACGTTTGAGCGGGCGGCATTCGATCCTGCAAATGCGCAGGAGGATTTGCTGGTCCTCATGGTGAAAGCATACGCGGCGACTCTTGGACGTTCGGTAGACACGGTCACGCGATGGGTTGAGAAAACTCCGGCTAATCGAAATCACGTCCGCGCGATCGTGAGTCGGTTCCCACATGCGAAAATTCTGATCACGCTGCGGGACCCGCGTGCTATTCTCGCCGCGCAAATCGCTTTGGAGAAAACACGGCAAACCGGACGGTTTTCGACTTACTACGTCATCGCGCATTGGCGGGTCGCTGCCAAACTGGCGAGGCAGGTTCGCGACGCCGAATTTCCTGGACTGGTGGTCCAGTACGAACGGCTGGCGCATGAACCAGCCACAACCATGCAAGAAGTCTGCAAATACCTCGAAATCAACTTCGATCCGGACACCGTGTTGATGCCGACGAAGATTGGCCGGTTGTGGAGCGGCAACTCCGCGGCACGGGTGAACTTCTCGCAAATCAGCACCGAACCCGTAGCGCGCTGGGAACGCGAGCTCTCGAACGATGAAATCGGCTGGGTAGAATGGCATTGCCGCGATCTGATGCCGGAGTTTGGCTACGAACCGCGGCTGAGCCGGCGTGAATTGCGCTATTTTGTTAGGCCTATTCGTGGCGAGCGTCCGCGAGAGTATCTCAAGTCCCGGGCGTATTCACTGCGCGATGATTGGATGCGAGGCGCGGCCTGACGTGTGTGACTTGCAATGTCGGGGTAAGCAAGCCATAATGTGCGCGAGATGTCGGGAATCTTCGATCTTCCGAGCGTCCGGTTTCTACAACGATTCAGATTTCTTGAACTGATGCTGCCAACGTTCGCAGCGTCACTGTTTCGTTCGTTGAGCGTCCCGGCTTGCGCTTTGAGACGAGTCCATTCCCGGTATGACGAGGCGGAGTTTCCATCGGCGTCGCAGCGTGCTTGGAACGAGTTTGACTCGGCTCTTGATGAGTCGCGCGCCACGGACGGTGTCCCGAGCTTTTTCGGGGCGCTCCGCCCTTTAGACAATTGGAAAATAGTTAAGGATCAACATGAACTCTTATTCATCCGGAAGACGCCCACGCCGCTCGCGCGGTGGGGCCCGACGCAGAGGAAATCAGGAACGCTTTCGGGGACCACAGGAATCGGCGAAGACGCAGAAAAAGACGTTTTGGCAGCGCGTCGCCGAATTTTTCGGGAACGGCGGCGAGAAAAAGAAAGCCCCGGCACAACCGCGCAATGGTGCGCAGCCATCGCGACCTGCGCGTAAACCAGAACGGGTTGAAGTCACGTCGCCGCGTCTCTACGTTGGCAACTTGTCATTCGACGCCACCGAGAGCGATCTTTTTGATTTGTTCAACGGCGTTGGACACGTCCAAAACGCGGAAGTCGTCAGCTATCGACACAACCAGCGCTCCAAAGGTTTTGCGTTCGTACAAATGCAAACCGTGGAGGAAGCAAAACGCGCCGTCGAGGAGCTGCACGACAAGGAATTTCTCGGTCGCAGGCTCGTGGTAAGCGGCGCGAAATCCGATCAGCATCAGCCGCGGTAGCGCTACTTCTTGATCTCGAGATAAGCACGCGCCTCAACGTGATTCGTGCCGGGCTGCAGCTGCTCGACGCGCATTTGCTTTAGGAACCAGCGGCCTTCGATTTTTTGCGCCGAAACCACCTCAAAGCGTTTGATCAGTTTCGCGTCCCAGTCGTAACCCTCCATGCGCATCAGGGCGCCGCTGGCCTTATCCACCCACAGCAACACGTTCGAATACGGCGACTCGCGCGAGGGCGCCCGGAGTTGCAGCTTCCAACACTTTCGGGTGCGAACGTTCTCCTCCCCTAACAGCCGCGCATTCGACCAGTAGAGAAATTTGAATGCAAGATCACCATACGTCACGAGTGTGCCGCGGATCTTCTCCTGCAGCTTCGACGTGCCGACTTTTTCCGTCCCGGCATCACTCACCAGTTCGAGCCGGGAGCTATTTTCGCCAAGACGCAACTCCAGCGTTTCATCCGGATTCGTGAACGTATACCGGATGAGTGGTCCATTTTGCATGAGGCGAAACGGAATCGCAGTATCCTCCTGGCGGAGCTGGCCCTGCAGATCGATCTGCTGGCGCGACTCAAGCATGCGAACTGAATCGAGAATGTCTTTGGCGGAAGGCAGAGCCTCGGCCGAAAGGCATGCACAGGCCAGCGTGAGAGAAATGAGGAATGCCGAATGACGAATGCCGAACGAATGACAAAATCCGAATGATAACAGGCGGGCTTTTGGTCGTATTTTCGTCATTAGAGCATTCGGGCTTGTTTCGTCATTCGAAATTCGTGCTTCGTCATTCTAGCGCGTTTGTTTATTAGCCGCGAAGGCAGTAGAACTTAAAACCCGTCAACCTGTCGCATGGAGCAGTCGATTTTCCACGCTATCAACCAGCAATGGACGAGTCGGATCTTAGACTTGTTCATGGCGGCGTTGAGCGATTCGCAGATTTGGATGCCATTCCTTATGGCAATTGGAATTAGCGCCGCGATTTTCGGCGGATTCAAAGCGCGTGCATTGGTCATCTGTCTGGGCATCTCTTTGGCGATCGCAGGATTCGTCACCACTGCATTAAAATCCAGCGTAGGCCGTCACCGGCCAAAACACGTCCAGAGTGTTCGGATGGTACAGCTACAAAAAGCCCGGCCGAAATTTCTTACTCTTTTCAAAAAACCGGTTATTCGGTTTTCTGACTCGTCGGACCGCACCCGCTCGGGACCGTCGTTCCCGTCTGGACACACAGTGAACAACACAATTGCCGCGACATATCTCACGCTGTTTTACCGGCGCCGCGGGTGGCTCTACTGGTTTGTTGCTTTGGCGATTGGATATTCGCGAATTTATCTCGGCGCGCACTGGCCGAGTGACGTGATATCCACAGTTTTTCTTGGTGTCGCTGAAGCATTGCTTCTGCTCAGCTTCTTCGAGTTAATCTGGAGAATCGTAGGTCGGAAATGGCTGCCCGGAGTTTTTGCGCACCACCAGAGTTTGCTTGGTGACTCCAATGGTGGTGCGGGACCGCACGAGGCGCTGCAACGCGGAATATGAGCTCCCCGCGCGCTGTCTGGCTCTTTATCGCTGCGCTGACGGCGATTCGTCTTTCACTTCTGGCAACGACAGATCTCTCCTTTGACGAGGCGCATTACTGGATGTGGTCTGAGCGACTGGCACCCGCCTACTTTAGCAAGGGTCCCGGCATCGCTGTCGCCATACGCGCGAGCACTGCTGTTTTTGGCGCGAATGAGTTTGGTGTTCGCTTTTTCAGTCCGCTACTGGCTGCGGGCACAAGTCTGCTCCTGTTTTATTTTGCGCGCCGTCTGTTCGGCGCGACTGCTGGTCTGTGGGCGGTGATCGGTTTGAATGCCACCCCAATTTTCAACATCGGCGCGGTTGTGATGACGATCGATGCGCTGTCGATTTTTTTCTGGATCGCGGCGATGTTTACCTTCTGGCTCGCTGTAGAAAAGACCCCGGGCTTTTCGTGGTACTGGCCGCTTACAGGTCTGCTGATCGGGCTGGGTTTTCTCTGTAAGTACACGAACGCCTTCCAATTAGTTTCGGTGTTAGCCGTGCTGGCGCTGGTGCCACGGCTACGACGGGAATTTAAACGTCCCGGTGTGTATTTGCTGATCGGGATTTTCGTTCTTTGCACAATTCCGCCGGTTGTGTGGAACGCTCAGCACGCCTGGATCACGCTGGCGCATTTGCGCTCGCGCGGGAATCTCGAGCGTGGCTTTGGCTTTAATCCAACGGAGGTGCTCTCATTCCTTGGTCAACATTTTATCGTTTATTCGCCGCTGCTGTTTCTGGCGTTGGCCTGGGGTGTGATCGCAAGCTGGGGGCGCATCAATCAGCAATTCAAAATCCTGTTTTTAATGTGGTTTGGTTTGCCAGTATTTGTTTTTTATCTGCTTCTTTCGATAAACAAAAGCGCCGCGCCGAATTGGGACGGACTGGCGTTTTTTGGTTTCGGATTGGTCGCGATCTATTTCTGGTGGGAACGGATTCAGACGAGCTTTCTTTTACGGATATGTGCCTGGCTGGCCGTCCTGGTGGGATTGATCATGAGCGTAGTCGCATTGAACACGGATTCGCTGCGGGTAGCCGGTTATCAATTTCCGCGCAGCGACCCGAGTGATCGGATGCGCGGATGGAAAAGCGCGACGGAGGCGCTGGAAAAAATGCGCCACGATCTTGAAACTCAATTGGGCGAGAAACTCTTTCTCATTGCTGATGCTCGCGATCGCGCGTCGGAAATTGCATTTTATCTCCACGACAAACGAGTAGAAGGGCCCGGACATCCACCAGCTTACATTCCCGAGTCGCAGGACATGGTTAACCAGTTCTCGTTTTGGCCGCGCTACGATCAATTCGTCGAGCTAAAGCCTGACACGCAAAGGCCCGATGGCGAAGTTTACACCGAAGAAAACGGGATCAATTTGTTCGTCGGACGCGATGCACTCTTCATCAGGGCGGGAGAAAAAGAGCACGTCCCTCACAATATCGAGGCTGCATTTCAATCTACGGGGCTGGTAGGCAAAATTGAGATATCACGTTATGGAAAAGTGATACGAACTTGGCAGGTGTTTCTTTGTCGCAATTATCGGACGTTGCCATTATGAGAAGTCGCCTTGTTCCGGTGGTTGTAGCGTGCGCTGTCCACAGCGCATTTCATCGACATGCAAACAGATTTCCGCTGAGGACAGCGGTCTCTACAGCTATTAAGGCGGGGTCTTGAAATACGTATGACACAGCAGAATTCTCCCGCAGTTTCGGTGATTGTTCCTGTGTACAACGAGGAAGAGAATGTGCCGATCCTCCAAGCGGAACTTAAAGCGGCGCTCAGAAACATTGATCACGAATTCATTTTTGTCGATGACGGGTCGGCGGATCACACAGTGGAACGAATTGAAGCCGCACCGAATCTGCGAGTAATCCGTTTCGAAAAAAACGCCGGGCAAAGCGCCGCGATGTATGCGGGGTTGCAAGCCGCGCGCGGGGCGATCCTCGTTCTGATCGACGGCGATTTACAAAACGATCCTGCCGATATTCCAAAATTGGTCGGCGAAATTTCACAAGGCGCCGATCTCGTTTGCGGTTATCGGGCGCAGCGCAGGGACACACGTGTGAAACGGCTCACCAGCCGGATTGCGAACGCCGTTCGCAGCCGTTACACGAAGGACGGTGTGCGCGACACCGGTTGTACGCTCAAAGCAATGCGACGCGAGTGCGTTAGCGCGCTGGTTCCGTTCAAGGGGATGCACCGCTTCATTCCTGCGCTGATCAAAGACGCAGGGTATCAATTGGTGGAGATTCCAGTGAACCATCGCCCGCGGCGTTTCGGTCAAACTAAGTACGGCCTGGGAAATCGCGCGCTGCGCGCCACCATGGACATGTTCGGTGTGCGTTGGCTGCTATCGCGGCGTTTGAATTACAAGATTCGGGAAGAGAATTAGGGAAACTACAAGCTGAGGCGCCCCGAAAACGCGCTTGTCAAGGCATGCCCTGCCGCTAAGCTTGGCCTCCCGCACCGAGCATCCGCATGTCCCTCGCCAATTTACTTTCTGCCGAGCAAATCATTCCCGAGATGAAAGCGACGGAGCGTTGGTCGGCTATCGTTGAGCTGATCGATCTGCTTGTTAGTCTTGGGAAAATCAAAGCGCCTGATCGGGATCCCATTCTCGCCGCGCTCAGGCAACGCGAGGAAACCATGAGCACCGGGATTGGATTCGGAATTGCCATACCGCATTGTTCATCGGATCGGCTCGATGAAGTGGTGGCTGCGTTTGGAAGATCCACCAAAGGAATCGAGTTCGACGCGTTGGATAACGCGCCTGTAAAATTTGTTGTTCTGTTTATCGTACCGAAAAATCAATTCCAAACGCATCTGCGCACGCTGGCTTCCATCGCGAAATTTCTAAACGATCGCTCTGTGCGCGAGAGTCTCGCCAGCGCGAAATCAGCTGAAGAAATTTTGGCGATCTTTCGCGAGCGTTCCTAAGTGGTCAAGTCGCACCGCGCGGAACGTATGCTTGTAGCCTGTGCGCCAGCGGGTTTGCAACCCGCTGCAAACGTCGCGCTCTTGCTCGGCGGTGCAAAAAAAATAGGCAACATGCCTGTTTGGCGCACGGACCTGGAAGTCTATGTTCCCGCCTGCAGCGCTAACGAGAAGAGACTGAGAGAGATTTTTATCGGCGTTTTACCTGTGTGAATTTGTGGCTTGGCAATGGACACTTTCCAATCACTTCTCGCGAAAAGACTTTCCGATGGATTGGCGCGCACGGGCT
>DATDFM010000050.1:0-41198 GCA_036522635.1 Candidatus Udaeobacter sp. | reverse complement strand
CGACCGCGGAAGTGATTACCGGTCTGGACACAGCGTTCAAACATTACGAAGAGAAGAGCGAGAAGGCCTGGGAATAGTGAAGACGGCGCGCCGGGCGGTCGCTTCCCTACCCTCCGAAATTCGTTCGAACGCGGCGCTCGCGGAGTGATCGCCCTACCACACGCGATTTGCATGCGCGATTCTTTGCGCGTGTAATACGCGAACCATGCTTGAGCCGTCTGCTGATGAAATACGCGAGTGGAGTGATTCGGTCACTCAATTCATCATTGAATACCTGGGCGGGCTTCGTGATCGGCCGGTCTATCGGCAGACCTCTTCCCGCGAGATTCGAAGCCAGCTTGATTCGAAGCTTCCGATTAAAGGAAGCGACTTCGATTTGCTGCTGAAAGTATTTCGCAACACGATCGTTCCGTTTAGCAGGCAGAACGCGCATCCGCGAATGTTTGGCTATGTGCAATCGCCCGGGACGCCAATCGGGGCGTTCGCCGATCTGCTTGCTTCGACCTTAAACGCCAATCTCACCATCTGGCGTTCGGCGCCAGCGCCGGTGGAACTCGAGCGCGTGACGATCGATTGGATCCGCCAAATTCTTGGATTTCCGCCTGACGCGGGTGGTCTGTTTGTCAGCGGCGGATCGATGGCCAATCTCGCCGCGCTCGCAGCGGCGCGGCAGACCAAAAGCGACTCGTTAGGTCGGTTGCGCATGTATGCGTCCACCGCAACGCATTTCTCCATCACCAAGGCGGCAGCGCTTCTGGGAATCGGCCGGGGAAACGTGCGGCACGTCGCGGTGGACGAACACTGCAAAATGCGGCTGGACGATCTTGTCGCAAAAATCACCGCTGATCTGGAGGCCGGCTACATTCCATTCTGCGTAGTCGGTAATGCCGGAACCGTGGACGCAGGCGCGGTGGACTCGTTAGGCGAGATCCGAGAAATCGCGAACCGGTTCCAACTCTGGATGCATGTGGACGGAAGTTATGGCGCTTTCGCCATCCTGGCGGACTCGGCCAGAAAATTATTTGCAGGTATGGAACAGGCGGATTCAATCGCCTTGGATCCTCATAAATGGCTATATCTGCCGGTAGATGTTGGCTGTGTGATCTATCGGAACCCTGAGTTCGCCCACGCCGCTTTTGCTCACGAAGCCGAATACACCCGGATGTTTGGTGAACAAGCGGACGAAGCGTTTGTATGCTGGGACTACGGGCCAGAATTGTCCCGGCGTTTTCGGGCGCTTAAAGTATGGATGTTGTTGAAAGGTGTGGGTCTCGATCGATTGCGCAATGCGATCGAAAGCAATCTTGCTAGCGCGCGTTATCTCGAGTCGATGGTGCAAGCCAGCGATGACTTCGAAATGGTCGCGCCAGTCGAGCTTTCCATTTTTTGTTTTCGCCATGTGCCGGCGCAGCTCAGAAATGATTCGGCCGAGCAAATCGATCAATTCAATGAACGGCTGCTAGTCGCTCTTCAGCGGGATGGCAGTTCGTATCTCTCCAATACCACACTCGCAGGACGGTTCGCGCTCCGCGGCTGCGTGTTGAATTATAGGACGACGTTACGCGACATGGAGATTCTGCTCGATGACTTACGGCGCGTAGCGAAATCGTTACCAGGTACTGTTTAGTTTTTCAGAGATTGGACGGGTTGATTAGCTGAGCTAACCAGCGAAATTCGCAGCGTTCTGAAACTTAAACCGTCTCTCGACTGGCTTCTTATCTTCGTTCCGCTCGCGATCCTTCTGCGCTTTTGGCCCGGAGGAATGAGTCCGACCACGCTCTTCGTTTGTTCCGCTCTCGGAATCATTCCTGTCGCGGGCTGGATCGGGCGCGCCACCGAGGCGCTCGCCGCCAGTGTCGGCGAAGGAATAGGAGGACTGCTTAACGCCACTTTCGGGAACGCCGCGGAGCTGATCATCGGCGGCATCGCTCTCTCCAAAGGTCTGACCGATGTTGTGAAAGCTTCCGTTACCGGGTCGATTATCGGCAACGTGCTGCTGGTGCTCGGCCTGTCCATTCTACTGGGAGGGACGAAGTACAAAGAACAACGCTTCAATCGCACCGCAGTCACTACTTCCGTGGCCTCACTCTCGCTGGCTGCGATCGGTCTTGTCATTCCGACCGTCTTTCATCGCGCCGCCGACCGCACTGTTGGCGGCTGGAGCCCACTGATGGAGCAGAAGCTCTCCCTGGCCATCGCTGTTGTCTTATTTCTCACCTATTTCTGCATGCTCGGTTTCTCGCTCTGGACCCACAAGCATTTCTTCCAAAGCGCCCACGCAGACTCCGAAGGTAATGGTCGGGAATGGTCGCGCGGCAAGGCCATTGTCATCCTGGTCATCGCTACCGCTGTCGTCGCACTGCTGTCAGAATTTCTGGTTGGCACGATCGAAAACGTCCGGGACTCCGTCGGGCTCACCGAAGTGTTTGTCGGCGTGATTGTGGTAGCGATCGTGGGTAACGCGGCCGAGCACTCCACCGCTATTCTCATGGCGATGAAAAACAAGATGGACTTGACGGTCAACATCGCCATCGGTTCGAGTCTACAAATCGCCCTTTTCGTCGCGCCCGTGCTGATTTTTCTCTCCTACGTTTTCGGGCGACCGATGGATCTGGAATTCACGATGCCGGAAGTAGTCGCGGTCGTAGTCTCGGTTTACATCCTGTTTCAAATCAGCGAAGACGGTGAGACCAACTGGATCGAAGGTATTCAACTTCTCTCCCTGTATGTGATTCTAGGCATTCTCTTTTTCTATTTGCCGGAGCCGCAACACGTCTCGCGCTAGTTCGCGCGATTCAATCGAGCTCGCCGTGGCGGCCGCTCCCGCGATCAGAACGAGCGCGAGATGCACGAGGAGCAACGCGGCGGCGCAGCTGAAGAAAAGGACGTTCGACTGTGAAAAAGAGAACTGTCGCGGCGGCATAAACGCCAAGTTGCACGCCGATAAGTGCGACAGCGGATTTAGTGTCAATACCGTGTGCCTGGCACAATTCGGCTACGCCGTGGATCACAAGTTTTTGCACCAAATAGGCACTGAAGGCGATGCTGGCGATGAACGCTGCGCCGGGAATCGAAACGCGACGTAATGGCAGGCGCGTGCTTAGCGCGCAAATTAGCAGCGCGGCCATGCCGGTTGCAAGCAGCGGAAACTGCCACACGCAGGCGGTGAAATTAATGTCATCGGTTTCTCCCAACCAGAGCGCATAGACAATCAGCGCGAGAGCAGGCAGCCAGAGCCAAATGGCCGAGTTCATCAGCCGTTGCCATAACCGGGGCCGAAATTTTTCGATCGCGGCGATCATGACTCCAAACACCAGCGGATCGAGTCGCGTCCAGGTCGGATAATAAATCCATGCCTGAAACCCGCGAAACGAAACGCCAGTACCGGTGGTATTTTGAGAAGCCAGAAGTGCCCGAAGGAAAACGCCGCCGAGAAGAATCACAAACGAAAGGATGATGGCAGCACGGGCGCGCCAGAACACGACGAGCAGAATAAACGGAAGCGCGAAATAAAACTGATCTTCCACCGCGAGGGACCAGGCATGTGAGAACGCGGTTCCGCCGTGCAACGCGATGTTTTGGACGGAGAACAAGAATTTCCAGAATGGCTGGGCCATATCCGGGTACTCGCGCCATAAGGGCACCAAAAAATAAATCGCGAGAATCACAAAATAGGCCGGTAAAATCCGCAAAGCACGGCGTGCGTAGAATCGCGGCAGGGTCAGACGGTTATTGCGCGCGAGCTCCGCCAGGAGCTGGCCACCAATCAGGTATCCGCTAAGAACAAAAAAAAGATCTACACCGATCCACCCCCACCTGTGCAACCGACCCGGCAACGGAAAGCCCATGATGCCGGCGTGATAAATGACTACGATGATGATCGCCAGCGCGCGAAGAAGATCGAGACCGGGCTGCCGTTGTCGATCCTGGAATCGTGGATCGAGACCAAGTTGAGGCGTTGGTATCTGTTCGCTCGTCACACGAAAAAGGAGAAGCAAAGATAATGATTCAGGGCGCGGAACGATTTCGGGGAACAGATAGGCATCGAAACTAGTTCGTGCTTGTCGTGGAAATCTTTCAGAAAATTTTCAATCGCCTCGTGGGCATTCAACAACGGTAATGACTAACTGGGCCGCTGTTGTTCGAAGCGCCTGAGTCGCAGCCACACCCCGATCGAGTAAAACAGATAATACGCTATCAATCCCGCAGCGATTGCGAGCGAAAGCTGCGTGCCGGAGGCCGTGGTCAACCAATGCTGATCGCCCGGAGGGCTGCTGCCGGGGTGCGTAGCGCGCCACCATCCATAAAGAACACGTGCAGCGATCGCGAATACGATAGTGAGCGCGAGCCAGCGGCTCGGAGTGTAGAAGAGGCCTGCCGGGCGGCTTTCCCAACGAGTCAGCGCCAAGCCGAGCAATCCCAGAAGGCTGCCAACGAGCATTCCAATCAAGGCGAATCGAAAAATTGATCCGACCCAAAAGGACAGCAGCAAAGTTAAGGAGAGAAAGAAAATCGCCGAGAAGCTGGTCGCCCAGACGTTCATGCTGACGACCCAGCGTCGTGCTTGCCGGCGGGCGGTGCCGGCGCGGTAGCGCAAAGCAAGTGAAAGCAAAATCACGCCGGCCAAGGCAAGCAGGACAAAAAGCAGGAGCGCAAAAATAATGATCGGCACGGCAGAACCAAAGTAAGAGGGAAGAAGGAAAAAGTAAGGAGGATCACACCATCCACTACAGAACGGCGCTCGCGAAGCGAACGCCGTGCCCGGGTTTGAAGGAGCAGCGCTGGCACGGCGTTCGATTACATCATGTGGCGATGCGTTTTGTTGTTCTCGCGTTCGCGATTGGGATGGCGTTCGCTGGATCAGTGTCGGCAGACGAGAACGCCGGTGCTGGCTGGGCAGACACGAATGTGCGTATGGTACAGGAAAAACTGCGTGAGGTCGGTTTGTACTTCGGCGAGATCGACGGCGCGTACAGTACCGAATTGGCTGCCGCACTTGGGCGTTACCAGATACGTAATGGGTTGCCGATCACTGGTCAGCTCGATGAAGCGACCAGCAAAGCGTTAGGCGCGAAGCCGGCAGTGACAACAACTCAAACAAAGAGTTCCGAAGCGTGGCGGCGATTGCGCAGTGGAGAACGGCAGACCTCGATCGACTTGCAACACGGGCCGTTACCTGGAGCCAGCCCTGCGTCTCAATCCAGCACCGAAATCTCGTCGCGGCCAACGCCCGCGGCTACAGCGGCAATCGCATCAAATAACAGTCAACCGGTGTCGCCGCCGGCTATAGTAAAGGAGACCAATTCTTTCCCCGACAGAATCAATATGGAATCGTTGCGTGATTATGTTGGAGCGTTCGTGCTTGCCGGGTTGGATCCACATGTCGGCTCAGAGACGGAGTTTTTTGCCGATCGCGTCCAGTATTATGATGAGGGTGTAATTGGTCGCGAAAAAATCCGTAAGGACTTACAACGTTACGCCGCACACTGGCCGGATCGGCGTTTCTGGCTCGACGGCGAGATTAAGGTCGACCCGCAGAACGGGAATCGCGTGCGGGTGACGTTTCCACTCCGTTATGATTTGCGCAACGGCGCGAAACATTCGTCTGGCAAGATCGACAAAACGCTGGTTCTGCAACCAGCGGGCGACAATCTCCAAATCGTCGCGGTCAACGAACGTAAAGCGGACTAGAAACGAACTTTTGTAAAATCTAATTAGGACTGGCGTCTCATAGAAACGCCCTACAGTGTCGGTCGACTACGTTCGAGATTGATCCTGCTGGGGAGTCGTAACGGCTTCTTTTTCGCGATTGGATGGCGGAGCTTCAGTCCTTGCTTCTTCGATAGGTTGGTAATTTTCGACTGGTCGTGCAATTTCAGTTTTAAGCCCAGGCTCTGAAGGTGTTTGCGATTCATCGCGTGCCGGCGTGTCTGTTCGCCGCGTCCAAATACTCGATCTTCTCGATTCCGCCGAAGCGCGTTCTTCCCAAGGGTGCGATTTGGATTCAGCGGTTTTCGCTGTCACCGTTTCACGATCGGGTTCGTGAGCGGCCGGCTCTCCCTCGATCAGCGCGTCATCTGGAACGACAATTAGCTCCTTACCCACGGATAGATCGGCATCGGCGCGCACGTAGCCGTGAGCTCGGGGACGCTGCGGATTGAAGATGTTCTCCAGCTTGTTGCGGACCCCCTCGCCTACGATAAACCCGACGATTGACCCATCTGTGCCATTGATCAGCATGTCGTCGATCACGCCAAGCAGTCGTCCGGTGCGCGTGACCATCTTGTGGCCGATGATGTCAGACATTCGCGGGAGGTTATCGAGTTCAGCCAGTTCCTGGATCCGGGATCCACGCACCGTCAATGCATCAGGGCCGATCGAATACACAGCCGACGCGGGAATCATGCGCCGTTTTCCACCAGTGCCCACCACGGTTTCACCGTGCACGACTATAAAACCCGCGAGGCGTTCGCCGTCGCGTTGCACGATGATTTCCCTGATCTTGCCGAGCCGCTCAGCCGCTTCCATATCAATGACAGAGCGCCCGATCAGTTGGCTTCCTTTGATCATCGCGATACCGTTTAGACGCTCAACAGCCGATCGAAGAACGCGCGGTAACGCTGCAGTGCGACGCGCAAATCTTCTGTCGAAACATTATCGCCGCGGCCCCACTGTCCTTCGAGCTTCGAACGTTCGTCGGCAAAGCTGCTGGCCACGCGTTTGATCACGTCAGCTACGAGCGCGTCACCCTGCTCGACTGCGCGACGGGGTTCGTCCACAAAGGCAGCCTGGATCTCTGTCCAACGATTACGAAAATTCGTCGCTTCGTTTTCAGGAAATAACGGCGTGGACTTATCAATGTCCGACGATTTTCCTGCTGTTCCTTTACGTTGTTCCAAATCTCTGACCACTTCTTTGGTGGAACTTGGTCGATCGCTGCGTTTTTTGTCGTCGGCAATCTCCATCACCGGTTCATCGGTCTTTGTCTCCATTTTATCCCACTTTCTCCGTCTGCATTACTGGTTCTGTTGTCTCTAATAATTCTTCAAACAGCGATCGGTAATGCACCATGGCCTGCCGGATATCCTCCGTTGTCGCCTTGCCGGCGTTGTTGCGCAGAGCGATCTCGCGCGCCGCACGGTAATTACTCACCACCTCCGAGTGATCCACCGATATATCCGCCGCTCGCTGTTCGAAATCTCCTACTGGATAACCACGCGTTTGCATCAACTCCTTGACTAGAATGTCTGCATCGGCAGCTGCCTGCGACGGTTCATCGACAAAACGCGCCTGCGCTCTTTTCCAAGCCTCAGCGAAACGTTCCTGCTCTTCCGGTGTGAGCGCGCGAATGTTCAGGCCGCGCACACGCTTCTCACGTGCGACCAACTCCGCCTCCGCTTTACGTTCATCCCCGAACTCGCCGACAGCACGCCGATACTCAGAACCAAATTTTTGTCGTAACGCAGCCGAGCGCCGCCGTCCCAGCAAAAGCAAGACGACAACCGCGATCACGATCGCGATAATCACCAAAAAAATTATTCCAGTTCCATTCACCCGTTGTTGCTGGCGTTCTATTCGCCAACGCCATCCCTAGAAACGATTCGGAATTCACCGCTTGTTTGCGTTCATCCAATTATCGGACAGTTGCCGTGCCTCGCTTGAGCCGCATTTCGCGTTAACCAGATTTTGTTGGGACGCGGCATCGCTGCCGGGCAGGAAAGTTGCAGCGTCCTGAGCCTCTCCCCGTGGCGAGTCCTCAGCGGAACGGGGCGACTGCGTTCTGGGTGGCTTTACAATTACGATCGCTTTCGCCAGTGACGCAGAACGCGATGGTGCGGAGTAGCTGTGACGTGATCGGCGGTCGTGGCGATAAGTTGACGCCGCCGCAAATGCGCGAGCGCCGCATGCACAGCGCTTTTTGAAAGGCCCGTTGCGTCGGCGATCGTGCGTAGACTGGCGCTGATGTGGCGCCAATTGCTTCGCGCGGCCTGGCCGTAAAGCTGGAGGTAAACCAGAAATGCGGCCGGCTTTTGATCATGTCCGACCAAATCGCGCATTAATACATCGAGCACGTAATCATCAATCGGCAGAGTGCGTTTGAAACGAGGCACAACAAAAGGATGGAGTAACAAAGCAAAAGAAAGAAGTGAATTCGGTGGGAACTATACCGATAAACGGACAGCAGTTTTTCACGCGCACAGGCGGTAGATTCTGGACGGACCAAGATGGAGCAAACTAGGTTCGACGCATCATGATTAAACAAATCAAATTCGTTAGCATCCCGGTAGCCAATCAGAACCGCGCGCTCGATTTTTATACCGATAAGCTGGGATTCACGATCATCACGGATCAACCCTTCGATGAGAAGCAGCGTTGGATCGAACTTCGAATTCCGAAAGCGGAAACCCGGCTGGTATTGTTCACCCCTGAAGGCGACGAAAAACGAATCGGCTCGTTCATGAACATGTCATTCACTTGTGATGACATCGACAAAACATACGAGGAGCTGAAAAACCGTGGTGTAGAATTCGAAGGTCCGCCACAAAAACAGCCTTGGGGCACCTACGCCATGTTCAAGGACAGCGAAGGAAACAGGTTCGTTGTTTCGTCGGACTAGCGATCAAAGATGACCAGACCGGCGCGGTCGGCGACCCCGCTCTACCATTTGAAACCAGCTATTTTTTGCCGGCGCGTGTGTACGCGATTTCCATGGTTTTCTTTTCCTGTCCGCCATGGGTCTCGTACCACTCCATTAGCATATGATCTTTGTCGGTAATCTTTAGCAGTTCGCGAACGGGCGTTTTCATTCCTGGCATCATTTCCATTTCGCTGGCGAATGTGAACGTCTTGCTCGCAGGATCGTATGTTCCCTCGGAGAACTGAATGCCGGTGCCCATGTTGTCGATCCAGGAGCTAACGAATTTTTTCTTCACGTTGTCGTAGCCCTCAATCCCCATGCCTTTGAATTGCATGTCTTTCATTTTGCCGTCTGGACCGGGCATCTGCAGTTTGCCGGTGACATCCATGGTGGCGTAGCGCCCGCCCATCGCGCTCTTTCGAGTGGCAGTGCCTTTGGATTCCTGCGGCTTGGCGTTTGGATCGGGGTTCATCCACATCTTGATGGTGTAATTCCAGTTGCCGTTCATGTCTGTGAGCAGCTTGTGGTTTTCATTCAGCTTCGACATCTCCGCCATCTGCTTCATCATCTCCTCGGGATTAGGCTGACCGGTTGCACTTGTCGGTTGTGTCGCTGTCAGGGGCGATGCCGCCACTGGGGACGTGGCGGAAGTCTGTGCCAACAAAGAAGTCGCAACCACTGTTGCGAACAGAATTGTGATTAATAGCGTAAGGGTTTTCATGACGCGTATGTTGCCAGTGTCGACTGCCGAATGACAAGTGTGATCAGATTTATTTGGTAACAGGTTTGAAATCTCGCCGGTGCTGCAACGTTCCCGACAAACGCTGCGAGCAGGGAAAAACCCCGGTCCTGAAGCGGCGCCGACCGCCGCACCTTACAGCGGCTGCGCCGCGAAAAAAAGAGCATGGCGGTCACTCATAGATATTCGCGCGGCTGACGCTTCTCGCGTAGCATTTTGAAAATGAAACCAGAAAACCCGACGATTGAAATCTGTCCCGGTATTTCGCGCCGGACGGTCGCACACGGTGCGAACATGTATCAGATGCTCGCCACCCTCGCGGCGGGAAGTAAGATGCCGGCGCATTCGCATCCGCAGGAGCAGATCGTTCACATTCTCGAGGGCAAAATGCGGCTGATTGTCGAAGGCGTGCCGCATGAGCTGTCAACCGGGGATTCGTTTTATCTCGCGAGCAATGTTTCCCACGGTGTGGAAACACTCTCGGCCACCCGTGTCCTGGATACCTTTAGTCCGCCTCGGCCTGAGTACCTGGCGATGGATCAAAAGGTTCTCCACGGCGCCTTGTAGCCTTCGCCGAAGTTTTCTGCGGCGCAGCCGCTTTGGAGTGCGGTGGCTCGACACCGCTTTGGAAGCAAGGAATCAGCTGCCTACGTTTTCGGTTCTTCCGCAACCCTAAGCACAATCTTTCCGCGCGTATGATGAGTCGCTGCTTGTTGCTGCGCCTTTACGGCGTCGGTCAACGGAAGAATTTCTGTCACCATTGGTTTGATTTTTCCCGCATCAATTAGTTGCGCGATCTCAGTGAGATCGTTCGCATCGGGATGAGAGGCGATACCGGTGCCGCGGATTTTATGTTTTTGAAGCTCGGCTGGGTCCGGTCGCGCGACCAGTGACATGACGATCCCGCCTTTCTTTACCACGCCATAAGACCGCGCGAGTGTGTCTTTCCCAACTGGATCGAGTACGGCATCTACATCTTTGGCCACATCTTCAAATTTAGTTTTCGTGTAATCCACGGCCACATCCGCGCCGAGCTGCTTGAGAAGGTCCTGGTTTGCTGTCGAAGCAGTCGCGATGACCCGGGCACCGCGCGCTTTGGCGATCTGCACTGCAAAACTGCCAACACCGCCGGAGCCGCCATGGATGAGGATTGTTTGCCCGGCCTGCAATTTCGCGACATCGACTAATGACTGCCACGCGGTTAACGCAACCATCGGCACAGCGGCCGCTTCCGCAAAACTAAGAGACTTCGGTTTCGGACCAACTTCCCATTCTTTGACGGTCACATAATCCGCCCAACCGCCCCCGAAAGTTGGATACCCGTAAACCGCGTCGCCTGGTTTAAGTTTCGTGACGCTTGTACCGGTCTTCTCCACAACGCCGGCAATGTCGTAGCCGGCGACTAGCGGGAGATGAGTACCGAATTCCTTTGCGTATTTTCCACTGAGTGTCAGCGGATCGGCTGGATTGACGCTGCTGGCAATCACGCGCACGAGGGCTTCATCGTCGGCGGGTTCGGGCCGCTGAATCTCTTCAAATTTAAGCACATCCGGCGCGCCGTATTCGTGCGCGACCACGGCGCGCATCTTTGGCTTTTCGTCTGCACGCGTGACGCAGATGCATAGCCCGAAAGCAGTTAAACTTAGAAGGCGGAGCGTTGACCGAAGCAGTTGCATGTCTTCACGTTCGCGTGCGATCGACTGCAGTGCGAATTGGAAATGTTTTGCGCAAACGCAGCGCAGGTAAGGCATTTCGCGCAAAACCAAACGGCGCATCTTTCCATTTTGCCAAGCTTTGGGAGTGCGACGCCTCCTCGCGTCGCCTTCGCGAATACCGTCTAGCGGAGCGATCTTAAAAGCGGCGCGGGGATGCCTTCTACATTCCTAAAGCGCTCCGAGCAACGTCCAACTAACGCGTTTTCCGATTTTACGAACCTTGGGAGTGTTGCCAGTATGAGGGTGCGTTACTTGCGGACATCGATAAAAATTTGCCAACGCTTAACACTCTCCAGCTTGAGAACGCCGTGCTTCATCCACGGATCGTTTTCTAACTTCTCGCGCACTTCATTCTCGTCATTAGCATTCACGATCAGCATCGCGCCGTCTTCATCGACCAAAGGTCCTCCCATCAAAATAAAACCGTCCGCAACGAGTTGATCGATGAACGCAGCGTGCTCGTCCCAAAGTGGCTGCTCTCGGGCACCCTTCGATAGATCGCGATTTGATCCAGCCGAAGAGATCGTGACGAACGTATTTTTCATCCACGGATATGACCCAATGTAATGTGGCAGGGCGCTTGTGCCAAACGCCTGGCGTTCCCCAGAGTGGAGCGGCGGGAAAGCCGGCGACCTCCACGGGAAGCCCGAAGGGCGAGCTTTACGGGCGCAAACGAGTCAAAGGCTTTGCATTTTTAGGTAGGGCGCGTTACCCCGTGCGCGCCGCTTCTTTGCGGTGCGTGCAGAGGACTGCCCGCCGCACATTTTTAGTTTTTCCGATTCCGCATTGCAGCTGCGCAAACAGGATCGACAGTTATATCCACGAATGAACGCACATACTGCAGATCAAAATTCGGGTCTGAGGCGAATTATTTTGGTACTTCTCGCGTTGGGTGTCGTTTCCATGCTTTCGCTAATCGTTGCGGGAGCAACCAGTTTGATTTCATTAGCCGACAGGATTCACCCGACTGCTGGCACCGTTGTGTTTTGGACACTTTGCCTGGCGGCAGGATTTCTTACGCTCTATTGCGCGATTGCTTATGCGCAGTTGCCCCCAGCACTCGTACCTCCGAAAGAGACGTCGGGGCCGGAGCACGAAGCTTATTTGCAGACGTTGCGTTCGCGATTGGCGAATAATCCGCGAACTCGCGAGTGGCCTTTAGGCACAGACTCCGAGGTTGAAACTGCTGTCGCCCATCTATCCAAGGAAGCCGACCTGGTTGTGCGCAGAACAGCGAGTACCGTTTTTCTCAGTACCGCATTGATGCAAAATGGCCGCCTCGACGGGCTCATCGTGCTGTTCACGCAAATTCAAATGGTCAGCCGCATCGCGCGCATTTATGTCCAGCGGCCTTCGCCTCGTGAACTGGTGCGGTTGTATACGAATGTTGCCGGAACAGCATTCATCGCCGGCGGGCTCGAATCACTCGATCTGGGAGAAATGGTGGCGCCACTGGCCACTTCGATGGTTCCGGCCCTCAAAGGTGGAATTCCAGGCTTGAGCGGGATCTCGGCTCTTCTGGTGAAATGCGTTTCCAATGGTGCTGCCAACGCATTTCTTACACTGCGAGTAGGCGAAGTCGCCAGACGTTATTGCGAGCTTACGTCACGATGTTCGCCCGAGCTCATTCGGAAGTCCGCGACAGCTGCGGCTGTTCAGCATCTTGGCCGCATCGTCCGTGAAAATGCCGCGCTTATTGCAAGGAAATTGTGGGACAGCACCGGCGGCTCCCTAATCGACAGTGGCGTCTCAAGAGCAGAAGGCATTGCGGACGCGACACGCGATCTCTTTGGCAGAATTTCACCGTGGCGGATGAAAGAGGAAGAGTCAGTCACCAAGCCGTAAGCGGCAGAATTTTCATCGACGTATCATTTCTTCGGAGGAACGTACGTCGTGCCGCTTGCGTCGGCACGCGCCGGCTCGCGGGCGTAGCGACCGTGTTTTGGACGCGCAACTTCATCGAAATCATGAGCCAATGTGTTCAGTGCGTATCGTATTTCCGGACCTTGCATTGCGCGGCCATGTCCGGTAACGACCAGCTCCGGCTCGAGTGCAGCCAGCGCTCTCACTGATTCGCGTGCGTTGTCCCAATCCGATGTGTAATACATGGGCGGTCCGTGCATTTCTGGCCTTTGAAGGATCGCTGCGTAAACGGATTCCTGATTCGTCGTAACGAATGCGTCGCCAACGATGAGCGAACAATCGTTTTCACGCCAGAAACTGACATGACCCGGTGTGTGTCCCGGCGTGTGGATCCAACGCCAGCCATTCATATGGGGCACCGAATGGTCATCAGGCAGAAGCCGCAAACGGCGGCTAACATTAATTGGATCGGGAGGAAATAGCGGCGAAGTCATCGCCATCAATCCACCACCAACAGTCGGGTCAGGCGGCGCATATGCAGAGCGTCCATCCAGGTAAGGCTGCTCGAGCAAATGCGCGTAAATTGGGACGTCCCAATGATCCGCGAGAGTTTCCAACGAGCCTACATGATCGAAGTGCCCGTGCGTCATTAGAATGGCAGCAGGCCGCGAGTCTTCGCCAAACCTCTCGCCGGCTGCACGCTTGATTGCGCCTGCGAAGCCAGGCAGACCAGTATCGATCAACACCCATTCACGATCAGTAGCGCCGGGCTGGCCAACGAAAACAACATTGACGATCGCGAGGCGTTTGTAAGCAAGGTCGTCGGCGATCTCGTGCGTACTGTCGTCGTTATCTCGATCAATGTCCGGATCGTCCGCGCGACTTTCCTCAGTAAGCGGAATTTGTTCGCTCACGGTTGCCCGGAGCCTCCCGCAGCGCCGTAGATGTGACCCGTGGTGTAGCTGGCATCGTTCGCGGCGAGCTGAACATAGATAGACGCAAGCTCCGCGGGCTGTCCCGGCCGGCCCAACGGAGTTTGGCCACCAAACTTTTTCAGTTTTTCCATCGTTGCGCCTCCACTTACCTGGAGCGGTGTCCAGATTGGCCCCGGCGCGACGCCGTTCACGCGAATGCCCTTTTCAGCGAGTTGCTTCGCCAGTGAGCGTACGTAGTCCGTCGTCGCGGCTTTCGTTTGTGCGTAGTCGTAAATTTCGGGCGACGGATCAGTCGCCTGTTCGGATGTCGTCGCAACGATCACTGAACCGGGCGGCATGTGCGGAAGAGCGGCTTTGATTATCCAAAATGGCGCGTAGATGTTCGTCTTCATGGTCGAGTCGAAATCTTCAGACGAAATATCGAGAATCGATGGACGCGTTTGTTGCCGGGCAGCATTACAAACAAGGAGGTCGAGGCCGCCCAGTTGCTGCACAGCGTCAGCAACGAGCTTGTTGCAAAATTCTTCCTTGCGCAGATCTCCGGGAATCGCGACAGCTTTCCGTCCTGCCTCTTTGATTAAAGCGATTACTTCGTCGGCGTCCGGTTGCTCGGTCGGATAGTAATTGATCGCTACATCAGCGCCTTCGCGCGCGAAGGCAATTACGGCGGCGCGTCCAATTCCAGAATCGCCGCCGGTGACCAAAGCTTTCCGATCTGCCAGCCGTCCACTGCCTTTGTAAGTTTTTTCGCCATGATCAGGTCGCGGATCCATTTTGCTGGCGAGGCCGGGCCACGGTTGCGATTGTTCTTTGAACGGTGGTTTCGGATATTTATTTTTCGGGTCTTCCAAGTTGTGAGTTGTCATAGGCTCGTTTCTTTCTTGCGCGGCGAATCCGGCCGATCCTCCGAGTACAGCGATGCCGGTGATGCCGAGGCTGCTGATCATTTTGCGTCGCGTGATTCCACCTTGTTCCCCCATAAGTTCCCCTTTTCTGCTGGTGCGATATGCGCGTGCTTCTAAATAGATATCGCTGGCGGCGTCTGACACAGACGCCCTACAGTTTGCGACACGCGCAATGACTTAGCTGATGCCAAACTCGCGCTGCCTACTGATTTTCAGTCTTGCTCACAGAGGTGGGCAACATTGAAATGAATCGAGCCGGTTAAATCAGGCTGCCTTGGCCGCACATTCCTGGCATCTTTTTAAATCGAGTTTGCCTGAAGCAAGGACGGGGATTGCTTCAACTCGCTGGATCTGTTTCGGAATCCACAAGTTTGGAACACCTGCCTCCTGCAGTTTTTTGCGCAACTCTGCGACATCGACATCAACAGCGCTGAGCAGCACGAGCGCTTCGCCCTTGGCCTGGTCCTGCACACCCACGATGGCAATGGGGCGTTCGTCTCTTCCGGACAGTTCCATTAGTTCGATGATTTTCTGTTCGATCGCTTCATGCGGAACCATTTCGCCACCAATTTTTGAAAATCGCGAAAGCCGGCCTTCGATATAAAGGAAGCCGTCCTCGTCGAAGCGGCCGACGTCGCCCGTTTTCAGCCAGCCGTCGCGCAAAATTTCGGCAGTTCGTTGCGGGTCGTCCAAATATCCTTCGAAAATGTTGACGCCGCGCAGCCAGAGCATCCCGCTGTCGTACAGCGAAAGTTTCCGATCATTTTCCGGTTCACGGATTTCGGCAGCGATGCCTGGGGCCAATCTGCCGACTGATCCCGAACGGCTCGACGGTTGGATGTGATCGCCCGGGTTGGGCGGCTCGGGATCGGGCAAATTGACGCTTACCACCGGCGCAGTCTCAGTAAGTCCATAACCTTCATAAACTTTTTTGTGGAAGCGTTCCTCAAAATGGCTCGCGAGATCGAGAGGCAATTTTTCCGCGCCAGTGATGATGAGCCGCAAAGTCTTAAGCTGCTCCGGTTCGGCTTTGCGCAAATAGAGACGCAGAAAGGTGGGTGTCAGCAGCAGGAAAGTTAGCTTGTATCGGTCGATCAACTCCGCGCATTTCGCCGCATCCAATGGATTTGGGTACGTGACGACCCGCACTCCTTCAATGAGCGGATACCAAAGTGTGACCGTTGAACCAAACGTGTGGAAAAAAGGTAGTGACGCGAGAATCGCATCCGTTTTCTTCGCATCGAGGAGTTCCCGGAATTGGGAGACATTTCCCAGGACGTTGCGATGACTCATCACCGCTCCTTTGGGTTCGCCGGTAGTTCCACTTGTAAAAAGCAACACTGCTTCAGCGTGTCCGCCTTTTTTCGGGATGTTCAGCAAACGCAGGAGCAAACCTGCAGGCAGGATCAACGATATGATCCACCACAACACAATTTGACGTTTCATGTGCGGGAGCAGCTCATCCAGTTTCACAATGCGTTCCGGCCATGGAAAATCTTTGACGCGTCCGATGAATGGCGTCGCTGAGATTGCCACCCGCAGGTTGGCTCGTCTGCAACAGGATTCATTAGCTGCGCGTCCTATCGTGAAATTCAGGTCCACAGGAACTTTGTTCGCCAGCATCACGGCCAAATTCGCAACCATTGAGCCTTTGCTTGCCGGTAAAACGATTGCGATTCGTTCGTCAGGAAATTCTTTTCGCAAATACCGGCTGAATGCTGCAGCGGCGCCCAGCAATTTTCCGCGGCTCAGCTCTGTGTGATCAATTCCATCGATAACTGCTGTCGCGAACGGCCTTCGCTTCAGACCGCGCACGCAGTCCTCGGCAAGATGTCGATCCAATGATGGTCGTCGGCTGAAACAGAATTCGCCCAGCTTGATCAATTCCTCGCGCACGGTTGCCACGTCCGCTGCTTTTGCCTCAAGTGGTTTTCCAAACGCGACTGTGACCGGATACCGGATACGCTTCGGGAATTTCCTGAAAAATTTCCCGCCCTGAAACGAAAAGATCGATCCCCAGAGTTGATCGAGCCAGACCGGAACCACCTCGGCCTTTGCATGCCGCGCAATGACTTCGTAACCGCGCTGCAAACGCAAGAGCGTCCCCCTTCGCTCCAATTCGCCTTCCGGGAATACGCAGACGATTTCGCCTTCAGCGATCCTTTCCGCAGCAGCTCGAACGGCAGCATGCGACTGGCGTCTGCTAATCGGGATACAACCAATGGTGCGCAAAAGTGGGTGCAAGATTGGTTTCCGATAATATTCCTGATCGATCACGTAACGGATCGGCCGTGGACAAGCGAGCTGCAGCACCAGCGCGTCGACCCAACTGATATGATTCGGCACAAGAAGAAAGCCGCCTGACGGCAGGTTCTCCACGCCAAGCGGAGTCACTCGGTAAAAGCAGCGGACGAGTGGAGGGCCCAGAAAATAGAGCACGCGTTCGGCAGCAGACATCTTGCGAGTCATCGTGGTTGTCATTCTGAGCGAAGCTAAGAATCTCCGACTTTTGCTGGACCGATCGCCGCTGAAACAAATCAGAGACGTTTCGCTTCGCTCAACATGACACCGCCATTCAACAGATGGGTTCTTTTCATCGTTTATGATTTACAATCGGCGTGCCGCAAACTGCAATCCGCAATTGTCGATGCAATCTTCGGGACAAAAGGCGACGAGCGGGGCGCGCAGCGCACTCTTCCTTCTGCTGGCCATCAATCTTTTCAATTACATCGATCGACAGGTGCTGGCGGCAGTGGAGCCTGATATTCGCGCGACTTTTTTCGCACCTGACGATGTCAATCGGATGACAAAGACCGGTTTGCTCGCTGTCGCATTCTTCGTGACTTACATGTTCAGCGCACCGGTTCTGGGATTTCTGGCGGATCGGATTTCGCGTTGGCTCATCGTCGGCATTGCTGTGGTTTTGTGGAGCCTGGCGAGCGGCGCGTCAGGTTTAGCAGCGACGTTCTGGATCTTGTTCGCCACTCGTATCTTTGTTGGAATTGGCGAAGGAGGTTACGGGCCGGCGGCGCCAACGATCATATCTGATCTTTTCCCGATCGAGACACGTGGCCGCGTTATGGCGATTTTTTGCGCGGCGATTCCGGTGGGCAGCGCGCTCGGCTATGTGATCGGGGGATTAGTCGGTGCTCATCTCGGCTGGCGCTGGGCATTTTACCTTGTGACACCGCCGGGTTTGTTGCTGGGTCTGTTGTGCTTCTGGCAACGCGATCCGCGCGCTGCGGCCAATCATGGAGTACAAAAATCAGCGCGCCGCGGCATCCGTGATTATCTCAATTTGTTCCGTACACGCTCGTATCTGATTAACTGCGTCGCCCAAACATTAATGACTTTTGTATTAGGCGGGCTGGGTTTCTGGGTACCTGCATATCTACGCTTTCGCGGGCAAAGTTCAGATGTAGGCATGCCGATTTTTGGCCTGATCACCGTAGTCGCCGGGTTGGTCTCGACCCTTTTGGGCGGCGTTATCGCGGACAAACTGCGTTCGCGGTTCGCTGGTTCTTACTTCTGGGTTTCAGGAATTGGAATGTTGATGGCATGCCCGTTTTTTATGGTGAGCCTTTACATGCCGTTTCCTGCAGCGTGGATTCCAATGTTCCTCGCGATCTTTTTCCTGTTTCTGAACACAGGTCCCTCGAACACCGCGCTCGCCAATGTGTCGCTGCCAGCGGTACGTGCGACAGCATTCGCCGCCAATATCTTCGTTATCCACGCATTCGGTGATGTGCAGGCGTTCTGGCTGCTGGGATACATCGGCGGTCATACCAACATGCACGTGGCATTTCTGTTCGTGTCCGGAATCATTTTTCTCTCAGGTTTGGCCTGGCTGATCGGTGTGAAATATCTCCCGGCTGATACAGCGGCCGTAGAAAACCAGACGGGCTCACACTAATTCCCAATTAACCGAGATACGAAACAGCCCGGCAGCTTCGCTGCTAGCGGGAATCCGCGTTCTAAAACTTTATTTATTGACCATTGTTGTTCCTGTTGCCCGGGCGGACTGCTGTTCTGGCGTTCGCTGTCTTTTCGCAATGATGTATTCTGGGATTTTTCCGCCCGCTGATTGGTCGGCGGCAGATTGTTCTGTTTCGGGATCCGACTCCTGTATGATGCGGATGTGGCGGGACAACGGGTACCGGCTAAACTGATCGCCCTTAAATTTATGTTGAACGTGAAGCCTTCCTCACAAGCAACTTTGTGCAGTTTCGCGGCGTGCGTTTCGTTACTCGTCGCCACACAAACATTGGCAGACGGCGTTCCCGACGATTGCACACAACTGATGCTCGGAATCGCACCGACATGGAATTCGATGCGCGGCGAATTGCGATTGCTCGAGCGTCCGCGTGGCGGTGACTGGAAGGTTGTAGCCGGACCATTTCCGGCGTTGTTCGGAAAGAATGGTCTCGCGTGGGGAACAGGAATCTCAGGACAGAACGAATCGGGTCTTCGCAAAAAAGAACGAGACGGTCGCGCCCCCGCTGGAATTTTCGCGATCGGACAGGTCTTTGGATACGAGGCGCACCTGCCGCCTGGCGGCGACTATCCGTATCATCAGGTCACCGACGCAGACATTTGGAGCGATGATCCGCGTTCACCGAATTACAATCGCCACATCGTAATTGATCCGAAGAATCCGCCGGACAATTACAGTCACGAAAAAATGCGCTCGGGCGATTTCGCCTACCACTGGTTGATCGAGATCCGACACAATTCCGATCCGCCTGTGCCCGGAGCAGGCAGCGCCATCTTTTTTCACATCCGACGCGGCGTCAACCGACCCACGACGGGTTGCACCACGATGGCGCAAGACAACCTGGTGAAAGTGATCACCTGGTTGAGAGCGAATCGACATCCCTGCTACGTCTTGCTTCCCGCCGGAGAATTGGAAAATAAATGGCGGGCCTGGCATCTACCGTCGCCAGAGGCCTTACGCGGCTCCGTTTCATTGGCCCGTTGAAATCTGTCGATCGCTTGTTAGCTTGTCGTTAGTCATTATGCCACGACGAAAACGTCCCAATCCTCAATCGGAAGAAAACATCCGTCGTATCGACACAAAACCGCGGGCCAAGAAGCAGACACATGGCTTTCAGGTCCACTTCCTGCGCGGCGACCGTGTGGTAACGCGGATGTTCAGTGACAACGTATATGGCGGAAAACAAGCCGCACGACGCGCAGCCCGAAAGTTCAAGCAATCGATGCTGCGCCGTTTGCCGCGGCGAAAATTTCTGGGCGGATAGGCTGCTCGCGCTCGGAATTAATTTTCCGGTACGCTTTCCAACATTCCAAGAACGCCGGCGCAAAATCGGCCGGCCTGCCTGAGGTCCAGCCATCGATCACGACCGGAGCGAAAAACACGCCTTTCTCGATCTCGCACTTGTTAGGCGCGAGATCTCTGGAAACCCGGCCGCGGTAACCCCAGATGAACTCGTGGTCGGTCCGCGATGAAGCCATTAGTCTAAAAATTCTTTCCAGCGGAACATCAACGCCTAACTCCTCCTTGAGCTCGCGCTGCGCTGTTTCGTCGTAATTTTCTCCGACAGTCACGTGTCCGGCAGCGCTGGAGTCCCATTTCAATGGATGCCGATCCTTCCAACGAGAGCGTTGCTGCAAGTACACCTCCCCATCTTCATTGAAAATGAGGATATGAACAGCGCGATGGCGCAAGTTATTCCCATGCACTTCGGCACGGCTGGCGTGGCCGCAGATTCGGTCATGGTTATCGACCACTGGAAACTGCTCGTTGGGGGTCGAGGACATGTCCTGTTGGGGACTCGGCGCAATGTAATTCGCAAGAGCGATCCATTGGGGCAGTGATAATTCTTCCGCTCGCGCGTTCGGATCAATGTGCAGAGAGGTCGCGAGCGCAGTCCAGTCGCCAGCGTATTCCCGCAGCAATTTTCGCAGCTGTTTTCGGCGCTGGGAAAACCCGGTACGAATTAATTTCAAAACCAACTGTTCATCGTGTTCTGGCAGTTCAAACGGATCGCGCGGGCTGAGTTGTACTAATGCGGAATCGACATCAGGTCTGGGTACAAAAACCGTATCAGGAACGCTGCGCAGGTACTTCACGCGATGATGCAACTGGACGCGCAAGGTCAACGCGCCGTAATCATGCGTGCAAGGCGATGCAGAAAGACGCATCGCCATCTCCTTCTGTAACATCAACAAACACAACGATATAGGATTTGGAGATTCAGTAAACTTTGCGAGCAACGGACTCGAAATATTGTAGGGCAGATTCCCGACTAACTTCACCCACGGACGGGCGAAAAGAACGCGAGCATCGAACTTCAACGCGTCGATGTTAAGGATTTCAAGGCGCTCGTTATCGAATTGCGAGCGCAAAAACCTTGCCAGGCGCGGATCCTTTTCGATGGCCAGAACATGCGCGCCTTTTTCCAGAATAAACCGAGTTAACGCGCCCAATCCGGGCCCGATCTCGACCACATAATCGTGAGGAGTGATTTGGGCCTGATCGACAATCCAGCGGGCGAGGTTTTGATCGTGCAAAAAATTTTGGCCGAGAGTCTTGACCGGCGACACCCCGATTTCCTTGAGTGTCGAGCGTATCTCCGAAAGTCTCATAGGCGCCGAGATCCTTCGATAAGAGCGCGAGGGAAACTCCTAGGTCTATTCACAAAATTTGGTGAACAAAATTGCGTCGAAACGGCCAACTTGTTCACAAGTTATTCACGCCTGTTTCTTGGGGAGTCGAACGTAAGGAATTCAGCGCGGGTAATCGCCAGTGAATCGTCGCTATTCATGAGATGGCAGCGCGCGACGTGATCGTTTTTTCCGGCTCTTTAGATACGTTTGTCTCGCCTCCTTTAAGGAAGCGCCTTCGAGAAAGTACGCGGTCGCTGCCCGACCGATTGCGTACGTGCCTGCGCCCGCGACCATGCCGCAAACCAGATTGCCCCACCCCGGGAAAAATTTCAGCATCGCGCGCGTTCCTTCGCGAAGGAGCATGCCGACACCGACGTTCGCTCCGAGTGCTCCGATGAACTCAGTCGCAGCCCGCAGGCTCCTTTCCCTTCCGCTGATATACATGATTCCGGAAACCATCAAAACCTGGAGCGTCGTGAGAACCGGCATATCTGCCAGGGGAATTGGTTGCGCACCGATAGCGGCACAGATCGCAGTCGTAGATTTTATCAACATTTGCGCGACATGCAGCTGCGCGTGGCGATCGCGCGAAATGCGGATCATCTCGATCTTCGCCTGGTTGGGCAACTCCGCCGCAAGTAACGACATAAGTCGCCGCGTGTTCGGGGATTGTTTATCCGTGATTTGAACGACGGTGAGCAATCGATCGCGGACGTCCGGTTGCACATCGAGAGCCTGTTCCAATTCCTTCACTCGTTCCGTGGATCCGAGCGAAAGACCGATGATCTTCCCGTCGGCCGCCAGGTTGTCGATCGGTCGATTCAAATTCGATTCGCCATCATCAAAAAAGAAAACGACATCCGCAGGTTCGCGCTTGAGGTCCTCCCGAATTTGAGCTTCGGCGGAATTGACGGCATCGCGCGCGTCCAAAATCGACACAGTTCCATGACCTGGAATTGTCCACTCAGTCCAACGATGCACCGGCGTAAGGGTGACATTCATGCCCTCGTGCGAGTCGGGAGCAAAAAGCGCATCAATGATTTGTGGCATCGGCGTTTTGCTCGACCCGACAAAAAGAAATCGCGGTCGCCGCTGTTGTAGGAACAGTTGCTTTAACGGGACCAATTCACGCAGCACTGGCCGCCGAATTTTTTCAGGAAGTTTGCCTGCCAAACCTTCGAGTCGCTCGGCGATTTGGACGAGAGTGGTTTGGTTCATTGTAGGAGATGAAATCCGAATGACGAATCGCTGCGCTGCGATTATAAGCGTAGAATGAATTTGAACATCGAAATACTTTCGAAAGCAGCGGATCAAGCGCGCGGATTGTGCATGGACGCTGTGCAAGCCTCGCAATCAGGCCATCTGGGACTTCCACTTGGTTGCGCGGAAATCGGCGCGGTGCTTTTTGGTCATGCGCTGAGATATAACCCAAACCAGCCTCGCTGGATAAATCGCGATATCTTTGTTCTCTCCGCCGGGCACGGCAGCATGTTCCTTTACGCCTGGTTGCACATGAGCGGCTACGATTTGCCGATATCGGAAATCAAGCGCTTCCGGCAACTGCATTCCAGAACGCCCGGACACCCTGAATTTGGGGAGACACCGGGAGTGGAATGTACCACGGGCCCGCTCGGTCAGGGCGTGGGCAATGCGGTTGGCATGTCGGTAGCAACAAACATGGCTGCGGCGCGGTTCAACACCGATGAGCACAAAATTTTCGATCAACACGTAGTCTGTTTGTGCGGTGACGGCGACATGCAGGAGGGCGTTGCTTCCGAGGCGTGCGCACTCGCCGGCGTGTGGGGGCTGGACAACCTGATTTTCATTTACGACTCCAATGGCGTTACGCTGGATGCCCCTGCAAAGCTAACCCAGTGCGAGGAGACAGGTGAGCGAATGAAGGCCTACGGTTTTGATGTCCAGGAAATCGAAGGTCAGGACATGCGAGAATTTCTCGACGCGTTCAACGTCGCGAAACGCCGCAAGAACGGCAAACCGCAGTTCATCATCGCGCATACACTGATCGGCAAAGGCATCCCCGAAGTCGCGGGCACATACAAGGCGCACGGCGAAGCGGGCGCAAAGTATGTTGACGTGGCGCGTAAGGCGCTAGGCTTGCCCGACGAGCATTACTACGTTTCAGCGGATGTGTACGATTACTTCGCCGGGCACAAAAAGGAACTGCTCGCCGAATACGATCGTTGGCAAAAGACTTACGATGCGTGGCGCACAAAGAACCCGGACAAAGCAAAGCTGCTCGACGGCGGCTACGCGCGAAAAGTGCCGGCCGATCTCTTCTCGGATATCCCGGATTTTCCGAAGGACGCTAAGCTGGCGACTCGCAAAGCGGGGGGCGACGTATTGCAGCCAATCGCGCAGGCGATGCCGTTACTCATGAGTGGCAGCGCTGATCTGTACGGATCGACAATGAACTACATCAAAGATGGCGGTGATTTCAATCGCGACAATTTTGCCGGCCGGAACGTGCGTTTCGGCATTCGCGAGCACGGGATGTGTGCGATCCTTAACGGCATCTCGTATCACGGCCTGTTTCGCGCGTCAGGTGCGACGTTCACCGTGTTTACTGACTATTGCCGTGGTGCCATTCGGTTGAGCGCATTGTCGAAACTGCCGAATCTTTACATTTTCACGCACGATTCGATCGGTGTAGGCGAAGACGGCCCGACGCATCAACCGGTGGAGACCGTCAGCTCGGTTCGATTGATTCCGAACATCGATGTGATTCGGCCCGCGGATCCGGAAGAAACCGCAGGCGCATTTGTGGCCGGGATGCAGCGAACGGACGGTCCGACGTTTCTCGCGCTCACACGCCAGGCTGTTCCAATGTTGAATGATATCGATGTAAATCTGCGCCGCGAAGGCGTGCTGCGCGGCGGTTATATCGCGAAAAAAGAAACTGGCAAACTCAACCTGATCATCCTTTCCTGCGGCAGCGAACTGCAGCACGCGCTCGCCGCTGCGAAAGAGCTGGGCGACGGTGTTCGCGTCGTTTCGATGCCATGCTTTGAAAGATTTAACCGGCAGCCACAGGATTACCGCGAAGAAGTGTTGCCTAACGAATGTCGTAAACGCGTCGCAATCGAAGCCGGCGTGACCCAGATTTGGTACCAATATGTCGGTCTCGATGGGAAAGTCGTCGGACTGCACGACTTCGGCATGAGCGCCCCCGGGCCAGAAGTGATGAAGGAACGCGGCATTGATGCACAGCACGTGGTCGACGCTGCGCACGAACTTGGCTGCTGAAAATTTGGACCCGGCCGCCCCTCGGGCCGCCCTGCTAACGTGACTCACCCGGCGCGAGTACGCGCCAACTCCCAGCTCGTGTGATTAAAACGTTTCTTCCGGTTCGCTGACGTTGCGCGCCCGGGTTTCGAATCGTGTGTATTCCTTCAGGAATGTGAGCGGAATTTCGCCGACAGGGCCATTGCGCTGCTTGGCGATAATCAGTTCCGCTTCGCCAGCCTTTTCCACGCGCGCCTCTTCGTCTTCCTCGTACATCTCGGGCCTAACAAGTAACCCCACAAGATCTGCATCCTGCTCGATTGAGCCGGATTCGCGGAGATCACTCAAACGCGGTTTGCCGCCGGAACGCTGTTCTGGCTGGCGATTCAACTGCGCCACGACAATGACGGGAATTTTCAATTCCTTAGCCAAAGCTTTAAGGCCGCCGGATATTTCGGAGATTTCGAGCTGGCGATTGTCTTGAGCGCGGCGCGAAGTAGATCGCAGCAGCTGCAAATAATCGATAATCAAGAGGTGGATATCCTGTTGTGCCTTCAGCCGGCGGGCTTTTGCCCGCAATTCCAGAATGCTGAGGCTGGCGCTGTCATCGATGAACATTTTGGCTTCCGCTAATTTTGATGCTGCGGCAGTCAAGCTTGGGAAATCGCGCTCGCCCAAAAATCCGTCGCGCACTCTTTGCAAATTTACCCGGGCACGGGAGCAAAGCAGACGTTGGACAAGTTGCTGACTGCTCATCTCCAAACTGAACACGCCAACAGGCAGCTTTTCGTTGATGGCCACATATTCCGCAATGTTCATGGCCAGCGCGGTTTTTCCCATGCTTGGGCGGGCCGCGATAACGACCATCTCCGAAGGATGCAGGCCGCTTGTCATGCGGTCGAACTCGACGAAACCCGTTGAGATTCCAGTGATGCTGCCTTTGCGTTCGTACAGTTTTTCGATCGTCTCGATCGCTTGCATCGCGTGATCCTTCATCGAGAGCATCTGGCCCTTAAATCGATCCTCGCCGACTTCGAAAATCTTCTGCTCAACTTCATCCAGCAGACTCTCGACTTCGTCCTGCTCTTCGTACGCGCGACGGACACTCTCTGTAGCGGCGGAAATGATCTGTCGCAGAATGTATTTGTCCCGAACGATCTCCAGGTAGTACTGCACGTTGGCCGCGGTCGGGACGAACGTGAACAAATTCGTGACCAACGCCGCCCCGCCGACGCTGTCGAGGAGATTCCTGTCGCGGAGCACCTGTGTGAATGTGATCAGGTCAATGGCCTGCCCCGCGTTCCAAAGTTCGACGAGAACCTCGTAGATCGTCCGATGCGCAGGGACGTAAAAATATTCTTCGTTAATTTTCTCGACGCATTCCGCGATTGTTTCACGCGGCGAGATAAGCATTGAACCGAGAACGCCCTGCTCCGCTTCTACGCTATGAGGTGGTGTTCGGTGAACATCCTGCGCAGAACCTGTTGGCGAAATGGGAACAACTTTTTCGCCGCTTCGCACCGTCGAACCTCGGCCAGCGCCATTTCCCGCTTTTCGAGGCTTCTCTCCTGTCCATGCGGACGGTGGAGTCGCCATTTATTTCTTTTCTTGTTTTGGCTCTTCCTTTTTCCGGCGGAAAACTCGACGTTGTCTTTTGTCAGGTTCTTCCGCCGCGGCACCGGGCGTTGCTTCAGCCCCGCGGTCGCGGGGTTCTCCTGCCGATTTAACCTGAAAAACAAGCTGCGCCGTCACATCGTGATGCAGCTTGATAGCGACATCGTGTTCACCGGTATCCTTGATAGGCCGTTCCAGGGCAATCTTGTGCCGGTCAATCTCCGCACCGACTTCGTTTTTCAGCCGGTTTACAATGTCCTGTGCTGTCACTGATCCAAACGCTTTACCGCTCTCGCCAGTCTCCAACGTAAAAACAAAACGCGACTTGCCGATGCGGCGCGCCAATTCCTGAGCGTCGTTCAGCTCGCGCGCTTCGCGCTCCGCGCGTTTCTGCTTAAGCGTATTCAGCTGGCGCAAAGCCGACGGCGTGACTTCGTACGCCATTTTGCGCGGCAGGAGGTAATTGCGCGCATAACCGCGACGCACCTTTACCACGTCCGCTTCGGCGCCGAGTCCGGGAACGTTTTCGGTCAGGATGAGCTCAGTCAAAGGCATATCAATGTGTGAGTAAAAGCTCTGGGGGCGACGAGTATAAAACTGCAGCGCGTACTGTCAATGCGACAACGAAGAATTTCAAAAATTTTTGGGCCATGCCATCATTCGCGATCCATTTCATTAACACCGGCTTTCAAGCCGGTGCGACACGTCGTGATACGAGCGCAGCCGTTTTAACGGCTTACTCCTGCGTGCGTTCGAATGAAGCTGTTGAAACAGCTTTAACACTGCTATTGCTGGGCACCGGCCTGAAGGCCGGTGCTAACCATACTTCAGATCGTGCCAAGCTTAATTGGATGGGCTTCGCAATCGTTTTTGGTAGCCATGCCATCGTTGAACTCAAAAGCAGCGATGGCCCTTCGTCGATCTAGCGCATCGCAACTAGACGAACGCCAGTTGCGACGCGCAGATCACGCGCACAATGTTTAGTGGCGCCGCGTCGAGCCGACACTTGAGATGACGCCTTCCCATGGGAGGACAAAAGAGGGCGGAACCGTTGTAAAGTCGAGTTGTCCCGCCAACTCAAAATGCCCGGTGGCGTTGGCGAAGCGGCCTGTGCCGCCTGTGACCTCCGCGGTTTCATGGTTGTCGTACACTCCCGTCGTTTCTGTCGGGCACATGTAACCCTCGAAAGTGCCGGAGATTTCGTCCCCGTTCGCCGCAAACCAGTCAAACGTGCCAGTGTAGGGAATATTGTTTTCACAAAGATCCGGATCCGGATCGCAAGGGCGCGGAGAAAATTCCGCTGTACCTGTGAAGGCTCCCAACTGGTTCGCGTGTCCGAAGTTGATCACGTGTATTGAAGGCTCGCACTCCGTGCCAGACTGAAACTCAACGTATCCCGCGACGACGCCATTGAACGGCACCTCGTCGCGAGCTGACGAGGGAGTGGGTACCGAGATAAACACTGCCGCAAGGCACGCGAGCAGAAGTCCCGCGTTTTTGCGGCAGAGCGCTATTGCGTTGAACTGAATATTTCGATTTTTCATATTATAATTTTTCTTCTTGTTTCCGGTTTGTGGCCCGCGCTCCGGGTGAACCGGGAGACGCAGACCGTTTCCCATTTCTTCCCGAAACTTTCCGCGGCGTTGCAAAGAAAGATGCAGTCCGCTTATCATCGGCGTGCACTACGAACCAGTTCCCGTCGTCGCGGTTGTGCGTTTGGAGCGCTTGAAAACCGCTGGCCGTGCTACGCATCTCTTGATTCGGTTTCCGAATTGGTTTCATCGGTGTCTACCGTGCCCAGAATTCTTCCCTGCAGCCACAGGTAGACATATATTTCTGGTCGCTGCCCCCGCGTCAGGGCGTGTACACATAATAGATGACGTCTGCCAGCGATGCGGGGCCGGTGAACACAAACGTCCCCTGCCCATGAATTCCCGCTAGCGGACCCGTACCGAGGCCCACCGTCATCACGTTGCTCTGCCAATTACCCCCGGTGAGGCCGCCCTCGCCACGATACCCGAGCGTGCCGCCGTTATAGCTCAGGACTTCGTCGAAGGTGAGGCTAAAGTCACCGTTGGCCGAAATGCGCTGGACCAGGTGGCCTTCGACGATGCCGGTAACGACCGAGTGGTCTGCCAGGCAGATGTCGTGGAGGCCGGTGAAGTCGAACTCGACGAACGTTTGCGTGCCAGCTTGCCGCACTTGAAAGTTCGATTGGCTGGTGAGCTGGACCGTCCCGTTGCATGGCTCGGGCGCCGCGCCTGACGCGAGGTTGGGTACCGAGATACACACTGCCGCAAGGCATGCGACGAGAAGTCCCGTATTTTTGCAGAATGCTGCTGTTGGTTTGAACTGAATGTTTCGATTTTTCATGATTTGATTTCCTTTTCTTGTTTTGGGTTTGTGGCTGTCGTTCCGGGTGAAACCGGAGACGCAGACCGTTTCCCATTTCTTCCCGAAACTTTGCGCCGCGTTGCAAAGAAAGTTTGGAACGGTAAACGCGACGCCTTCGTCGCGTGGGAGAGAAGACGGCGACGAGGGCGTCGCCGCCACAAGATGCCGCGCATGCAGCTTCGCCATGTTTTCGACCTATCGGCTGCGGCGATGCGATGCCGCTCGTCAAATCGGGAGATGGCAGATCTCTTCGACTTCACGCATCGCACCCGGACGACCCAGGTGCGATGCGGAGATCATTCGAGTGATGTCCTAATTGTTGGCTACTCCGAAGTAGGTCAGCGTTCCGTAGCTGCGGAGCGTACAGTTGTCATCGAATACGACATGCCACGCGAAAGTCGCTGGGGTCGTGTTCGTATTGAGCGTCGCCGTCACTTGAGTTCCCCACGTGTAGGTGTAGATGCCGTCTTCGAGTGAGACCGGCGTCAACGCGATTTGCGGGAACACTATGTAAATGCTGCCATTGCGGAAGACAACCATTGTGAGGTTAGCTGGCGGCGGGATCAGGGGTTGCGTCTGCGCATCGATGTTCAGAACCCACGTGCCAGCAACTGCGTACGCCGGCGGCAGGGGCTGACCTTCACACGAGACGAAGTCGCCGTGTGTAAGGCTGCCGGTGTAGTTTTGCGGGGGCTGGAGCGGCTGCGTGCCGAAAGATGAACTCGCCGACATCACCAGGGTGACGAGTGCCGCGAAGAGATAAGTCAGGATGTTGTTTCTGTTTTTCATTATGTAATTTTCTTTGTTTGTTTTGGGTTTGTGGCCTTCGCTCCGGGTAACCCGTACACGCAGACCGTTTCCCATTTCTTCCCGAAAGTTTGCGCCGCGTTGCAAAGAAAGTGACCCAAGCCCCTGCGCTCTGCGGATCGCAGTGCGATGCAAACGCCCCGACCGAGCGGGGCGGCTATACCCGGGGACCTATTTCGGTGCGAGCGAGGCGACGATTTTTTCGAAGCGCGGATCACCGCGCGGCTCTCGGTGCTGAAGAGGCGAGCAGTTTTTCAAACCGCGCGTCGCTACGAAGTGGATCCCAGTGCGGGCCCAGGCGCAGATCGTAATAATTGTTCTCTCGCTCTGCAGGAACCTGTTCAAGAAGGCGCAATGCGGCGTCGGGGTCGCCGGCATGGGCGTAAAGGGCTGCCATCATAAATCCATCCGGTTTTTCTTTCGCTCGCGCGACTTCCGCCAGCGCGGCATCTTTCCAGCCCATTACCGCGTAGGCGAAAGCCACGTGCAGATGGGCCTGCTGATCATCCGGATTCTCCTTCGCTTCCACCTCCAAGATCCACCGCGCCGAGTCGAGTGCGGTATAGGCACGCTCCTTGTTTCCCGCGTAGAAATGAAAGAAGGCTTCAAGGACTCTTTTCGGGACCATGCCACCAAATCCGCCGTCGAGGAACGGCAATCGCTCAGAAGGGCAAGCCGCGAGAAGGCGTAGAGCTTCGGAGTAGTTGCGCTCGTAGAGGGCAACCGTACAGTGCGCTGCTGTTACTCGGCCATCTGGATCCTTGCCCGTGGGAATCTGAGCGAGAAATTTCTTCGTTCGCGCCACCTCTCCTGTCCAGACAAATTCCTGAATCGCGCGGAAAAGCCGAAAGTAAACGGATTCCGGCGCGAGTTCCAGGGAGCGATCCGAAGCCCAGCGCGCTTTGGCCACGTCTCGCTTATTGGCCTGCAGAGTAGCGTAGTTATAAAAGACTTTTGGTTCGCGTGGATTGATTTCGATGGCGCGCTGGAACGTCGCCTCCGCTTCGTCCAGCCAGCCCATGTCCGTTTGGAAGAGGGCCGCTATCATTACCACGTAGCCGTCGTTTGGGACCAGGCGAAGCGCGCTGTCCACCTCTTGTTTCATCGCTTTGTCTCTCTCGATTGACTTAGCGGACCACGACAGGATTTTCGCCATCAGCAAGTGTGCCTGTCCGCAATGCGGGTCGAGCCGCAGAGCTTCCTCCGCATGACTGCGCGCTTCGGCGAGCAGCGCGGGCTGACGATCAAACCATTCGTAGCGACCTTGGAGTATTTCGGCGAGTCGCGCGTGAGCCAGCGCAAATCGCGCGTCCAGCCCGACTGCGTGCCTGTAGCATTGTTCAGCCGCGACGAAGTTGTCGCGGGAGACCTCGGGCCGCATTTGAAACTCACGGCCGCGGAGATACACGACATAGGCGTCTGGATTGTTGGTCAGCTTCGCTTCAACCTGCGCCTTCTCCTCCGGGCTGAGCTTGGCCGCTAGAGCGGTGGCGATTTCCGCCGCCACCTCACCTTGTAGAGCGATCGAATCCTTCAGCGTGCGATCGTAACGGTCCGACCAGATTTGCCGTTCGGTCATTGCATCGGTCAACTGCACATTAACCAGCACGCGATTTGCGGTGCGACGAACGCTACCCTTGAGAACGGCTCCAACGCCAAGCTCCTGTGCGATCGCGCGGAGTCTGCGACCGGAAAGATCCCGATATGACGCTACCGAGCTTCGGCTAACAACCTTGAGATCTTTGATCCGGGCCAGGCTGGTGACGAGATCGTCCTGAATGCCGTCGGCGAAAAACGCATTCGCCTTATCTTCGGACAGGTTGCGGAACGGTAGAACGGCAATGCTCTTCGGCGGAATGCTGGAAGTATCCGGCGCGCCGGAGAACGGCTGCTTGCGCTTCTGTGGAAAAACCAAAACGGCAATAAGGGCGATCCCGATCAGACCGGCGGCAAGCGCCGATCGGCGCGCCATCTTCCAGCGGTCGAGGATCTGTGCGTGGCAATCTTGCAGCTGCGACGTGAGTGCACGGACATCCGGGCGCGCGGCTGGTTCGGAAGAAAGCATCGACACGAGCAGCGAAATGAGGCCACAGGGAACACGTGCCGCCTTCAGCTGTCCAATTGGCAGAGCTTGCGAGCGCTGCCTCGCGCGGATCTGTTCGATGGTCGCGCCCTCGAAAGGTCTGTGGCCGGTGAGCAGATACCAAAGAGTTGCGCCTAACGAATAGATGTCCGAGCGAACGTCCACTGGCGCGTCGGTGAATTGCTCCGGACTTGCAAAAGCCGGTGTGCCGACAAATCCTCCGTGCGTCAGACCCATCGTATCCGGCTTTTCGACAAGTGCTTTCGCCACCCCGAAATCGATCACCTTCACGAGTAGATGCGACGCCCTGGTCGTGTTGTCGTTTGAAGGAGGAAGTGGCGGGGGCGCCGATTCCACCACCATTAGATTTGCCGGTTTCAAATCACGATGGACCAAGCCCTGCTTTTCTGCTGTGGCCAGTGCGCTGCAGACCTGCAAGGCGATGTCGATGGTGGTCAGGGCATCGAGCGGTCCGGTCCGGCGAACACGCGTCTCCAGCGTTTCGCCTTCCACCAGTTCCATCGCGCAGAAGCATTGCCCGTTCTCCTCGCGGATACCGAAATGGTAAACCGTCGCCACATTTGGATGCCGCAACGATGCCGCCGTCCGCGCTTCGCGCATGAAGCGTTCGCGCGCTTCCGCTCCGCGCGTCACCCATTCCGAAGCGATAAGCTTGAGTGCAACCGGCCGTTGGAGCGACGTATCGATCGCGTAATATGTGACGCCCATCGCCCCTCGGCCCAATTCCCAAGCTGTGCCGTCGTCGCGATGTTGGATTCTATAGTTCCCAAGTCGATCCGTTACAGGTGCAAGAAACGTTTCATCGGGTTCTTCGGGGTCATCGAATCCGACGCGGAGCAGGCAAATCATGCAGCGACCCAGGCCGCGAGAAAATGCTCCGGCGAGCCGTGTCCCACACTCGGGACAGACCGCCGCCTTACTCGCCTCTGCTTGCATTAATCGGCCGCCGCCAGTACTTCGCAAAAATGTCGCAGCTCTGCATCGATTTCCGACGTGTCTGCCACGGTGCCGCCCACTTCCTCCCGCAAAATCGCGCGATACCTCGAGCGCAGCCGGGCCACATCGCTGCGAAGTGTTGTGATCGGCCGGCCCAGCTGGAGCGATAGTTGTTCGTATGGAATTGCTCTTTCGCTGCTGACCGAAAGGTGTGAGTTCAACTTCTTGAACAATTCATCTTTTCCGGCCAACGCGCATTCCTCGGCGAGTCGGTCAAGCGCCGTGCGGAGCAGCGTCTCTGCCCACTCACGTTCGTAAACGCGTTCAGCACTCCATGTCTGCGGCCCAACGGCTCGTGCGTCCGCCTCGGCGATGGCGGCGGTGTCCAGCGGTCCGAGAATCATGCCTCCGCCGCGCTTTTGCGTCCGATCGTGAGCGCGTGCGTGGGCCACGAAATGTTTGAGGGCGCCAAGCAGAAAGGAACGAAAGCGTCCCTTATCCGGATCGGCACGGGCGTAGGCCCGTGATTCGATGAGATGGGCGAAAAAGCCTTGCGTCAGATCCTGTGCATCGTCCGGGCTTGAGCCCTGCCGTCGCAGGAACAGAAAGATTGGTCGCCAGTAAATGCGGCACAGTTCCGAGAGCGCCCTTAGCGCCTCCGTCGGAGGTGTGTGCGATTCGCCGGCATCGAGCACCATTGTCCAGCGAGTGGAGGTAAACAGACCCTGGCATCTCGTTTCGGTGGGGGTGGTCACCGTCATGCGACGTTTTTATTCGCGTGGAGGAAAATAAGCAAGTCAACAACACCCGACAGATGGGCCGATTCTACCAGCGGACGCGTCCGTCCAGCTAATTTCGTTAACACCGGCTTTCAAGCCGGTGCAACCCCGGCGAAACGACTACAGCCGTTTTAACGGCTTAGTCCTGCATGCTTCAAACGAAGCTATTGAACAGCTTTAATATCTGCTGTTGTTGCGCACCGGCCTAAAGGCCGGTGTTAATGATAACCTAGATCATGCCGAGCTTCATTCGGCCGGCTTCGCTGATCATGTTTTGATTCCATGGCGGATCCCAGACGAGTTGCACATCGGCTTCATCGATTCCGTCTACGCTTAGGATTTTGCTTTGCGCGTCGTGTGCGATCGCCGGTCCCATTCCGCAACCGGGCGCGGTTAAAGTCATTTTCACTTCGACGCGCGTTGCGCCGTCATCCTTTTTCATCAAGCGACAATCGTATACCAGACCAAGATCAACGATGTTCACCGGGATTTCTGGGTCGTAACATTGCCGGAGTTGGTTCCAGACGTCCTCTTCTGAAACTTGGCCATCGGTCGGAGCGGATTTCTGCGCTTGTTTCGGGTGCGGCTTTTCCAGACCAAGAGCGTCCAAGTCTTTCTCCGCCACCCGGGCAAGGCCCTGATAGGTCGCAATCGTGTAGCTACCCCCAAGGCTTTGCGTAATTACACCCTGGGTTCCAGCTGGAATGGTCGTCGCCTGGCCACTGGGAATCTGGATCGCCTCGCAGTCCCGTTTCAATGTGAATTCAGTGTTCTCGTACATGTGATTACCCTCTGTCACATACTATGCCACACCTGAAAAAAATGACGAAATACGAATGAACGAATGACGAAGGAACACCGAAGAGCGAAAGGGAATCGAAGATCCGCTTCGGTCATTGATTCGTCATTCGGCATTCCTGCTTCGTCATTGTTAATACACATCCCGCTTGTAGCGCTTCTCGGTTTTCAGCTTTTCGACGTATTCGTTGGCTTGATCGACGGTCTTGCCACCGTGTTCCTGGACGATCTTGCGCAGAGTTGCATCGACGTCCTTGGCCATGCGGCGCGCATCACCGCACACGAAAAACTGGGCGCCCTCTGAGTCGATCCATTTCCAGATCTCAGACGCATTTTCGGCCATCTTGTGCTGGACGTAGATTTTCTGGGCCTGGTCGCGCGACCACGCGCAATCGAGCCGCGTCAGGATCCCTTCTTTCATGAACGCATCGAAGTCTTCCTCGTAAGCGAAATCGCAGCTCACGTGCTGCGCTCCGAAGAACAGCCAATTTTTGCCCTTAGCGCCCGTGACCTTGCGTTCCTGCAAGTACGCTCGAAACGGTGCAACCCCGGTCCCAGGTCCCACCATAATTATCGGCGTATTCGGATTTTCCGGCAGATGAAAATGTTTTGCATTGCTTGGGAACACCGGGACCGGCGCGTCGTCCGCGCGGTCGGCAAGAAACGAAGAGGCCACGCCTTTTCGCATGCGGCCGTGACTTTCATAACGAACGACGTCCACGATCAAATGCACCTGATCGGGAAACGCCTTGAGGCTCGATGCTACTGAATAGAGGCGCGGCTGTAATTTTGACAGCAGTCCGACAAATTCTTGGGGAGTGAAACGCGCAGATCGATGATCAACGAGAAAATCGATTACTTCCATGCCCCAGAGGTAAGTCTGCAGATCCTGTTTGCGATCGGGGGCCAGAAGATAATGCAAGGTTGGCGCGGCATCGGCGCGTTGTGCAATGGCCTTTAGAAACTTCGGTGTAGGTTGGGTGATACTGTAGTCGCGCAGCAAAGCTTCTCGCAGCGAGGTTGGCTCTCCCTTTACCCGAGGCACTTGTTCACTGCCGGTGGCGCCAATCGCGCGAACGATCTCATCCACCAACTCCGGATCGTTTGTCGGATAGATGCCGACGGAATCGCCCACTTCAAAGCCCAACCCCCAGCCGGCGAGATCGAGTTCAAAATGGCGCGTATCCTTTTCGGATTCCGATCCGCTCAGCCGTCGATTGACCATCATTCGTGCGGGAAAAGGGTTGGTCCGCGAATAAGGCATCGCGGTAACGGTGGCAGTAGCTTCAGTCATAGCAGCATTTTTTAGCGGCGATTTGTCATCGCGCAAATATTCGGCAGTGATTTTCAATGGCGAACGTCGCAGCAATCATCAAATATTCTTCGAGGAACGTTTTGTCCGGCGAGTCGTTTTCGATTTTTCCGTAGCTGGGGCGATCGCAAAGTCCACCTGCCGTTTGAAGACATCCACGCGCGCAACAAAAACTGACAGATCGTCTCCAACCTTAAATCTCTTGCGTGATCGTCTGCCGATGAGTTGGTGCCGCGCGGGCTCAAACACATAGAAGTCATCCGTGAGCGACGAGATATGGACAAGCCCCGTCACAAGCGCGTCGGGTAATTCCACCATTAATCCGTAATTCCGAATGTCGACGATTGTGGCCGCAAAGATCTGGGGCTTGCGCCCGGCGAGTTGCTGCTGGAAAAACTCGAGCTTCTTCATCTGCGTTGCGTCGATCTCGGCATCGGCCGCATTTCGCTCCGTTGCTGAAATGTGTTCCGCGATAGAACTCACCTCTGCCGCGCCAAGATAGGGCGTGTCACTCCGTGACCGCAGTTCAATAGCTCGCGAGGGCGCGGACGGCAACGGAGTGCCGTCTCTACCGAGCGCACGATGCACGACTAGATCGGCATAACGCCGGATCGGACTGGTGAAATGCAAGTAATTCGTCTTTGCCAAGCCGTAATGTCCTAGCGGCCGTGGATCGTAGCGCGCGCGTTTGAGACTTTTCAAAAGGCCAACCTTCAACGCCTGCTCTTCGGGTTTTCCCCGAATTTCGGCCAGCAATCGCTGCAATTCAGCGCGATGCGTCAGATCGCCGACTTTGTAACCAAAACTCAGCGCAAACTCACGATACTCTGCGAGCTTTTCCGGATCTGGATTCTCGTGAACGCGATAGACCGTTGGAATTGCACGCCTTTTCAGTTCCCGCGCAACCGCTTCGTTTGCAGCAAGCATGAATTCTTCGATCAACTGGTGTGATTCATCATTTTCCACGCGTTCCAATCGAACCGGCTTACCATTTGTGTCGACCCAGACTTTTACCTCCGGAAAATCAAGATCGAGCGCAAGGTGTTCGAATCGTTTCCGCCGCAATAACGCGGCCAGCTCCCAAGCAAGATGAAGCCGTTCGCCTAATCGGTCTCGCGGCGCCGCCTTCAGGATCGAGTATGCTTCTTTGTACGTAAGGCGATGCGCACTCCGAATCACGCTCCGCGGAAAACGGGCGCTTTTAGGTACGCCACGTTTATCGAATTGAATGAAGACCGAATGCGTGAGTCGATCGACTTCCGGTTTGAGGCTGCAAACACCGTTGCTCAAGCGCTCCGGTAACATCGGGACGACCCGGTCGGGCAGGTAAACGCTATTGCCTCGCAGTCGCGCCTCGCGATCCAACGCACTGCCTGGCTCCACGTATGCGGCAACATCAGCGATGTGCACGCCAAGCTGCCAACCGCCGTTTGGAAGCTTCTCCACATTGATGGCGTCGTCGAAATCCCGCGCGTCGTCGGGGTCGATAGTAACGATGAATTGATTGCGCAGATCTTCGCGCCCGGAGATTTGGCGTGCGTCAACGTTTTCCGGAATGCTCTCCGCCTGCTCTAATACGTCTGCGGGAAATTCGGTCGGCAAATGATATTTCCGAATGATCGAAAGCACGTCGATGCCTGGCGCCGATGCCGGTCCGAGGACTTCGATGATTTCGCCTTCGGGATTGACATGACGCGATTGCCAATCGTCGAGGCGCACCACTACTTTATCGCCAATTGTAGCCACTGGCCTGCGGCCGTTCTCTACCGCACCGTCCGCAGCATCGTGGCTACTACTGTCTGAGCGGACGTAAATATCGTGCACAAAGCGCGGATCATCGGGGACTACATAGTAAAAACTGCGTGAGCGCTGGAGGGTCCCCACGACGGTGTCGTGAGCACGTTCAAGAATTCGAATCACGCGCCCTTCGCGACGTCCCTTTATTCGCCCCGAAGGCGGTTCTGGCGAGATACGCGCAACGACACGATCGCCATGCATCGCTGTGCCGACGTTTTCTGCCGCAATGAAAACGTCCGGCTCGCCCGGTTTTTCTGACGTGAGAAAGCCATAGCCGGCTGGATGAAGTGATAACTTCCCGGTTATGAGGTCGGCCTCGGCCGGCAAGACATATCGATCCTTCCGGATACGCGCAATCTCACCAGCGCGTTCGAGGTCGCGCAACGTCTTGCGCAATGCGACTCGTGCCCTGCCACTCACGCCGAACTTCCGCGCGATCTCAATTTTGTTCAGAGGCCGGTAATCTTTCCTGGACAGGAGCGCGAGAAGTTGTTCCCTAAATTTGGGTTCGTTTGCGATCATTTGGGCCAAACAATATGCTCACTTTTGTCGATTTAACTCGATTTCAATCGGAGGTCCGACAATGCGAAAGTTTATAACCGCAAATGCAGTCGCGATGCTAGTCCCTGCAATCATTTCATATGCGGCAGGAGGAGCAACGATCAAAATCACAAGTTCCGCTTTTCACGAAGGCGGCACCATACCGGCAAAATTCACATGTGACGGGTCGGACACCAGCCCGCCTTTGCAGATTGTCGGTGTTCCTTCGGAAGCGAAAAGTCTTGTATTAATTGCCGATGACCCGGACGCGCCTGGTGGCATATTTACTCATTGGCTGACCTGGAATATCCCGCCGCACACCAATTCGATTCCGGAAGGCAATGCGCCAGAGGGAGTACAAGGCGCAAACGACTTCGGCAAATCAGGTTATCGGGGGCCGTGTCCCCCTCCAGGCACACATCGGTATTCATTTAAGATTTTCGCTCTCGATCGCGAACTGGATTTACGCGCTGGTGCAAAGCGGAACCAGGTGGACACCGCGATGAAAGGTCATGTCATCGCACAGGGCGAGCTCGTCGGACGCTACGCGAAAAAGAAATAACTGCAACGGCGGTGTTTTACTTCGGCAACCCCCTCAAAACGTTTCTCGTATCGCGCCAGACCCACGGAGTTCGAATAATCACACCTCTGCGTTAGTCTGACAGATAATGCGCGAGAGGACCTGGAGAATCGGAAAGCGCGTCTTCGACGTCTCACGACATGGATTAATCATGGGCGTGTTAAATGTAACGCCAGATTCGTTTTCAGACGGCGGTGAATTTCTCGCAGCTGATAAAGCAACAGAACGCGGCTTACAAATGGCGGCCGAAGGCGCTCACATCATCGATGTCGGCGGCGAATCGACACATCCCGGCTCGGAACCTATTGCCGTTGAGGAGGAATTGCGGCGCGTGATTCCGGTAATTAAGAACTTGCGGCAAAAACTTGATATCCCTATTTCAATTGACACGTCGAAAGCGGACGTGGCGCGCGCGGCGATCGAGGCTGGCGCTTCGATTGTGAATGATGTCACCGGTGGCCAAGGTGACGACCAAATGCTGTCGCTCATTGCCCAAACCAAATCGGCATTCATTATCATGCACATGCAAGGCACTCCTCGCACGATGCAGATCCGGCCGCATTATACGGACGTCGTTGCAGAAATTTCTGAATTTTTTCGACAACAATATGCCCGCGCCATAGGTTTAAACATTGATCCCATGGCGATTGCGTTTGATCCGGGCATTGGTTTCGGGAAAGCGCTTGAACACAATCTCGAATTGCTCGCGGGTCTGGAGCGACTGCGCGCGCATGATCGAGCGATGGTGGTTGGCGTTTCGCGCAAATCGTTCCTCGGCAAGTTGATCCGATCGCCGGAGATTAGCGACCGGCTCATACCCGGCCTTGCGCTGACTTCGCTTTTGCGCGCGCGGGGCGCGGACGTGTTTCGTGTTCACGATGTGAGGGAGAATGTGTATGCATTGCAGGTAACTGAAGCGATTTTGCAGAGGACAAAATGATTCATCAACTCATTGACCTGTGGCTCAGGGGTTGGCGCAGCCTGGTGGAAATCCTGCTGCTGTGGGTCGCCATTTATTATGGCTACCTTTATTTCCGAGGAACCCGCGGTGCGAAGGTGTTAACGGGGTTGGCGATTGTTTTTCTCACGCTGACCCTCATCTCCACGTTGCTTAATTTGGTGGTGATCGGATGGCTGGTACGCAGTTTCTCGGTCTTCCTGGCTATCGCGTTGGTAGTGATTTTTCAACCGGAGCTGCGACGTGGCTTGGCCGCGCTCGGTGGACATCCAATTTTTTCACTCACCAGCGAGAGAAGAGAAACCGTTCATGATTTAGCCGAAGCGGTGACCCAGTTAGCAAACAAACAGTTTGGCGCACTGATCGCAATTGAGCGCGACACATCGATTCGCGTTTACGAGGAAACAGGCGTCATCATCGATGGTGAATTTTCTGTCGAACTGGTCCTGACCATTTTTCATCCAAAGGCAGCATTACACGATGGCGGAGTGATCATTCGAAATGGACGAATCGCAGCCGCGGCCTGCATATTTCCCGTGAGCCAACGGGAAACATTGGACCGCAGCCTTGGATTACGTCACCGCGCCGGGCTTGGAATCACCGAGGAGTCGGATGCCGTCGCGGTCGTTGTGTCCGAAGAGACAGGCGCTATTTCCATTTGTCATCGGCGCAGAATTGAGCGCAATTTCACACCCGAGACATTCCGTCAGCGCATCGCCGAAATTTTATTGCATAGCAAGTATGAAGAGACTGATTCTGAAAAACTGGCGCGCGAAGTTGATCTCGCTGCTCCTGGCGACGACGCTTTGGTTCCTCATCAAAAAGAACGTAGCGACGACGCCGTGGCCGTCTGAAAGGTCGTACAGACCACAGATCACCGAAACGCAGTAACAGCTCCGCCGAAGCCTCGGACGTATTATTCAGAGTCAAAACCGGCCATAGGCCGGTGGCTATAGTTGAGGCGCGGGGTTCAGCGTAAGAATCGCGACAGATTTTCGTCTTCCCAGCGACGTGCTCGGCGATAATCGGGAAATTTGCGCTCGCGACGATTGAATTCCTCGGTGTGAACGCGCCGGCGATTTCGGGAGAGGATTTCGTCGGGCACCACTGAATGCAGCATCTCGTGATAAAGGACGTATCGCAAAAACCATAACGGGACGAACGGCTGGTCCAGCGCACGATTGATCCGAATCAGCCGATCTTCTTCCTGGATTGTCCCAAAAACGAATTGTTCTCTCGGCCGATGTTTTCGCCGGCGTCCCCATTCCACTTTGTAGCCCCGAAGACGCTTGCGAAAGTGCCGCCGGTTCAAGTCATCAAAGATATCGCGCAGATCGAAATGCGTTCCTTCGTGGCGCAAATTCAACTGCTGCTGCATCGGCAATGTCGGGTGCGCCAGTTTTCGTTTCGTAGTTTTCTTTTTCCTTCCCATTGCCGTGCTCCAAAAACTAAACGCGATAGACTAATCTAGTGGTCTGCAAATCTAGAGACAAGCGAAGCAGCTTTTTGACTAGAAAATTGTTGTAAGTTCCCGGTGTTTAATTCTTTATATTTATCAATAACAGAAGGAAAACCGGCGTAAATGGACAAAACCGTGCGTACTTGTTGTTCCGAGGCTACCGCTCTTCGGCAGTCAAGGTTTTGCAGCAAACGCAAACTGCGTATAATCGTTTCATATTTCCGGAAAGATCACCGGAACTGAACGCGATTACGGACAGCAAATGACCCCTTTTCTTCGAAAATTGCTCGGCCAAAATTGGCTTCTATTACTGATTACTCTGGCCCTCGCTGTTTTTGGCGTCGTCGCCATCTACAGCGCGACTTCCACGCGCAGCGACCCGTATGCCGCCGATTTCTGGCGGAAACAAGCAAACTGGGTCGCCGTCGGTATTTTCGCGTTCATGCTGACCAGCT
>DATDFM010000049.1:0-4026 GCA_036522635.1 Candidatus Udaeobacter sp. | reverse complement strand
GTCGCTCGCCTCAAGCTGTGCGCTCACTTTTTTGACCACCGCAGTAAGTGCGGCAACCTGTTTTTCCAATCTCTCCACTTTCCCCTGCTCTTCCACAAAGGCTCGATGCTCTTTGAGGAACTCGTTGAGCAACATCGCGTTGATGTGCTCGTAGCGGACGCTGTACGGTTTTCCTTCTTTGTCCATCAGTATCAAAGCAGGATTGACCTTTGCTACTTCTTCAGCAATCAAGCCAAATTGGGGCGTGTTAGCCGTGTCCCCTTTGTAGTGGAAGGTGACTGGTCTAAGCGAAAAGATCGCTTCACTGACCTTGCCCATGCCGTCAATGTCCTTCTTAAACCGCGCCGAGGACACCGGCGTACCAAGCTGCCCGTTTGGGTTAACCAGTACCGGTGAATTCACCGCGCCAACGCTGGAACCGTCGATGCCTGCGAAAAAGACCTGAGAGGTAGCACCACCTGCGGCGGGCGCGCTGTCGTTGATGCGGATGGTGTCGCTTTCATCAAACGGACCGTTCGCGCTCACGCCTGGACCGATATAGATATTATTACTACCTGCTACTATGTTAAAACCGGCTCCGAAACCACCCACGACTATATTGAAAGAGCCGCTTGCGTTGTTATTCAGTGTATCGTCACCGATCGCTATGTTGTGGCTACCGCTGTCATTACGGACCAGGGATGTAGTCCCAACGGCGGTGTTTGCTATGCCGCCGGTGTTAAGCAAAAGCGCTCCTGCGCCAACTGCCGTATTGGAATCCGCAGTGTTCAGCACCAGGGCGCCTGCGCCGACCCCGGTGTTGAAGCTGCCAGCGGTATTCGAAAACAGCGAGCGCCAACCAAGCGCCGTGTTTCCGACACCCGTGGAGAGTGAATTGAGCGCACGACATCCTTCGGCTGTTGTGAAATTGGGATAACATCCGTCCGGTGTCGGGACGATTGCATGCGCGGCCGGCAACAACGCTAACCACTCAAGCATCATTGTGATGAGAAATGGCAGAATGGTTTGCTTGGAATGAGTCAACAGATTCATGGTTCTTCCTTTCTATTCTTGCTGATTATCTTTGCGGAGTTGCGGGTCCGCAATAGACGAAGAACCGAGGAGGGCACGAGTCCTCCGGCTGATTCAGATCCGCTTAAATGGGAAGCCTCTTCTAAGGAATGCCGTGCGAATGTGTCCAGTCAGGCGCGGCCTAGTTTTCATGTAGGACATGACCTGGTACGACCCGCAGTCGTGGTTGTTTACATTAACGACTCTTGGGTTGTCGAGAAAGTCAGGGCCGCGGATATGGCGTGGGGCGAAGCCGCGGGGTTGCTCTCGGTCTAGGTGTAGATGTTGCCGTAGCTGACGCTGTGGCAGTCGGGGAAGGGCTCGGCGTTGGCGTCTGACCGGATTGTGCGCAATATTTTCCGCCCGTGTTCAGAAACGTGAAGGTAGTGGAGCTGCCACCCCAAACGATCATTTCGCTGCCAGTCCAGACTGCCGAATGTGCTTCTCGGCCAGCAGGGGCGTTAGTGGTGCTAGTGGCCGTCCACGTATCCGTGCTGGGATCATATCTTCCGCCGGTGTTGTAAAAGGGGCCGGAACCTTGGCCGCCCCAGACAATCATTTGATTGGCAGTCCAAACTGCCGTGTGACGCTCCCGGGCAGTAGGCGCGCTGGTGATGCTGATCACGGTCCAAATATCCGTTACGGGATCGTATCGGGCGCCGGTGTTTGTATCGCTGCTGGTGGTATGGCTATATCCGGCCCATACGATCATTTCACTACCGGTCCAGACCGCCGTGTGATATTCGCGGTCAGTCACGTTGTTGGTGGAGGTTGCCGTCCAGCTATCAGTGCTAAGATCATACCTCCCGCCGGTGTTCGTGGCGTTGCCGTTGGTATAACCGCCCCAAACAATCATTTCGCTGCCAGTCCACACCGCCGTGTGTGCAAATCTCGCAGACGGCACGTTGGCGGTGCTGGTAGCTACCCATGTGTCCGTGCCAGGATTGTATCTCCCACCAGTATTCAAATAGCTTCCAACCATGATGCCGCCCCATATGATCATTTCATCACCCGTCCAGAGTGCCGTGTGCGAATCCCGGCCAGTTGGCGCGTTGGTGGTACTTGTCTCTACCCAGCTATCCGTGCCGGGACTATATCTGCCGCCGGTGTTCAAACGGTTAGTGCCGCCAGAATTACCACCCCAAACGATCATTTCACTACCAGTCCAGACTGCTGTATGCGACGCTCGGCCGTCCGGCGCGTTGGCTACGCTGGTAGCCGCCCACGTATCGGTGCTGGGATCATATCGCCCTCCGGTGTTCGTGTAAGTATTGGGGCCAACAACTCCACCCCACACGATCATTTCACTGCCGGTCCACACTGCGGTGTGAGAGGCTCGCGCCGAGGGGGCATCGGCGAGGTTCGTTGAGATCCAAGTGTCACCGGTGCAAACCCCGGAGGGATCCGATATTACAGGAAGTGTATAGCTGGTATTTACCGGCCGTGTTAACGGCGACTGGTTTCCAGCTCTAACAATTGAAGACGTCGCTGCTCTGTTTGACCATCCCACTTTTGTTAGAACCCGGTCGCGTTGATTGTGCAACTCCGTCAGTAAACGCTGAGACAAAACCGGTCTCGCCAGGCATTCAGCGATCACGACCGGATCGTCGTCCAACGCCCGAAAAATTTCGCGCAGCACTTTGGGCTGCTTGGTATGCTGCGCCATTCGATCCATTTCGGCTTGGAGTTGTTTAGGCGTGATCGGCTTCTGCCAGTAAACCTCCAGCGCTTGCGAGTTGTACAGATAAGCCTGGACCTTCTTTTCGATCTCGGCCTGAGGCATCACCGCATCGAGGGATGGTTTGGGTTCAGAGCGGTTCTTTGGCCAAATGCGATGTCGCCAGTAAACCTCTTCAATCGTTCGTTGATAGTGGACGCGTTCCGCGAAGGTGAGCGTTCTCGCTTGACCTGGGAGACTGGGAGATCTGGTCGATGCATTGAAGGCCCAGGTTACAGCGACAACGATGAATGACAACAGGACAACCCACCCGACGCTGCGAATGATGTAACCGCCGATCTTGCTTTTGTTTTTATAGCGTGCACGAAACGTCATAGCACTTCTCCCGAATTGCTCGGCGAAGACCTGGCAAAGTGAACGATCGTTGAAATCTCGGGGCGCAAATGGTGTCGTTTCATGCGTTCTCCGCCTAACAGATACGAGGCTTCCGTGTAGCCTGTAACCCTATAGCTGACGCTCCAACCAGCTTTGCTCAGATTGTCCGCGCCGATGTACCAATAGTTCGCCAGGAGACTGCGTTTACCGATTGTTTAGCACCGTCTGCGGTGCGGTTTTACTTATTTCGAGCTGCGCACTCACCTTCTGCAGGCCTGCAGTAAGCGCTTCAATTTGCTTTTGCTGTTGAGTAACTTTGGATTCAAAATCCTCCGTTAGTTGTTCCACTTTTCGATGTTCCTTGAGAAACTCGTTGAGCAACATTGCATTCACCTGTTCATAGCGAACGGAGTAAGGCTTTCCTTCTTTGTCGTGCACCACCAGGTCACGGTTGACCTTCTCCACATCCTCGGCTACGAGCCCCAGTTGGGATATGCCCGCCGGATCAATCTCCTTCTTGTAATGGAAGCTGACAGGCTTGAGCGCATAAAGCGCCTCGCTGTCTTTATCCATCGGTTTGATGCCTTCCTTGAACCGTTTCGAGGACGTACCCGTACCGAGTTTATTGTCGGCGTTAATGAGAACCGGTACTCCGCTAACAGACGTCTGCATAAAAATGCTCGCGATGTAACAGGCATTACTCTCGCCAACGCTCCCCTCGATGTCTGCGCCTATATAGACATTATTTGAGCCCGTTGCAGCTAGGCCAGCGTTCATTCCCACGGCGACGTTGTTATTGCCGACGATATTGTCTAGCAATGCATATCGGCCAATAGCGGTATTGTTGATGCCAGTCGTATTTTCGAAAAGCGCTCGCCAACCCATCGCCGTATTATCGATCCCGGTTGTGTTCGCTTCTAGCG
>DATDFM010000048.1:0-9503 GCA_036522635.1 Candidatus Udaeobacter sp. | reverse complement strand
CATCATTGGAATCGCAGCCGGCACGCGAACAGGCCGCACGCGCCGTGGCACTTCCGGTCTCTAAGCCGCTCCACTTGCGGTGCGCGAACGAATCTTAGGTATGCTATCGAACATCGACATCGCGGAATTGCTGGCAGAACGGGCGGAACGCGAAACAGGCATTCTTTCACGCGCGTTTCGTCGAGCCGCGCGCAGCGCCTTTCTTTGGCCGGACGAAGCCTCGGATGTTGTGGCGAACGAAAGGCCACTAACGGAGCTGCGCAGCGTCGGTCCGTTTATAGGCAAAGAAATTCAAATCTGGATCGATAAGCCTCTGCGGCGAGCGAAAGCAGCTCCGGCCATTCGCCGGGATTTCATATCCATGGCGGAAGCACGGCGGCTTCTCGCATCACAACCTAAGTGGCGGAACAATTTGCGCGGTGATTTGCAGATGCATTCACGCTGGAGCGACGGATCCGGCGCGATTGCCGACATGGCCGACGCCGCCGCAAACCGTTCCTACGAGTACATCGCTATCACCGATCACTCCAAAGCATTGAAAATCGCCGGCGGTATCGATGAGCAAGCGCTGGCACGACAAGCGACGGAGATAGCGAACACCAATGTGGCACTTTCAAAATCGCACACGCATCTGACTGTGTTTCGATCCATCGAAATGAATCTGAATCCTCGGGGCGAAGGTGACATGTCACCGGACTCTCTCTTGGCCCTGGATCTTGTTCTTGGCTCTTTCCATTCGGCTTTACGGACCATTGAGGACCAAACCGAGCGTTATCTTGCAGCGCTGCGCAATCAATACGTTCACATTCTCGGTCACCCACGCGGGCGTATTTACAATTTTCGAATCGGCCTGAAGGCAGATTGGTCGCGCGTCTTCGCAGAGGCTGCCCGACTCGATAAGGCGCTCGAAATTGACTGCTATCCCGACCGACAGGACTTGAACGTTGAGCTGCTTAAAATTGCGCGAAAACACGGAACGCGTATTTCGCTCGGCACAGACGCTCACCACCCGTGGCAGCTTGAATTTATTGACCTCGGATTGGCCGCAGCGCTTCGCGCAAAAATTTCGGCCGACCGGATCCTCAACTTCATGCCTGCTTTTGAATTACAGGCTTGGGCGCGAGGATTACGCCATCACAGTAAATCCAGAAGATGAACTCTGAGACTCTATCATTTTCTCTCTTCAGGAGATTGCCCTCGCCAAGGCTGCCAAATCAGGAGCGCAGCCCGTTTCACTGTGATCTCGACTTTGCTACGCGTTTTTCCGTTGTTCTTCTTCTCGCCCGGCCATGGTTCGCCATCGAGATGCATCGCGCCGGGCGGCGACGTAATTTTTAAGTCACAAAATTTGCGCGGCATTACTGGGACACGCGATTTTCGTCGGATTAGATGAGCATCGACATGCTTGATGAAAACCTTTCGCTTGTGCTCGCGCACAGCGACAAAGTCCAACCGGCCATCGTTTGTTCTTGCTTTTGGCGCGAGGTGGAGCGCCGGGCCCGCAGAGCGAATATTCATTGCTCCCCAAAGGATGTAGCGGCCGGACATATTTTTTCCATCGATGCTGATCTTCCAATAGCAGGCAGGATAATCGAGCGACAATTGGCGAAGAAGGGAGAGATTCGCTGCGAGTTCTTCCTCCGGAGAAGCTTCCTGTTTCTTGTTCGCTTCTGCGGCGGGAAAATAGTCAGCAAACAGGCCGCCGCCCGCAGCTTCCAAAAAGCAATTTCTCCGCGAATCAATGCGTGCCACACCGACATCAAACGGCTGGCTTTTTCCGGAGTGAAGCGATTGAAGAATTTCATCAACAGATCCGCTGAAACCAAGGCTGCGCGCCAGATTATTGGCCGTGCCGAGCGGCAGAATCGCGAGCGGAATCCCACTATCCATTATTTCCCACGCAGTTTTGTGCACAGTGCCATCTCCTCCGGCTGCAATTACGAGATCTACAGGCTTTTTGAACGCCTTTCTCCAGCCGCGCTCTTTCAGGGATTGATAGAATGCCTGATGCCCACACCTGGCCAGGCTGGTCATCAATCGTTTCCTGCTATGTTTACGGTCCCCGGCTTTCGGGTTATGAATCAACAGCATTCGCATGATTTGCTCGTTACTTCCTCACCACCTAATCGGCCAAAACCATTTCGGCACGCGTTTAGTTTGTGAAGATGAGGATTTTGATCTCTAACGACGATGGCGTTTACAGTCCCGGGATCGTAGCGCTAGCGAAGGCAGCAAAGCGGTTCGGAGAAGTGCGCATCGTTGCTCCAGATGTCGAACAATCTTCGATGGGACATGCGATCACCGCATCGCGACCGCTGCGTCTTAAACGCATTCACCTCGACAGCTTCGAAGCGCATCGGGTTAACGGTACCCCGGCGGATTGCGTCGCGATCGGCATGCATCGTTGGGGCCACGTCGACGTCGTTCTTTCGGGAATCAATCTCGGCTTAAACCTCGGCAATTCGTGCTGGCATTCCGGCACGCTTGCCGCAGCGAAGCAAGCAGCATTACTCGGTTCACGCGGTATCGCGTTCAGCACTAATGTCAGCGACAGTCGTGAACCGGATTTCTCGGCACTCGAGCCCTATGTAGTGCGTGTATTCGAGTTGCTGTTGCCAATCAAAACGCTTTCACTGGTTAACGTAAATCTGCCGGAAAAACCAAAGGGCATCCGTTGGACGCGGCAGTCGGTGCGCCATTACGACGGCAAAGTCGTTCCCGACAAAGATCCGGCAGGTCGCCCGATTTTTTGGTTTACAGTCACGCCCCTCGAAGGCGCCGCGGAAGGGACAGATCGTTGGGCAATCGAGCATGGTTGGGTTTCAATTACCCCATTGCGTCTCGATCTTACGGACGAGGCAGACCTGGCTCGGGCCTTGGCCCAGTCAGACAACCCGGCAGCGAAAGTCCAAAACAAACGCTCTCAACGGAAACGCCCTTCCTCTTCCTCTAAATCCAGAAGACAGAAGTAGAGGAAAGCGGAAGAAGAAGATCGTACAAATGCTCGCCCGAGAGTGCTAATTAGAGAGCGACTATGGCTTACTTAAGGAGCGACTCTTTTAACAAAACTGTGTCGGCGAGGGAACCAGATCAAAAGGAAAACTCGAATCGTAGACGAGATCTTGCGTCCCAGCCGATGTCTAAGAAGCTGTCAAGCAACACCGTATTGCACGATACTGTCGAACAATTCCACATACTCGTGGATAGCGTGGAAGAGTACGCCATTTACCTGTTAGATGCTAACGGCAACATCATCACTTGGAATACCGGCGCGGAAAAAATCAAAGGTTTCTCAACGGAGGAAATCATCGGCAAAAACTTCGCCTCCTTCTATACAGCGGACGACGTTGCTGCCGGGAAGCCGCAGCGCAATCTGCGCGAAGCGGCGCGCCGAGGCTACATTCGTGACCAGGGTCTCCGCGTTCGCAAAGACGGATCGACCTTTGAAGCGGAAGTAATAATCACTGCGCTTCGTGATGACGAGGGAAACATTCGCGGCTTCTCCAAGGTCACGCGAGACATCACCGATCAGATTAGGAGCCGCGAGTATGAAGCAGAAAAAATTGCAGCGCAAAAATCCAGTAAGGCCAAGGACGACTTTCTTGCAGCGCTCAGCCATGAATTGCGTACGCCGCTGACCCCGGCCCTGGCAGCAGCCACCTACCTGCAAGATAATTCGGAGAAACTTCCGCCAGAGTTCGCCGAAGATATTGAGATCATAAAACGCAACGTACAACTGCAGGCCCGATTGATTGACGATCTGCTAGATCTCACCCGGATCGCTCGCGGTAAACTTCATCTCGAACTGGAAGTTTGCGACGCGCACAAGATCATTAAAAACGCGGTGGAGATTGCGCATTCCGCCATCGCGGCAAAGCAATTAGAAGTCGCCACTGAACTCAAGGCGAAGGAGTATCACATCCTGGCTGACTGCATCCGGCTTCAGCAAGTGTTTTGGAATTTGATAAACAACGCTGTCAAATTTACGCCGCAAGGTGGGCAGATCATGATTCGCACGTCTAACGACGAAGCTGGACGCTTTCATTTTGAAGTTACTGACACTGGGATTGGAATTGAGCCGCAGCGGTTAGCTTCGTTGTTTCAGCCGTTTGAGCAGGCTGATCCTTCTGTAACGCGACAGTTCGGCGGACTTGGTCTCGGACTCGCAATTTCGAAACGTCTGGTCGATCTCCACCATGGCAAAATTGAAGCGGAAAGCCGTGGTCGAAGTTTCGGTGCGACCTTTAAGGTCGCCCTGGACACTCTACCAGACGGATCGATCGGCATTGGCCTGAACCATCGCGCCGGCTCCAAGACATCTAAACCACTTCGTATATTACTTGTGGAAGATCACCAAGATACCCGGCGCACCTTGTCACGGCTACTCACCCATTTTGGTCACAACGTTGTAACTGCAGATAATGTAGAGAACGCAATGGATCTCATGGACTCGAATAATGTCGACGTAGTTTTGTGTGACATCGGATTGCCCGATGGAAGCGGTTACGAAGTGGCCGCACAAGCTCGGGCGAAAGGACATATCAAGGCAATTGCCCTCACCGGTTTCGGCACCGAGCAAGATGTGCAACGTTCCAAAGATGCCGGATTTGATTTTCATCTCGTCAAGCCCATCAACTTCCAAGAGCTACAATCAGTTCTCGAGCAGTCAGGAACGTAGTTTACGCTACAGCTACTTCGCGGATGACAACGCGCGGTTCTTTGTCGTCGCGCAATCCTTCGAATGTAGCGTGGCGGAGCAGGCCATAGTTCGTCCATTCATTAAAACTAATTTGCGCGACGAGCTTTGGTTTGAGCCAACATAGCTGTTCCATTTCTTCGGCGGTAATGCCTTCGCCGAAATGGCTGGTGCGGCTGCTCGGCAGGTTGGCAAATGGACATTTACTAGTTAGGCACATCCGCATTGATTCAAGAAGCTTCGCGCGCACATACGGATTGAAACCCTGACGAACCTTGCCCGCGAATATTAGTTGTTTTTCTTCGTAATACCCAACCAAAATCGATTGAAAACTTCCTGCGTCCGGTTTGTAACCGCCGATGACGAACTCCTGAGCTTTGTTAATTTTGAATTTTAACCATGTGGTCACTCGCGTACCGGCGCGGTACAAAGAGTCGCGTTTTTTCGCGACCACACCTTCCAGTCCCGCTGTTTCGATTGTCCGGATAATTTCCTCCGAAGAACCTGAAAGGTTCGCGTTGTATCGTACTTCCGAACCTTCAATAAGTTGATGCAATTTCTTCTTTCGTTCGCCTAACGGCTTGTTGGTCCAGTCATCGTTTTCAAAATTCAGAAGATCGAACGCGTAATAAACGATCTGCCAGTCGGGCCCGAGCGACGCCCTGTTCTGCAGTGCTTGGAAGGAAGGACAACCGTTTGAATCTACTGCAACGATTTCCCCGTCGATCAACGCTGTGTTTGCGCGGATCGAACGGACCGCCTCCGCGACAGTGGGAAAATCGCTCGTCAGATCCTTCTCTTTGAGTGACAGCAGACGCGCGTTGTCGTGATGTTTCAATCCGAGCGCACGGTAACCGTCCCATTTCACTTCATAAATCCATTTGTCGCCCTTTGGTAGTTCGTTAACCGCTGTCGCTTTCATGGGCGAAACAAAACGCGGAGCAGCAACTGATTTGTGTTTTGAGCGTTTGCCTGTAGCCCGAGCAGCCTGTGGGTGAGCGCCGTCTTTCGACCGGCTTACGGTGGCCGGAAAATCGTCGCTCCTACTACCCGCGATTTGTTCCATGGTTCGATCACTTAACGCGGAAAGGTCCTGCCGCTTTGACAACACGGTTCTGGCATCCCCGTTCGTTTTACGCAAAATCCATTTCGGCGTGCCTTTGTCCTTGTCTGTTCGGTCCAATCTCCATTCGCCTTTCAATTTATTACCGTTCAGAAACACAGAGAGCCGCCCTTTCCAGTAATTGCCTTCAATCAATTCATACGTGCCGAGGTCCCAAACCATGACCGTGCCCGCGCCGTATTCGCCACGCGGGATCACGCCTTCGAAGTCCAAATAGTCGACAGGATGATCCTCGGTTTCGAACGCAGAGTGCGTTTCCCCGGCTTTCAGCGGTAAGCCTTTGGGCACGGCCCAGGATTTGAGGACATCGCCGATTTCCAAGCGGAAATCGTAATGCAAGTGACTGGCCGCGTGCTTCTGCACTACGAAACGACGACGGCTTCCCTGCGCACTCCGCCTTGGACCGCGTGGCGCCGGTTCGATCGTGCGCGTGAAATGACGCTTCGCGTCATAGTCGGACAACGACTTTGGAATCCTTCGTGACGCCAAGGCAAACTCTTTCGGTAGCTTCTGTTTCACTTTTCTTAACGGCGCGAACAGGTCCCCCACCCGTTTCAAACGGTGCAATGCCTTGTTCCATTCGAAATCGAGAAGCGCCGGATCGGTTTTTTTCAGAGCCGTTTCCAATTCCTTCCATCGAACCGGCATCGACACGTACGGCCGCGCGCGTTTCGCCCGTAACGAGTAAACGCCAACGGTCGTTTTGAAATCGGCGTTCTGGCTCCAATCGATAAACACTTTGCCGATCCGCAAGTTCTTCGCCATATCTGCGACAATCTTGTCGGGATGCTTTTTCTCCAGTAATTCCGCCGTCGCGCGCGCGAACGACTGCGTCTGGTCGTATGTGATAACCGTGTTCAGCGGCACATAAACCTGAATACCTTTCGAGCCGGAGACTTTCGGGAAACATTTTAGCCGCAGCTTCACAAGCAAATCGCGCAAGAGAAACGACACCTCCGCGCAGTCTAGAACGTTTGCGTTCTCGCCCGGATCCAGATCGAACACGATGTGGATCGGCCGCTCGATATGCGGGATGCGATGGAGAAATGGATGCAACTCCAGTGCTGCAATGCTCGCAGCCCACATCAACGTGCGGCGATCGTTGATCAGAATGTAGTTGATATCGGGGCCGCCTTCGTGACGCGGCACCGGAAATGTTTTTACCCAGTCAGGCGTAAAGCCCGGCGCATCTTTCTCATAGAATGCTTCGCCAAAAACGCCGTCGGGGTATCGCTTTAGCGTGACCGGCCGATTGCGAAAGTGCGGCAAAAGGAAGGAAGCAATGCGCCGGTAGTACTCCACCACATCGGCTTTGGTGAACTTCCCAGCTGGGTAAAGAACCTTTTCGGGATGCGAAATGACGATGTCACTTTCTGAGCCCACAGAAAGAGAACGCTACGCGAAGTGAATATGCGTGCTTTGATCCACTCCGATCGCTCTGTGCAGCAATGAAGGGGGTCGAGCTCCGCGAACCTCCAGTTTCGCTTGTTGCCCGTGACGCGTCGCGGAACTCGTCGTGCGGTAAATCTGACACCACTCAGCGCGCTGGTACAGATAAGCCGCCATGTCCGACGCATCTTGATCAGTCACACCTTGTTCAGGCATCGCGGTGTGTGGATTGATCTTGTGCGGATGTTGGATCCAGGTTCGCAAATTATCGGGTGTGTTCTCAACCATTCCGGCGAGATAACTTCGCTGCGAAATCCCAATCAGCGGCGGCGCGCTGAGGGAATTCGAGCCCCGTACGCCGGGAATGGTGTGGCAGGCAACGCAGCCATAGCTGGTTAACGCAGTCTTGCCGCGATCTGGGTCTCCATTCACTAACAATCGCGATCGCTTCCCCGCATCGTCGCTGCACGCGCTCAGTCCGAGTATTGCTACAAGAGCAAACTTTGTTACTCGATCCTTCATGAGACTTGCTCATCGGGAGGAGCACCCCTCCAGGCTTGCACCGTAGTTGTCGCATGTGTGTGGCCCCGGCGTGCCAGGGGGAAGCTGCCTGTCTGAAAGCCTTGTGAACGGGCGCGCACCTCCGATTCGTGTAACCAGCCGGCAAACAGCGCGAGACCCGCAGCGATGTAAACGAGACCTGCTGGGATCCACATGATCAATCCCCCGATTTGCTGGTCTTCAAGCGGCGTGAAACCCCAGGCGGCGGTACGCTCGGCATAACCAGGGTACCAAACCGAATTCGCGAAGGTCAATAGCGCTCCCAGCAAACCGCTGTGCAACGCGGTCGTGAACATGTATAACACGGCCAGTCCAAACCCGAGCGCCCGCTTGTGACCGTGAATCACCGCCCACCAGAAGAGCAAGGCAGACAACAGAAAGCTCGCGTGTTGCAACGCGTGAATTGATTCGCTCTCGAGCGTGGCTTCAAACAACATCGGCGCGTGCCAGGCCCAAAGGACCACCGCATGAATGGTCCATGCGACCACGGGATTCGAAATAGTTCGCCATGTTGTTGCCCACGCTCCGACTTTGCTCCAGCGCGCCAGCGTGACCGCCCAAGATCTCGGGAGCGCCCAGAGAAACGGCACAATCGGCCGGCCAAGCACGAGCAACGGCGCGGCGATAAGCATCAGCAGCTCGTGTTGTGTCATGTGCGCGGAGAACAAGACACTTCCCCATGCATGCACGGGTGAAACGAGCGCCAGCACAAGCGCGGCCCAACCTAGCGCGAAGTAAAGGACGTCTGATTTGCGAACTGACTTCGGCGACGCGCGATGCAATCGCCAAATGCCTAACGAGTAAAGGATAGCCGATACGACGATCGGGATAACCACCCCAGGTTCAAATGTCCAGGCACGCAGAAGTTCGTGCGTGTTCTGTGGGCCGGCCGCGTCCAATTCGTGCGCAGACGCATGCGCTGGCAGCATGAGCACGAAAACCGCGAGCACTGTCACTCTGAGCGAAGCGAAGAATCTCTTATCGCTTGTCGATCCCCCGTGCAGGAACCGATACAGGAATGGCGATCTACGGTAGGGCGACCGCTTCGTCGGGCGCCGCGCAAGGCAACGGAGTGCCGCCCCTGCCAATAAAGTCCTGCCCGTGCACCTGCTTCGCACGAATAATCCTTCGTTCCACGGCGGATGGCATTTCGCCCTAAACAATCGGCCAAACTGATTCATGGTTAGATCGGGCACGGTGAATTCATTGCGATAGCGAGCAGTTGGGCAATTACGACGAGCAGAAACAGCGACATGGACATCAGCGACAACACCGCCATGAAGTGGCGTACGAACCTGATGCCAGCGGGAGAATCCGCTACTGGCACACGGCCGTTCCAACCAATAAGTCCGCAGGCGACGATCATTGCGGCAAAAACGATCGATATCACCACGAGCACAATCTCACGGTGAGCGACGCACACCGGGAGAACGAACGCGTACACAATTTCAAATTGCGTCAGCCACAGAAGTGGCGGCCCGATGATTCCCAGCCAAAACGCAAATTCGCGCAGCGGTCGGTCGGTAGCAGCAAGCTCCTGTTCAAAGCCACCGTGGTCCGAAGTAGACGATTGCATAAAGCGGAATCCAAATCGCGGCGATCCAATACCAATACACAGCTCCGACGCGCACATCGCGCGCATGCCTGGTGTCCAGTCCCTTCAGCCATACCCATAACATCATCAGAAGATTTTCCGCTGTCCCGGTGATCAGATGCAGCAGATGCATGCCAAGA
>DATDFM010000047.1:0-3385 GCA_036522635.1 Candidatus Udaeobacter sp. | reverse complement strand
CTGCGCGAACTCGCAGCCCTGTTCTTTTCCGTGGCTCCGCACTGAAAATAAAAATCGCGCCTAACAATGTTAGCGCGCGCTTCACTTTATTCGTTTCTTGCTTCACCCTCTTGACACCGGCGAACATCTGGCGGATATTGCGAAAAACTAGTGGCTAGGAGCCACTAGTGTCCGGTTAAGAATTTTGTTTTGAGCTGCAAGCATATGCAGAGTAATGGTTTAAATCCGTTCGGGATCGTGATCGATTTGAATTTCGGAGCGGGGATTCGGTCTGCTGTGTCGTCAGGAAGGCAGCGACATGAACAGTGGACAGAGCCTGTTTTCGCAACTCATCGATCACTTGTCCCGGCACGAGTTTCGCCGGTGCGTGCAACGTTACGCCGGCAACTACCGGGTGCGGAGTTTTTCTTGCTGGGACCAGTTTCTCACCATGACGTTCGCACAGTTGAGCTACCGGGAAAGTCTGCGCGATATCGTCGCCTGCCTGCGCTCGCAACAACGCCGGCTTTATCATTTGGGAATTCGCGGCCGGATCTCGCGCAGCACGCTGGCCGATGCCAACGAAATGCGCGATTGGCGGATCTATGCCGATTTCGCTCAGGGATTGATCGGAGAAGCGCGCCGGCTTTATCTGGACGAGGATTTGGGGGTGGAGTTGGCCAACACCATCTACGCGCTCGATTCGACCACCATCGATCTGTGCATCGCCTTGTTTCCCTGGGCCTACTTCACGCCCAAACAGCACGCCTTGAAGCTGCACACGCTGCTGGACCTGCGGGGAAAGATTCCGGTTTTCCTGCGCATTACGCCGGCTCGCGTGCACGACGTCAACATGCTGGACCAACTGGTTCCCGAAGCCGGGGCTTTCTACGTGATGGATCGCGGCTATCTCAACTTCGAACGCTTGCATCGCTGGACCCGACATGGCGCCTTCTTTGTTACCCGAGCGCGCAAGAACTTCCGCTTTGCTCGGCTCATCTCGCATCCGGTCGACAAAAGCAGCGGTGTGCAGTGCGATCAAACCATTGCGCTGCGGTGGTTTTATTCCAGCAAGGGCTATCCCGACCCTCTTCGCCGTATTCGCTACTGGGACGCCCAGCGGGAAAAGCGGCTGGTGTTTCTCACCAACAACTTCGTTCTTCCCGCATCCGTGATTGCCAAGCTGTACCATCGGCGATGGCATGTCGAACTGTTTTTCAAATGGATCAAGCAACATCTGCGGATCAAGGCGTTCTATGGGACCTCGGAGAATGCTGTGAAAACACAGGTTTGGATTGCCGTCTGCAGCTACCTGCTGGTGGCCATCGTGCGAAAACGGCTGGGCCTGCAACTCAACCTGTATACAATGCTGCAAATTCTCAGTGTCTCCTTGTTCGAAAAAACGCCGATAAATCAAGCTTTTTCGCTCAACGATGTGCTTCCCACCGGAAGCGATGAACCTAAACAAATGCAATTGCTAGACTTTTAACCGGACACTAGTGTCCTGAGTCGTTAATTCGCTGACAGTAACGCGCAACCGAATCGAGTATGGCGTCAGCCGATTTGGTCCAGACAAAAGGCTTCGGTGCGGCATTGTGCTCTGCCAAAAAAGTGCGAATGGCAGTTTCCAGTTCTTGTGTCGAGCGGAAGCTGCCGCGCCGGATTTGTTTTTCCGTAAGAGCTGCAAACCAGCGTTCCACCAGGTTCAGCCAACTGGCTGCCGTGGGCGTGAAGTGCACGTGGAAACGCGGGCGGCGGATCAGCCAGCGCTGAATGATGGCTGTTTTATGGGTGGAGTAGTTATCCATGATCAGATGAACGTCCAACTCAGCCGGCACGTTAGCTGCAATGGTGTCGAGGAACTGCCGGAACTCTGTGCTGCGATGACGACGATGCATTTCCCCAATGACTTTGCCGGTTTTTGTATCCAGCGCCGCAAACAAGCTGGTGGTGCCATGGCGCAGGTAATCATGGGCGCGGCGTTCGGCTTGTCCGGGCCGTAACGGCAGCAGAGGCGAGGTCCTCTCCAGCGCTTGAATCTGGCTCTTTTCATCCACACACAGCACCAAGGCCCGTTCCGGAGGATTCAGATATAGACCAACGATATCGCGTACTTTATCGATGAACAGCGGGTCACGGCTTAACTTGAAATTCTCAGTACGGTGGGGTTGGAGAGCAAAGGCCCGCCAGATTCGACTCACCGCCGTTTGGTTCAGTCCACTGACTTTAGCCATCGAACGTGTGGACCAATGCGTCGCCGCCTTGGGTTTGCTTGCCAACGTGCGGGTGATGACTTCTTCTACTTTGGCATCGGTGATTTTGCGCGGCTGCCCAGGGCGCGGTTCATCCAGCAAACCATCGACCCCGCGCGCCAGAAAGCGTTCTCGCCACTTGCCTACCGTAGGCAGGGAACAGTTTTCTAGATCGGCGACCGTGGTATTGTTGTGGCCTTCGCCACAGGCCAACACAATGCGCGCCCGTTGCGCCAAGGCCTGAGCCGAGGTCCTCCGGCGTACCCAACTCTCTAAGGTGGCTCGTTGCTCCTTGGATACAATCAACGGTTTGAGGGAACGTCCTCTCCGCATGCGTTTCATACAGATTAGACTGTCCCGCTCTGGACTAGTAAGCGAATTAACGACTCAGGACACTAGCAAATAGCGATTGGCTCAAAAAGCAAATCTCACCACGGATGAACACGGATCACACGGATTTACAAATTCAAAGATGATCCTATTGAACTTATTTGATTTGTGTAATCAGTGTTTATCCGCAAGCTTGGGCTTTTTTCGAAGCTAAGCACGGAAGCGCAACTCCAAATGAAAAGGCTGCCAATTCCGGCAGCCTTTCATGAACCACGCGTCTACTACCGATTTTCAATTCCGGCGGCCCTGGCTATGGAGAAGCGGCCAGCGCTTGCGGGTGCGCCAGTCGCCAGTTTTGGTATCTGCGTATTCCGTCTCCAGTACAAAGCCCGGGTCGATGGTGAAGTGCAGCAGGGTTTTATCCTGAAAGCAGATGGCGATCGAGTGGTTTTCGCCGGAGGTGAAGACCTCGGCGAAATCAACAATCTTGCCCTGGACCTCTTCAAACCGGTGGAACTCGCGGCCTTTGTAACGGCGGATGGTGGTCTTGCCACGCTGGAGATGCGGGGGCCCATCGTCGCCTTTTGGGTTTGGCCTTAGGGGTGGATGAGGATTTAGGTTTGGGTGCAGCTATTGTTTTGGGGGCGGCTTTTGTTTTGGCTAAAGCGGGGGTTTTGGTTGAGGCGTGGGCAGAGTGGCGCAAGCCTTGTGCCCGGGAAGCGGAGTGTTTATCTTGAATGTCAGCCATGTTCGCCTGTCCTGTAGGTGAATTTGGTTAGGGCGCGTTCGGTGCTGATAACACCGGGCGCTGCCCGACTAGTCCC
>DATDFM010000046.1:0-25212 GCA_036522635.1 Candidatus Udaeobacter sp. | reverse complement strand
GGATCTGCCAAATTTCAAAATCACCGGAATGATCTGTGGAGCGGTGATGCTTGCTGGCAGTTTTTATTATTTCTCCAAAATCGGACCGACAGGCTCCTACGATTTCGAAGTTGCAGTTTTGCTTTTCTTTCTGCTGACGGTATTTGGGCGACAAATGTTTGCGCGACTGCGGCACGACGAGCCACTGCAGACTATGGCTTACACGTTGTTCGGTCTGCTCTATGTGCTTTGGCTTTTCAATTTCATCACCAAAATTGTGTATCTCACTCCGCGTTCGAGCGACGGTCACCTCACCGGCCAGTTCTACGTGTTGTATTTGATCGCAGTCACCAAGTTTTCGGACATGGGCGCGTACTTGACGGGCAGCGTGATAGGGCGGCATCTGATGGTGCCGCACATCAGTGGAAAAAAAACGTGGGAAGGTTTTTTCGGCGCAATTGTCTTCGCGCTGCTTTGCAGCCTGATTCTTTACAAACTTATGCCGGGCCATTTGTCAGTGCTCAACTGGACACACGCGACAGTGCTCGGTCTCCTGCTCGGTGTTGCTGCAGTCCTGGGGGATTTGGCCGAATCCATTATCAAGCGCAGCACAGGCGTAAAAGACTCGGGCAATCTGCTCCCGGGAATTGGCGGCGCGCTCGATTTGCTGGACAGCCTGCTTTTCACCGCGCCCCTGTTGTTTTTCTACATGCGTCTCGTGATCCACGTCGCGTAGAAGGTCGACAGAATCAACAAAATGGACAGAATAGTTGGAGACGGGAAACAATACGATTTGTGCGGGCAAGTGATCGGCGCGGCGATGCGAGTGCATTCAGCTCTCGGGCCAGGGTTTCTCGAGTCGGTCTATCAAAATGCGTTGATCTGGGAATTGCAAAAGTTGGGATTGAAAGTTGATGCCCAAACATCGATCACCGTTCATTATGATGGCCAAGTCGTTGGACTCTTCACTGCCGACTTATTGATAAACGACTCGTTGATAGTTGAACTAAAGGCGAATCAGTTACTCGCCAAAGTCCACGAAGTTCAATTGGTTAACTATCTCGTGGCGACTGGAACTAATGAGGGGCTGCTCTTGAATTTCGGCGTAGAACGGTTGGAGTACAAGAAAAAGTTTCGGCTGCCGAAACACGAGCCGGTCTCTCTCTAATGTAATTCCGATTCATTTTGTTAATTCTGTTCATTCTGTCCAAATGATTCGTAAACGTGTCGTCATCCTGGGTGCGACTGGCTCGATCGGTGAGAGCGCCCTAAAAGTCGCTCGGGATATTCCCGAGCGGATGGAGATTGTCGGGCTTGCTGCGAAGAGCAATGCGCAAAAGCTGGCCGCCGCTGCGAATGAAGTCCGGCCGGAGTCGATTTGTCTTGTTGATGAAACGCAGGTCGATGTTCTTCGGGGAGCACTCGATTACAAACCGCAGATTTTCTCGGGCGAAGCGGGGTTGCTCGAGATCGCGTGCCTGGCAAACGCGGACATGGTGCTCGTAGCGATCGTCGGCACCGGCGGATTGCGGCCCGCGCTCGGGGCGATTGAAGCCGGTAAGGATCTGGCCGTGGCAAGTAAAGAAATTTTGGTCATGGCGGGCGAGATCGTAATGCGCGAAGCGCTTGAGAAAGGGGTACACGTTTTGCCGGTCGACTCTGAGCACAACGCGATCTTTCAGTGCTTGGAAGGCAAACGCTCAACGCCCACCGCCCAGCACCAAACGTCCAATCCAGAAGGTTCAGCATTGGACGTTTCCGATGTCCGTCGGATTATTCTGACCGCGTCCGGTGGACCGTTCCGTGAAACTCCCCAACAAGACTTCGATTCGATCACGCTCGAGCAGGCGCTCAAGCATCCGACTTGGAATATGGGACCGAAGATCACGATCGATTCGGCAACGCTGTTCAACAAGGGCCTGGAAATGATCGAAGCGCACTGGCTTTTTGGCGTAGAGATGAAACGCGTCGAAGTGGTCATTCATCCGCAAAGCATCGTTCACTCGATGGTCGAGTTCACAGATGGTTCCACGCTCGCGCAATTAAGTTATTCGAACATGTGCTTCCCGATCCAATACGCCGTGACCTGGCCAGATCGAGTCCCGAATTCGTTACCGCCGCTCGATTTTTCGAAGCTATCCAAGTTGGAATTCTACCCTCCGCGCTATGATGATTTTCCAGCGTTGAACCTGGCGCGCCGCGCGGGAGAGACCGGCGGCACATTGGCGGCGGTGATGAATGCAGCCAACGAAATCGCGGTAGCGGCATTTTTGGATCGCAGGGTGCGGTTCCCGAAAATCTGGGAAATCGTCGAGGATGTGATGAACCGGCATACGCCCGTTGCGCACCCCGATCTCGATGCAATATTGAGAGCCGATCAGTGGGCGCGAGCAGAAGCACAGGGGCGCGTTAAATCGGCAAAAGCTTAAAAGATACAACGGCAGACAGAATGGCGTGTCCAACGATTCACTGATCACCTGCTGACCACATGATTTTGCATATCGCTCGCGTCATCTTCATCCTGCTCGAGGTTCTGATCCTATTTAATCTCCTCATCGTGGTGCACGAGCTTGGGCATTTTCTCGCGGCACGCTGGCGGGGTCTCTACATCGAGAAATTTGGCGTTTGGTTTGGCAAGCCGATCTGGAAAAAGACGATTAGCGGCGTCCAATATTCTCTCGGGTCACTCCCATTCGGAGGGTTTGTTGCACTGCCGCAACTTGCACCGATGGACATTATCGAGGGCAAAGCCGACCTGGATCGGGCGAAGCTGCCGAAGATTTCCGCGCTCGACAAAATCATTGTAGCCGTTGCCGGTCCGGTGTTCAGCCTGCTGCTGGCTTTGTTTTTTGCTGGAATCGTCTGGGCGGTTGGTCACCCGGTGAGCGAAGGCGATTCAACGACTGTTATTGGTTATGTCATGCCGGGTTCTCCAGCGGAGAAAGCCGGTCTTCAACCGGGCGATAAGATTTTATCGGTCGATGGCAAATCGGTCAGGCGATTCATGGGAATGAACGACAGCATCAGCTGGGACGTCGTGCGAAGTGAGGGCGACAAAATTGCCGTGAAATTCCAGCGGGGCGCGGAGGTGCAAACAGTATCGGTCGAACCTTACAAAGCCGAGACCCGAGGTTGGCGGAGGAAGAGTGTCCGGCAGCTCCTCATCTACCCGGCGGAAACGCCGATCATCGACAAAGTGGAACCGAAAAGTCCTGCCGCGGCAGCCGGACTGCGCGCCGGAGACATCATTCGCGGGTTTAACCATACACCCATTTACAATCCGATCGCGTTGCTGGAATACATCAGTAAACATCCAAACGAAGAGCTTGTGCTGCAGGTCGAGCGGAACGGCTCAAAAGTCGATATTCCAGTAAAACCAACTCTCCTGCCCACGGCCGGCGAAATGAAGCCGCGAATCGGGATTCAATGGGATACGAGCGGGATTGTCTCGATCCAGCATCCGAATCCAATCGAACAAGTTTATAACAGCGTCACCAGCACTCTAAAGACAATAGGGGCGGTCGCCTCGCCAAAATCGGATGTAAAATTGCAACATCTAAGCGGACCCGTCGGAATTGGCCGAATTTACTATCTGCTCTTCCAAAGCGAACGCGGCTGGCAACTGGCGCTTTGGTTCAGCGTGATTCTCAACGTAAACCTGGCAATCCTGAATCTGCTGCCCATCCCGGTGCTTGATGGCGGCCACATCGTCCTGGCGCTAATCGAATCGGTCCGGCGCAAACCAGTGAACATGCGGGTACTCGAGGTGATTCAGACCAGCTGTGCGGTGCTGATTATCGGGTACATGCTCTACATTACGTTCTTCGATGTCCAGGATTTGCCGTTTGTCCGCAAAAAGCTCGACCAGTTCGAAGCGCATTCGCCTCAGAAAAATTCGCAAACGCCATAGTGCGTCAGGGCGATTGCGAGGTTGCTCGAGTCTTCGTACATTTGAATTCTCGTGAACTATTGCAGTAATCCCCTTGAGTACCATCGCCGCATCACACGTGAAGTGAAGGTTGGGAACGTCGGCATCGGCGGAGCCAACCCGATCCGTGTTCAGTCGATGATCACTTGCGACACGATGGACACCGACGCGTCGATCCAACAAACGATAGAGCTCGCAGATGCTGGCTGTGAAATTGTCCGAATCACGGCGCCCACGGTAAAAGACGCGCGCAATCTCGAGCACATCGTCAAAGGTTTACGCGAACGCGCCTGTGGCGTGCCGATCGTTGCCGATATTCACTTCAAACCCGAGGCAGCGATGGAGGCGGCGAAATGGGTGGAGAAAGTGCGTATCAATCCGGGCAACTACGCTGACTCGAAGAAATTCGTGATCCGCGAGTACACCGACGAACAATATATCGCCGAGTTAAATCGGATCCGTGAACGGTTTTCGCCACTTGTTGAATTGTGTAAGACGCGCGAAATCGCCATGCGGATTGGCACAAATCACGGATCTCTTTCGGATCGTATTCTGAATCGCTACGGCGATACACCGCTGGGCATGGTCGAAAGCGCACTCGAATTCGCGCGGATCGCGCGCGACCTCGATTATCACGATTTCATTTTTTCCATGAAGGCCAGCAACCCGAAAGTGATGATTGCTGCCTATCGACTGCTCGTGGCGCGACTAAACGAGCTCGGCCAGGACTGGAATTATCCGCTGCATCTCGGCGTAACCGAGGCGGGCGAAGGCGAAGATGCGCGCATCAAGAGCGCGATCGGAATAGGCTCGCTGCTGGCCGATGGAATTGGAGACACCATCCGCGTTTCGCTCACTGAAGATAGTCCTCATGAGATTCCGGTGGCGAAAGCGCTCGTCGAGAACATAAAGACAACGTCCAACTCCCAACGCTCAACGCTCAACGTCCAACTTTCATTCGATCCCTTCTCCTATCAGCGGCGCGCGACAGAGAAGATCGAGCGCGATGGATTCAAAGTCGGCGGGGACGAATTGATTCGGGTCGTGGTGCGGCAGACGACCTTCGACAAGATCGCGCACAAGATCGACAGAATGGGCGACTACAAACCGGAGATCGTTTCCGAGGAGGCGAACATCATCGCGATCGATCCGCGGGATGATGAGGCAATTGCGAAAGTTAACGCACAGCAAGGTGCGCAGTTTGTTACTGTAAGCGATGACATCGATCTCTCCGTGATCGCCGCCTTCCGTTTGCTCGCAGCGAAGTTGCACGCGCGTCATCCGATTCTGCTAAAGGACGTTTTTAAGAATGACAAAGCACGAACGACGAATGACGAAAGAAGCACGAATGAACAAATGACGAAAGAGCAGACAAAGGCTCATGTACGTGCTTCGAGCTTCGCCATTCCTTCGTCATCAGACATTCGTCATTCGTCATTCCTGGATACTCTTCTCACCGCCTCCACCAACATTGGTTCCCTGCTTTGTGACGGAATCGGGGACGCGATTTTAGTCCAAGGCGAGGAAGCGCCGGGCCAATCGCTTCGTTTGTCGTACAACATTTTGCAGGCAGCCGGCTCGCGTATTTTCAAGACTGATTACGTGGCCTGCCCGTCGTGCGGGCGAACGCTTTTCAATCTCCAAACCACGACGGCCAAAATCAAGGCAGCCACCTTGCACCTGAAAAGCGTGAAAATCGCTATCATGGGATGCATCGTGAATGGCCCCGGCGAAATGGCCGATGCCGACTTTGGGTACGTCGGAGGCGCGCCCGGTAAAGTGAATCTCTACGTCGGCAAGACTGCAGTGAAATTCAACATTCCCGAAGCAGAAGCCGTCGATCGCCTTAAAGATTTGATCCGCGAGCACGGGAAATGGATTGAACCGGTGCCGGAATCCACGCCTGTGGAAGCCGTTTCGTAGCGCGACCTACGAATCGCCACAGGTATGTCTCGCCAATACACGCTCCAACACACGCCGGTATCCACGTCGGTCCATATTGATTATGCCGCAGAGTTGAACGAACAGCAGCTTGCCGCGGTGACGGCTCCGCCGGGGCCGATTCTTGTCATCGCCGGCGCGGGGTCAGGCAAAACACGCACCCTCACTTATCGTGTGGCGTACCTGCTCGAAAACGGAATCGATCCGCGAAATATTCTGCTGCTCACGTTCACGAACAAAGCGGCCCGCGAAATGTTGAATCGCGTCGCTAACCTTCTGCCAGTAGATGCGAGCGGGCTGTGGGGCGGGACATTCCATTCGGTTGGAAACCGGATTTTGCGCAGGCACGGCACAGCGCTCGAGTACTCGAGCGGTTTCACCATTATGGACCGTGAAGATCAAAAGGATTTGATGAATACGGTAGTGGCGAGCGCAGGAATTGATCCAAAGGAAATCCGTTTTCCCAAAGGCGATGTGCTCGCAGAAATCTTCAGCTTCGTCGTGAACACGGAGATGCCGCTGGAGGCATTGCTCGCTGAAAAATTTCCGTACTTCCTGCCCTTGCTCGACAAAATCCAAGACGTTCGAAATCGATACGAAAAAAAGAAAAAGGCGACGAACTCAATGGATTTCGATGACCTCCTGCAAAAGACGCTCCTGATGCTTCAGGAGCACGAGCGGATTGGTGAAATCTACCGGCGCCAGTTCCAATTCATTCTCGTCGACGAATACCAGGACACGAACAAGATCCAGGCTGACCTTGTCGACCTGCTCGCGCGCGACCATCACAACCTGATGGTAGTTGGCGACGACGCGCAGTCGATTTATTCCTGGCGCGGCGCTAATTTTCAAAACATTCTCGAATTTCCGAGGCGCTATCCGGATGCGCAGGTGTTCAAGATCGAAATGAACTACCGCAGTGTGCCGGAAATTCTCGACGTTGCGAACGCGGCGATCGCTGCAAACGTCCAGCAATTCCGGAAACACTTAAGCGCAACGCGCGAATCAAAAACGCTCAGGCCGGCATTAGTCGCGCTCAATGACAGCTCCGAACAGGCGCAATTTGTTGCCCAACGAATTCTCGAACTGCGCGATGAAAATGTTGACCTGAACGACGTCGCAGTCCTTTATCGCGCACACTATCATGCGCTCGAGCTGCAATTGGAGCTTTCGCGCCGGGGCATCCCGTACCAGATCACCAGTGGGATCCGGTTTTTTGAACAGGCTCACATCAAAGATGTGACGTCGTTCATCCGTTTTGTGGCCAATCCGCGCGATGAGGTTGCCTTTAATCGCATGGTGAAATTGCTTCCTGGAATCGGCAACCGCACGGCCGAGAATCTCTGGCGCGCGTGGGAAAAATCCGTTGTAGCCGCGGGCGACGACCGTGGCTCTGAAGTAACGTCGGATCCAGCCAAAGTCAGCGCCCCGGCCGGTGGCTACAGATTTGGCGAACGTCTACTTGCAATGAATGTCCCCGCGAAATCAAAGAAAATGTGGACGCAACTCACGCACACACTTGATGAGATCGCACCGGGTGGTACGCCAAATCCGCCATCGGAAATGATCACTTCGGTTGTGGAAGCGATTTACGATGATTACGCGAAAATGAATTTCCCGAATTACCAACTCCGCCGGGAAGATCTCGACCAGCTCGCAGCATTCGCTCGTCAATTCAAGGACGTACACGAATTTCTGTCGCAGTTAGCGTTGATCAGCAACGTTGATGCGGAAGCCGCGCCGGCACAGACAAACGAGAAAGAAGCGGTTAATCTCTCCAGCGTACATCAAGCCAAAGGTCTCGAGTTTCATACCGTCTTCGTGATCTGGCTGAGTGACGGCATGTTCCCCAGCAGCCGGTCGCTCGACACCCGCGATGCGCTGGAGGAGGAAAGGCGCTTGTTCTATGTCGCGATCACACGCGCACGCGATGAACTTTATCTCACCTATCCACACATGCGTCTGAGTGGTGGCTACGGAGATGTATTCCAGCGGCCATCTCGTTTCCTGCAAGAGATTCCAAACGGCCTCGTCGAAGACTGGCAAGTGACGAGAAAATGACGAAATCCGAATGTCGAATATCGAAGGAAAACCGGATGATCAAATGACGAATGAGGTGCCTGTCATCCAGAGCGAAGTCGAGGAACCCCGTGGCAAAACCTCATGGTTAGTTCAGAGGATCGTTCGACTCCGCTTGGGTCGCTCAGGATGACAAGCTGTTATTCGTGCTTTGTTATTATTTCGGAATTCGTCATTCGTGCTTCGTCATTGCTTTCATGAACCTATCGCCGGAAAAGAAAATTGCCGGAATCCTCGTGCCGCTGTTTGCGTTGCGACGAGAGGACGATTTGGGAATTGGTGACCTCGGTGCGTTGCGGGAGTTTATTGATTGGGTTGCGGAAATCGGTTTCACGCTTGTTCAGCTTCTGCCAATCAATGAAACCGGAGCGGATGACAGCCCATACAATGCCATTAGTTCGATGGCGCTCGACCCTGCGACGTTGCACCTCGCGCCAGGTTTACCCGAGGACTTAACGCGCGAGGACTTTGATGCCGCACTTGTAGAAGTCGATCTTCCAAACCTGCGTCGTGGCCGCGTAAAGTATCAACCAGTCAAAAAACTGAAACAAAGTATCCTCGAAAAGGCATTTGCGAATTTCTCCGCTCGCACAGACGAAAACCGACGATCAGAGTTCAAGAAATTCTGCGAAGAAGAATCCTCCTGGTTGCATGATTACGCGCTCTTTCGAGTGCTCGTCGAGGAAAACAATGGCAGCGCCGCTTGGAACCAGTGGCCGTCGCAGCTTCAAAACCCCGAAGATGCTCGCAACTGGATACGCGGTCTCCCACACGACAAACAGGCGACGCTCACGGAACTTGAAGATTTCTTTTGTTACGTGCAATGGATCGCTCATCAGCAATGGCGAGACGTCAAAGCGCACGCGGAGCAACGCGGCGTGGCTCTGATGGGAGATATTCCATTCGGCGTCAGTTATTACAGCGCCGACGTTTTCTCGCGTCCAAAGGAATTCATGCTCGACTGGTTCGGCGGCGCGCCTCCCGAGCCGCTATTCAAGGACGACGCATTCACGCAAAAGTGGGGTCAGAACTGGGGCATTCCGCTGTATCGCTGGGACGTGATGCGCACGAACAGTTTTCAATGGTGGCGCGAACGAGTGCGCGGCACCCGGCGGATTTTTCACCTGTTCCGGATCGATCACGTCCAGGGATTCTACCGCGTCTACGCCTTTCCGTGGCGGCCCGAGAGAAACAAAGAATTCCTGCCGCTCGACCAGCACCAAATGCTGGAGCGAACTGGTGGCCGCGCTCCGCATTTTATTCCACGCGACGACAACACGCCGGAAAATCGTGACGCGAACAGACGCGAAGGCGAGGAATACCTGCGCGTCGTTCTGGAAGAAGCCGGCGCTGCACGCGTAGCCGGTGAAGACCTTGGCGTCGTGCCCGATTATGTGCGGCCCAATTTGCAATATCTTGGTATCGCCGGGTTCAAGATTCCACAATGGGAAAGCCGCGATGGGATGATCATTCCCGGCGAGATGTACGACCGACTATCGGTTGCAACATATGCAACACACGATCACGAACCGATTCGCGCTTTGTGGGATGATGCGATTGGGCATCCGAACTCCGAGAAGGGGCAACAGGCGCGGGCGACACTCGAGAAGGTCGCGCTTTTTGCGGGATTAAGTCCCAAAAGCGACCAACTCGATTACGAGAAAGATTTTTATCCGGCCATCATGAGTGCGCTCTTCAGATGTAACTCCTGGATCGCCATCATCATGATCACGGATCTGCTCGCCCGCGCATACCGCTTCAACGTCCCCGGTACAAAGGCGAACTTAAATTGGACGCGGCGAATTCAGCGTTCGATCGCAAAACTACGCTCCAGTTGGAAAGAGCGCAGGCGAATGCAGCTAATTCGTGAGCTGCTGGAAAGAGCGGGGCGTACATAATTCCGGTTCTGGGGAGCGCATCGCTCTTACCGAACTTGGGCAACTTGCGACGGCTGCTTGCTCGTCTCAATTTCCGCACTCACTTTCTCGATTCTTGCCGACTGCTCTTTCACTGTCGCAGTGAGCGCTTCAATTTCGTTCTTTAATTCCATCACTGTCCGGTGCTCTTTGAGGAATTCGTTGAGTAACATCGCGTTCACCTGGTCATATCGTACGCTGTACGGTTTTCCTTGTTTATCGCGCACAATCAGATCGGGACTCACCTTTTCCACCTCTTCTGCAACAAGGCCCAGCTGGCGTGTTCGCGCGGGATCTATCTCTTTCTTGTAACGAAACGTCACCGGCTTCAGTGAAAGAAGTGCTTCGCTGACTTTATCCATTGGTCTGATGTCCTCCTTAAAACGCTTCGAAGAGGTGGCGGTCCCAAGCTTATTGTTTGAGTTAATGAGAACCGGCACCCCGTTGGCAGAGGTTTGGCCAAAGATGCTGGCGATGTAACAACTGTTGCTTTCGCCAGCAACGCCATTCATCCCTGCGCCGATATAAACGTTATTATCACCTGTTGTACCAGCGGCTCCGGCACCAGCGCCCAAGGCTGTGTTAGCATTCCCGCTGGTGTTGCTAGTGAGCGCTCCATCCCCATTAGCGGTGTTGGCGCTGCCAGTAATATTGCTCGTGAGCGCATGAAAACCGATGGCCGTGTTGCCCGCGCCGGTTGTGTTGGCGTTAAGCGCTATCTCGCCGGTCGCGGTATTGTCGTTCCCGGTCGTATTCTGAAAAAGCGCGAACGCTCCATCGGCTGTGTTGTTGCCACCAGTACTGTTACCTGCGAGCGCACTAGCACCAGTGGCCGTGTTGAAGCTGCCCGCTGTGTTGCTATAGAGCGCACTGGCACCGTCGGCCGTGTTGGTGCTGCCGGCGACGTTGCTCATGAGCGCATCAGCCCCGGTGGCCGTGTTATAGGCGCCGGTCGCGTTGGTAAGGAGTGCTCGATCACCAATGGCCGTATTAGAGCTGCCGATTATGTTGTTAACAAGGGCGAACGCTCCGTTCGCAGTATTGAGGTTACCACTGGTGTTGCTTAAAAGCGCCCCAGCGCCAGTGGCCGTATTTTCATCTGCAGTATTTGCAAGGAGCGTCCCGGCTCCAATGGCCGTGTTGAAGCTCCCAGTAGTAATGGTCCTTAGTGAGACAAAGCCAACCGCAGTATTGAAACTGCCGGTCGTAAGACTCAGAAGGGCGCCTTGCCCTTCGCCGGTATTACCTCCCGGATAACCGCCGTCAGGCGGAGGGCTCACTGCTTGCGCGTTTTGAAAAAATACAAGACACGCGGAGCAGACTGTGACGATGATTTGGGCAGCTTTTGTTTTCATAGGCGCACAGTCTCTCAAGAAGGAACGATTCTGTCGAGGCGACAGAGTTCTGGCATCTGTTCCGCCCGACGGGCCCGGGTCGCCCTACCAAATCGTCGCTCTTGTTTTAGAAACGGATTTGCCAACCCGGCCGCTTACGACGCGCCGACTTGTTGCAGCATTCAATTCGTAGGAGACGCGTCGCGGTTAGCGAACTTGCACGACTTGCTGCGCGCTTTTGCCTGTTTCAAGCTGCGCACTGACTTTCTCGATTCTCGCCGACTGCTCTTTCACTGTCGCGGTGAGCGCAGCGACTTGTTGTTTCAACTCCACAACTGTGCGGTGTTCTTTCAGGAATTCATTCAATAACATCGCGTTCACCATTTCATATCGCACAGTCTCAATCTGACCCTGAGAATTGCGCGCAACCAGATCGGGATCGATCTCGGCTACTTCCTCGGCGATGAGACCAAACGCGCGGGCTTGGTTTCGATCAATTTCCTTTCTGTAACGGAAACTCACCGGGTTAAGCCGGTAGATCGTTTCGCTATCGTCTTTGATTGGTTTGATGTCTTCCTTGTAACGACGTGAGGAAGTGGCATGACCAAGCAAGCCAGTGTTCAAATCTATCGTGACATTCGTACCGCTCAGGCCGGTGGTGTTGATATTGCCGACGTAAGTGTGGTCGCTCTCGGAGGCGACACCGACAAGGGCGGCTCCAATATAAATGTTGTTGCTACCGTTGGTTAGAGAACTGCCGGCTGAATCACCAACCGCGGTATTGTTGTCGCCGCTGATCAGAGCAGTCAGCGCTGAGTCCCCAATCGCGTTATTTCCCTGGCCAGTGTTGTGGGCGAGCAAAGCAAGCCCACCAACGCCATTGTTGTAGTCACCACTCTGATGTTGTTGCAGCACAAGCGCGCCGATTGCGGTATTACGCGAGCTGCTGACATTTGTATTCAGCGCTTGAACACCAACCGCTGTGTTTTCGGTGCCGTTATCGTTCATAAAAAGCGCGTTAGCACCGCAGGCGGTATTGTTAGTGCCGGTACTGTTGAACCTCAGCGCGCCCCAACCGAAGGCACTGTTAAAATCCGAGTCATTATTGCCCAGCGCTAACTGTCCGAACGCTGCGTTGTTCCTGCCGATAGTATTCTGAAACAGTGCGAATGCTCCACTTGCGGTATTACCGTCGCCGGTCGTATTTCTCAGAAGCGCTGCGGCTCCAGTGGCTGTATTCAAATCACCGGTATTCGCAAAAAGCGCTCCCGCGCCGACGGCGGTGTTGAAATTGGTGGTGCTGTCGGCCCTGAGCGCCACAAACCCAACTGCCGTGTTGTAGCTGCCTGTCGTAAGATTCAACAGGGCAGTTTGCCCTTCTGCGGTATTGCCATTGGGATACCCGCCGTCTGGCGGCGGGCTGACGGCTGGTGCGTTTTGAGAAAACACCATCAAAACAATTAAGATCGCTATTAGATTCTGGGAAGCAGTTGGTTTCATAGGCGTGGAGTTTTCCAACTGCTGCCTGCTCTGTCGAGAGGGAATTCTGTTCGAGTTTGCAACGACGCGAGTGTTCGCGCCGTTCCAAGTCGCCAGCGGCTTGGGGCGAATTCGTTTAGCTGATCGGCTACGCGCTTTTTTCAATCGGCGCGCCGACCTTGTTACCCCACTCCGTCCACGAACCATCGTAATTACGGACGTTGTTCAGGCCTAACAAGTAAGTGAGGACAAACCAGGTATGGCTGGAGCGCTCACCGATCCGGCAATAGACGACTGTGTCTTTGTCGGGACTGACGCCGCATTGATCGAAATAGATCTTCGCCAGTTCCGCGGCAGGCTTGAAGGTGGCGTTGTCGTTGGTAGCTGTCTTCCACGGCATGCTCTTTGCCCCGGGAATATGACCGCCGCGCAGCACGCCTTCCTGCGGGTACTCGGGCATGTGCGTGATCTCACCGCGATATTCACCCGGTGAACGGACGTCGATCAGCGGTTTGCTACTCTTACTTTGGGCCAGCGCTTCATCGAAAAATGCGCGGATCTCCTTGTCGAAGCGTTTCTTCGGCACTGGATAATTTGTCTCCGGGTATTTTGGAACCTCACGCGTCATCGCGCGGCCTTCCGCTTTCCATTTGTCGCGACCGCCATTGAGAATTTTCACTTTCTCATGACCAAACAATCGGAACGCCCAGAGTGCGTAACAAGCCCACCAGTTCGCCTTGTCGCCGTAGAAAATGCAAGTGGTGTCCGGGGTAATGCCATGCCGGCTGCAAAGACGCGCAAATTTCTCCGGTGAAATGTAATCGCGAATCAGCGGATCCTGGAGATCGGCACGCCAATCGATGTGCACTGCACCGGGAATATGTCCGGTGTCGTAAAGCAGAATGTCCTCATTCGATTCGATGATCCGGATCCCGTCATCTTTCAGATGTTTTTCCAGCCAATCAGTTTCCACAAGCGCTTCCGGATGCGCGTATTCAGTTGGATGCATAGCCATGGTGAAATTTCGGCTGACCCTTGGAACGAGCAAGGGATTTCACTTGGTCAGCCGCGAGTCGCGAACTTCGGGATGGTCAGAAATTCGGGTTAACTTCAGTTAAACAGGAGTTTGTCGTCGCAGAATGCGGCGACCAGCACGCTGCAAGCGTACGCTCCCCAGGCAGGTCATTTCAAAATCGAATCTGCCGGATACGCCACCCCATTTTTCACGACCGTATCGATATCGGAAACATGTGCGATATCATCCAGCGGACTTGAATTGAGAATCACAAGATCGGCGAAATAGCCCTCCTGGAGATTGCCGATATGCGCGCCCGTTTCGCCGCCGAAAAGTTTTGCGCCGTTCGCTGTGGCGCATTGCAATATCTGCATCGGCGTGAGTCCCGCTTCTTTCATTAACTGAAATTCACGGAAGAGAGCCGGCCCGTGGATGGTCCCGATGTTCCCGGCGTCGGTTCCTGCAGCGATAGTCACGCCCGCATCTACCAGTTTCTTCAAATTGGGCAGCGCGACATCGTATGTCTTCTGAATCCGGTCGAGCGCAGCTTTCGGGTCGGCGAGGGCGTCCTTGACCCTTTGCGGCAATTTTTCCTGCGGAATCTTTGTCACGTCGAGTGACCCAATCACCTCCGGGTTACCCCACTTTTGTTCTTCCGGAGTGAGATTCAGCTGGTGGGAGAACGTTCGGCCGTAACGTTCAAAAACCACCAGTGTCGGACACAAAATGATGTGGCGATCCTTCAATAACTTCACAAACGCGTCATCGACTGGCTTATCAGTCACGCTATGGACCAGCACGTCAGCGCCTTCTTCCACTGCCGCGCGCGCGGTCTCCAGCTCGGTGGCATGCACTGCGACGCGAATGTTGTGCGCGTGACTTTCCTCAATGGTCGCACGCACGATGGGCCGGAAGGCGTCGACGGGATGATCCTTGTCGACAATGTACCAGATCTTCACCAGATCCGGTTTTCGTTCCGCCAGTTTGCGCACGAACTCGCGTGCCTGATCGGGCGTGTCGATCTTCACGATTGGCGGATCACCGAGATCGAGTTCCTTTCGCGAGACACTTGAGATGAGCGGACCCGCCACGGCTACACGCGGCGCTTTCGCAGTGGCGTTGGCTTTCTTGCGGACCTCGAAATTCCACATCGGTCCACCAACATCAACGACACTGGTGATGCCGCACCGAATGTAACGAGCGAAATCGTCGTCGAGATGCGATTTGATCCATGCGACTTCGTCTTTGTACGAGCGAATGCCGGTAAAATCGGGGCCGTCCGGGCGTGTGAACAAATCCCCGGATTGAAAGAAATGAACGTGCGTGTCGATATAACCCGGCAGAATAAATTTGCCGACGCAACTGACCTGTTTCCCGAGTGTGGCGGCATCCTGTCTGCCCATGGCAACGCGCTCAATTTTGTCGCCGTTGAGGACGACTGTCGCATTCGGCAACACCTTGCCATCAGCGGGATTAATCACAGTCGCCCCGACGAGCGACATTCTTTCGGCGCGGAGCGCACTGCTAAAGAGCGATAACGCGAGTACAAGCGCGACTCTAATTTTCATGGGAGAGATTCCTCGACTTCGCTCGGATTGACAAAAATTATTCCTTGGATTCGGGCACAGCTTTCTCGGCAGCTTTGAAGCCGATCCTGGAATGTGTCCCGTCGCAAAAAGGCTTCTCCGTCGATGCGCCACAGCGGCAAAGTGCCATTCGTTTTTCGGCGGGGAATTTATTTCCATCCGCATCGATCAATTCCACTTCGCCTGTGACGATGTAAGGGCCGTTCTTAATTGTTTCAATTTTTACGTGAGCCATGGCGCACTGTAGTTTAGGTAGACTAATCTGAAAACGTTGTAGCGGCGTTTGTGTCAAACGCCGAATCAACAAGGCGCTTGCCAGAAGCGCCTCCACAACGGCAGAACCAATGAGAATATGAAATCGAAGTTTTTGACGTTTGCTCTTTTACTGATCATTTCCAGCGCTCTGGCACAAACACCATCGCAAAAGCGTCCGTTCACATTCGAGGACATGATGAAACTGAAGCGCGTCGGCGCGCCGGTCCCGTCGCCGGACGGCAAATGGATTGTATTCGATGGCGTGGACGTCGATCTGGAGGCGAATACACGGATTTCGCATTTGTGGATTGTGCCCGCCAGCGGCGGTGAACCACGACGGTTGAATCCAACCCCAAATCATGAGGAGCGGCCGCGGTTCTCACCTGACGGGAAACATCTTATTTGGACCTCGAAAGCGACCGATCCAACGCAAATCTGGATGTGCGATTTCGATTCGGGCAACGGGGCGTTGGCCGGGAAGCCGCACCAAATGACAAACATCTCAACTGGAGCGGATGGCGGAATCTGGTCGCCGGATGGCAAAAACGTTGTGTTCGTTTCCGCCGTTTATCCGGATTGCAAAGATGACGCGTGCAACAAGCAGCGCGACGAGGAGCTGAAGAAGAGCAAAGTAAAAGCAAAAATCTTTTCGCACTTATTTTACCGCCATTGGACTGCATTCACGGAATTCAAGCGCAGCCATCTGTTTGTAATTGATGTAGAGCATGCCTCCGGCTTGCTTCCCCCAAACGCGCAAGCCGGAGGCTCGCGCTACTCTGAAGCTCGCGACCTCACGCCGGGTGATCACGATGTGCCGCCATTCTCGTTAGGCGGGCAGGACATGTATGCGATTTCGCCTGATGGCCAGGAAGTCGCCTACACCAGCAACATCGACGAAGTCGAAGCGACCAGCACGAACGACGAAATTTTTGTCGTGCCCTTGAACGTAGGACATGCCTCTGGCTTGTCCGGTGAGAAGACGCAAGCCGGAGGCTCGCACTACTCTAAGAAAACTTCCACCAGCCCAGGCGCCGACACGACGCCGCTCTATTCACCGGACGGAAAATATCTCGCCTGGCGCTCGCAAGCGCGCGCCGGTTTCGAAGCCGATAAATGGCGGCTTTTTGTGCAAGATCGGCAATCAGGAAAGACGCGCGATTTGATCGAAAAGTTTGATCGCTCGGTCGGAAGTTTCACCTGGATACCTAGCTCAAAGGCAATTTGTTTCGCAGCCGAGGATCACGGTGAAGCACCAATTTATTCTATCGCACTCGGAAGCGATAAGCCGGTCGAGATCGCGCGCCTGCATGCTGACGACCTGATATTCGGACCGAATGGCGCTCTTTACTTCACGCGGATGTCGGCAGTAGCTCCAAATGAGATCTGGCGTTTACTTTTTACGGAACCGGGACTGTTGAATTCCGCTCAGGAATTGGGAGATGCGTTGGCGACCAAACACGATCTGCCAACTTCCGTAACCCATATGAACGATGCTCTCCTGTCGCAGATCGATATGCAGCCGTCGGAGTCGTTTACGTTCAAAGGCGCGAATGATGAAGAGGTGCAAGGCTTTATCGTCAAGCCGCCGGGATTCGATCCGAACAAAAAGTACCCGCTGAAATTCTTGATCCACGGCGGTCCGCAAGGCGCGTGGGGCGACGAGTGGACCTATCGCTGGAACGCAGAGTTGTTTGCGGCGACCGGGAATTACGTCGTGGTGATGATCAATTTCCACGGCTCAACCGGTTATGGGCAAAAGTTTTGCGATTCAATCAGCGGCGATTGGGGCGGCAAACCGTTCGTCGATCTGATGAAGGGGCTCGATTACGTGGAGAAGACATATCCCTTTATCGATAAGAACCGCGAGGCGGCGCTGGGTGCGAGCTACGGCGGTTACATGGCCAACTGGATCCTCGGCCACACAAATCGATTCAAATGCATTGTGTCGCACGACGGAATGTTTAATACGGAATCGGCATACGGGACCACGGAAGAACTTTGGTTTCCGGAATGGGAATTCAAGGGACCGCCGTGGAAGAATCGCGAAATGTATCGGAAATTTTCACCACACTTGTTCGCTAACAAATTCAAAACGCCAACGCTGGTGGTTCACGGCCAGCTCGATTACCGGCTCGATGTGAGCGAAGGATTTCAACTGTTTACAACGCTGCAGCGACTAGGGATTCCATCCAAGATGTTGTATTTCCCGGATGAAGGACATTGGGTGCTTAAGCCGCAGAACTCGCGCCTTTGGTACAAAACTGTGAATGATTGGGTGGATCAGTGGTGCAAGTGAGCGCTCCGTCATGTCGACCGAAGTGGAGAGAACCCTAATTTTTCTCCCCCTGAAGGAATCAAAGATGCCTCAACTCCGCTCGCATGAGAAAGATGTTGGTCGGCCGTCCGCTTGACTTTTTGCGCGAGTTGCGCATTAAAACGCTTCGAAATTATGGAACACTCCTTTCGCTACTTATTGCAGGCACTTCTCTCGACTGGTCTGGTTCTGTTAATCACGGGCTGCGGCGAAGATCCGCGTTATTCCGGCAACACGCAGTACCTGGGAGGTAATTACGGGGGCGTACCGGCCACCGGTCCGCGCGACACCGTCTCGTATTGGGACGGCGATCACGCCAGCGGTAGTCCTTCCATCAAAATCAGCCTCGGAGAGCAGCGCGCCTATTTTTACAAAGGCGGTGTGCTCGTCGGGGTTTCGCAGTTGTCCACCGGTCGCGAAGGACTGAACACTCCCATCGGGAATTATAAGATCATCCAGAAGGACAAGGACCACGCCTCCAGTTTATTTGGAGATTATGTGGACTCTTCCGGCAAAGTAGTCGCTGCCAATATCGAAATAAAAAAGGATCCAAAGCCGCCAGGCACGCATTTCCAAGGCACACCGATGCCGTACTTTATGCGCATCGTTTCGGGGACTGGATTGCATGCTGGTTATCTGCCAGGCTACCCTGCGTCGCACGGTTGCATCCGGATGCCTGAATTCATGGCGGAAAATTTCTTTAAATCCGTCTCAGTGGGGACGCCGGTCACGATTACCAATTAAGTGGTTCTCGTCGCCGCAGTCGTCCTCGTTCTTGGACTTTCGAGGACGAGGAGGAGGACAAGAACGATACCGCGAGCATTTGCATCTATGCTTGCAGAAAATTCCTGCTCGCGTCATTCTGACCATCCCGCGAGAGGAGTATGATCGTAATTACGCAACCAAGCGCCACCGAGGATCAGATCCAAAAGATCGTCACTCGCGTCCGGGAATTCGGGCTTGAGGCGCAGATTAGCCGGGGCGCATCGCGCGTAATCATCGGTGTAATCGGACCTGAGGCGCTCCTTAGGGAAAAGGCCATCGCAGCAATGCAGGGGGTAGAAGCGATCGTGCCCGTGCTAAAGCCATACAAGCTTGCGGCCCGCGATTCACGCGGTGCTTCCTCCGTGGCGATTGGCGACGTTCGCCTCGGCGAAAATGAGGACATGGTTCTCATTTGCGGGCCGTGTTCCGTCGAGAGCAAAGAGCAGATTCTCTCCATCGCGACAATCGTGAAAGAATCCGGCGCACGAGTTTTGCGCGGTGGCGCGTTTAAACCGCGTACATCGCCATACAGTTTTCAGGGATTACGCGAGGACGGACTTCGTTTTCTTGCCGAAGCGCGTGCGAAAACGGGTCTGCCGGTGGTGACTGAAGTCATGGACCCGCGCGACTTGTCTATGATCGAAAAATACGCGGATTGCCTTCAGGTCGGCACGCGCAACATGCACAATTTTTCGCTCCTGAAAGAGGTGGGCCGCAGCACCCTTCCCGTACTGCTGAAGCGAGGATTCAGCGCCACGATTTACGATTTAATCATGAGCGCGGAATACATCCTCAACGAGGGCAACTCGAACGTGATTTTGTGCGAGCGTGGCATTCGCACCTTTGATAACGCTGCGCGTTACACGCTCGATTTGAGCGCCGTTCCAATTTTGAAATCGAAAACGCATTTGCCGGTAATCGTCGACCCGACGCACGCACTCGGCATCCGTGAGTTCGTGCCGCAAATGTCTCTCGCCGCCGTTGCCGCCGGAGCGGACGCCCTCATGATCGAGGTTCACGATTCGCCAGAACAGGCCAAGAGCGATGGTAATCAGGCGCTTACGCCGGAAATTTTCGCCGAACTTGTTCCCCGTCTGCGCGCCGTCGCTGCCGCAATCGGCAGAGAAATGTAAAGTTTGCGCTTCGCGCGCCAGGCTGGCAATGCGTTGCTGCCAACACGTTCCACGTTCCAATTAGTTAGAAACCGCTTCACGCGCTTGCCTGTCAACGCGCCGGGTACAGCGCGATCCACCGGGGTGGATCGGCTTCTCCGAACACGATGTGATATGAATCGCCGAAGGCGCAAGTATACGGAAGCGGCTACAAATCTGGCTGATTTGGCGTAAAGTTTGCGGTGGAAAAATCAGCGGAACTTTTGGAGCGCGTCGCGACGAGCGAACGAATCGCGCGCAACCTCCAAGCGATCGAACGGGCTGGATGGCCCGTGAAATTTTCCCACGTAATCCAGCCGGCTCAGCCATTTCTGGCCGCCGTAATCGCAAATGCTTATCACGGTCGGCACGGTCCTAAACGTCACACTGCCGATTCCACAATTTGGATCCTCTGTCCCAGCGTTCATTCCCAGGAAGTGTTTTACGAAAGCTTGCTCAACTGGCAGCCAGATGCCCTTTTCCTGCCAGAAGCCGAGCTGACTGGGATCGAAAATGTCTTGCCCGATCCAGAAATCGCAGCGGAACGACTGGCATTGTTTTTGCAAATCGAGCGAGACTCTGATCCGAGAGTCATCGTGGCGACACGCGCAGGTCTCGATCAATGTGCACCAAAACGCGGAAGCCTTGAATCAGCTGTTGTTCAACTCCGGCGGGGAGCAACAACGGAAATGCAGGGCCTTCTCGAACAACTGGCCGGGAGCGGTTACGAACGCGTCTCACAAGTTACCACTCGTGGACAGTTCGCTGTCCGTGGTGGGATTGTCGATTTTTATTCGTGGCAGGCGCCGTTGCCGTTTCGAATGGAATTTTTCGGCGATCAAATCGAATCGCTGCGCGAGTTCGATATCGATACGCAAACTTCTGTGCGCGACTTGCGCGCGATCGATCTTTTGCTGAATCAGGGAGCAGCAGACCAGAACGGATCGGTTCGCCACTATGTTCGCGAGCGCGATCTGATAATCGATATCGAACCAGAAATTGAGGGCGCAGCTCCAGCGACGCTCAGTTCCCAGGAATCCACCCCCACACATGTAGAAATCAGTGAAGGATGGATTGAGAGTGGCCCGGAAGACTTCAGCGGGGCATTTCAGGATTGCGAGATTGGTGAGTTTGGCGCGGGTGATCTCGTGCTCGCCGAAACCAAACGCGCGCAATTCGTCGAGCGCTTGAAGGAATGGCGCGCGAATAACGCACGAATCGTAATCTATTTTCAGACTGAAGGCGAAATCGAAAGGTTCCGCGAAATCATGGGCGGCACAGTGGAAGGGGTGGATTTCGTCGAAGGCTCACTTGCGCGCGGATTTTGCTTTCCTCCAGCCAATCTCGTTGTGCTTTCCGCTGCGGAGTTGTTCGGGCGATTCGCAATTCATCCTCGAAGGCTTTTGCGGCTTCGACGCGCAGAACGTCACCGCACCCAGATTGATTTTAGCGAACTCGGCGAAGGCGATTTGGTCGTCCACCTCGAGCACGGCATCGGAAGATTTTGGGGATTGTCTAAAGTTGGTAGGGCGCGACCGCCGGGCGCGCCGGAGTCGACGAACGGCCCGACGGTCCGTCCCTACCAGGACGAAGAACAGGAGGTATTGGTCCTGGAATTCGCCGATGAAGCGAAGCTGTACGTGCCCCTGGAGCAGGCTTATCTGGTTTCACGTTACGTCGGAGCAGGAAAAAAGTCGCCGCCGCTCAGCTCGTTAGGCGATGGCAAATGGGCTCGCGCAAAAATCAAAGCTGCGGCATCCATTTTCGATTACGCAGGAAAAATGCTCGCCATCCAGGCGGAACGACAAATGCAGTCCGGCTATGCATTCGCTCCGGACACGAAATGGCAGGCAGAATTCGACCGCTCATTCCCGTTCCGCGAAACGCCGGACCAAATGAAGGCGATCATCGACACGAAAATCGATATGGAACGGCCGCGGCCCATGGATCGGCTGATTTGCGGTGATGTTGGTTTTGGTAAGACTGAGGTCGCAGTCCGCGCAGCATTCAAAGCAGTGATGGAAGGGAAGCAGGTGGCGGTGCTCGCGCCGACCACCGTTCTGGCTCAGCAGCATTTTGAAGTATTCCGGCAGCGCATGCTCGAGTATCCGGTGCGGATCGAAATGCTCAGTCGTTTTCGTTCGCAATCCGAACAGAAAAAAGTCTTAAAATTACTGCGGGAAGGCGGTGTCGACATCGTGATTGGCACTCACCGGCTCATCTCCGGAGATGTCGTTTTCAAAGATCTGGGCCTGGTCGTGATCGACGAGGAACAGCGGTTCGGCGTCTTGCATAAGGAGAAATTCAAAGAGCTCTTTAAGCTCGTCGATGTGCTGACACTTTCCGCCACACCGATTCCACGCACGCTCTATCTTTCACTGGTGGGCGTGAAAGACATGTCCACTATCGAGACTCCCCCGCTCAATCGTTTGCCAGTCGAAACGGTAGTGTCCGCTTACGACGAGCGGATCATTCGGGCCGCTATTGATCGCGAGTTGGAACGGCAGGGGCAGGTGTTTTTTCTACACAATCGCATTGCCTCTATCGAGCGTATGCGTGAGCGGATTGTAAATCTTTCTCCGCAGGCCAGAGTCGAAATCGGCCACGGTCAGATGGACGCCGATGAACTGGAATCAGTGATGGCCCGATTTATCGCCGGCAAAACAGACGTACTCGTTTGCACCACGATCATCGAAAGCGGTCTCGATATTCCAAATGCGAACACAATCATTATCGATCGCGCAGACCAGTTCGGCCTCGCGGATTTGTACCAATTACGCGGCCGCGTCGGCCGGGCGGAGCATAAGGCCTATGCCTATCTGCTTCTTCCGCGCGAGATGATGACAGTCGGCGCGGCGCGCAAGCGGATTAGCGCGATCAAGCAATACAGCTCGTTAGGCGCCGGTTTCCGCATCGCTATGCGCGATCTCGAGATCCGCGGTGCAGGCAGCATCCTCGGCACGGCGCAAAGCGGTCACATCATGGCGGTTGGTTTCGACTTATATTGCCAATTGCTCAAGCAGGCAGTGGCGCAGTTGAAGGGACAAAGACCAACACGGCGACTGGATGTGGACGTACGCCTCGATTTTGTGGTGACAAATGAAGCTGAATTCATCGCGCCGCCGACAAAAGAGGACGGTTTTCCAGCGCCGAGAGGTCCCGACGTTGGAAAATCCCCTCAACCGGAGCGCATTCCCGCGTTCATTCCAGTCGCCTACGTGAGCGACCCTGCCATGCGCATACGATCGTACCGTGAGATTGCGGAGATTACGTCGAGCGAGCAATTTAAACGACTGCGCCGCGAGTGGCGTGATCGTTTCGGAGCATTTCCGTCTGCCGTTGACAATTTGTTCAGGCTCGTCGAGATCAAACTCGCCGCGGCGGAATCAGCCGTGAGCCGTGTAGAAGTACGCGAGCGCAAAGTGATGTTGACGCGGCATGGGGATTTTATACTTGTCGCGGGCAAATTCCCCCGTTTAGTTGGGCCTAGAATCGATCAATACCTCCCGGAGATTGTCGAACTGATCAAGAAACTATGAGTAATTGGATGCGTTCTTGTTTGGCTGTTTTGCTGGCACTCGGTGCACTCGCTCAAGTGCCGAACTGTACCCTCACGGCTGCCGAGCAACCACCGCCTACAGTCGTGGATGGCATTGCAGCGGTCGTTAATGGTGAGGTCATTACGTACTCACAGGTTCGATCTTTGTCTGCGCCACAGGAAAGAATGCTGCGCCAGCAGTACACGGGCGAGGAGTTAGCAAAAAAATTAATGGACCTGCGCAAAATGGCAATCAATGACCTGATCGATCGACGCCTTGTCATTCAGGCCTTCAAAAAAGAAAGCTTCGAGATTCCTGATCACCTCGTGGATATGCGAGTACAACAGATTATCCGGGAATCTTTTGGCGGCGACCGGAACACGTTTGTGAAAACGCTCGAGGCGCAAAATTTCACTCTGGGCGAGTTCAAAGAAAAGGAGATGGAAAAGATTATCGTGGGCGCGATGAAAAGCCACAACGTCAAATCGAACGCGGTTGTTTCGCCGCCGAAGATCGAAGAGTATTACAGGAACCATCGCGACGAATTCACGTCAAAGGAGCAGATCAAGCTGCGAATGATTATGATTTCCGGACAAAAGGACACCGCCAGCGCGCCTGCGCAAAAAGAACTCGCCGAAGAAGTGCTCGGCAAGCTCGCCAGTGGCGCGGAATTCGAGCAGGTGGCGCAGATGTATTCAGAGGACAGCACGAAGGAGAACGGGGGCGACTGGGGCTGGATCGAACACAAAACTCTGGCGGAGCCGCTGGAGAAGTTTGCCTTTAATATGCCGGTCGGCAGAATCAGCAATATCATCGATTACGCCGGCAATTACTATATCCTGAAGGTTGAGGATAAACACGGCGGCAGCACAAAATCTCTCAACGAAGTGCGCGCCGACATCGAGAAGAAACTGGTCCAGGAACAGGCGCAACAGATTCAGGAACGTTGGCTCGCCAGCCTGCGGCAGAAAGCCTACATCAAGGAGTTCTGACGCTGGTTCAGCCCAGCTCTTCCTGGTTGGTTACCAGTACGAAAGCTTCCTGCTTCGGCTCGTAATCGTGCTCGTAATCGATTAATTACCCTCGATTACGAGTATGAGCAGGAGCAAGAGCAATCCGCGCATCGGAATCACACTTGGCGATTGCGCGGGGATCGGACCGGAAATTATTGAGGTTGCCATGAAATCCGGGCGCATTCCAGATTCGGCCCACTACATCATCATTGGCCGCCAGCCAAATTGTAAGAGTGGCGAGCCAACACCTGAAACTGCTCGCGCCGCTGCCACTGCGCTCGAAGAGGCGGTGACACTCGCTCGACGCGGCGAACTCAACGCTATCGTGACTGGGCCAATTCACAAAGCCCGGATGTACGAAGTCGGATTCAGGTTTCCCGGACAAACGGAATTTTTTGCCGAGCGCTGTGGCGTAAAAAATTTCGCCATGTGTTTGACCGGCACAAAACTCACCGTTGCGCTCGTCACCGCTCATATTCCTGTGCGCAAAGTTCCGCGCGCGCTAAAGCAGTCCGAAATCGTGCGCGTGGGACTGTTGCTTGAAAAATTTCTGTTCTCCCGAGCCAAAACTGCGCCACGCATTGCCGTTGCGGGTCTAAACCCGCACGCCGGCGAGTCGGGCAAGATTGGACTCGAGGAAATTGAAACGATCGCGCCCGCAGTTCAGGAATTGCAATCGAGAATCGAGAATCGAGGATCGAGAATCGTTGGTCCGCTCTCACCAGACACAGTCTTCAATCGCACGATCGAAGGCGAATTCGACGCGGTGCTTTGCATGTATCACGACCAGGGATTGATCCCGTTGAAGCTGCACGCATTCCACAGCGGCGTAAACGTAACGTTGGGGTTGCCATTCCCTCGCACCAGTCCGGATCATGGCACTGCATTTGAGATCGCCGGAAAGGGCATCGCGCGTCC
>DATDFM010000045.1:0-11603 GCA_036522635.1 Candidatus Udaeobacter sp. | reverse complement strand
TCGTCGTTCGCATCCATGATCCCGCCCGGTTGACCAAGCTGCATCAAAGCGTCGCGAACGGCATCCGTTGGCGGAGCGAACGGTGGCAAGTTACGGAACATCCGGCCAAAATGTCCCGTCAGCGCCGGATCCGGAGTCGGGATGTTGGTGGCCTGAGCTCTTGAGGAAAAACCAAAGCTGGCGACGCCGACTGTGATTAAGAGCCCGAAGGAAACGAACACCATCATTGGTAGAATCCATGTGTCGCATGACTTCCGCGGACAAGTATTTGAAGCTTTCATAATTTTTCTCGTGTATCGTAGACGTGTTTGAAAACGTTCCGACAGGTTATTCTGTGCCGTTCACCGATGTACTTCGTAGAATTTCCCGACCTGTTACGCGGAAAAGTTTTGGAACCAGGAAAAAGAAAGATTGCGCCTGCCCGCCTTTGTCTGAGTTGCTTTCTGTTTTAAAACAACGTTTCAACAAGGTACCGTAACTAACATGCAAGCCATGTTTGCTCTCCAGATGTTACCTCGGTGCGAGTGAGGCGACAATTCTTTCGAAGGACGGATCGCCTCGGAGCGGGTCCCAGAACGGCATGAGTTTCAGGTGTCCGTAACTGGGACCGTTCGGATATTTCACAGCCGCAGCAAGCTGTTGACAGGATAGATCCTTGTCGCCGACCCACGCAGCTGTGATCGCCAGGCAGGTAACTAGACGGGCACCAGCTATTGAATCCTTTTCTATTGGAACAAGCTCAACCGCGCGGCGGCTTTCGCGGATTGCCTCATCTTTGCGACCGAGAGCAGCGTCGATTAAACCAAGCACGCAAAGAGCACGGGCATCGTCCGGGTCAGCGCTCAGTAATTTCTCCTGCTCTTTGCGGTCAGCAATGAAAGCCGAATGTGCCTTTGCATCGTCTCTTGTCATGCGAGCAATGAGACCTTCTACAAAATGCGGGCCGAATTGTGCGGTTTGGTTATCAAAACTATTTTCATCCATCACTGCCAGGGCTTTCGTAGCAGCAACAGGGTCGCGTTCTGCCAACGCGCATGTAAGCCAGCTCTCAGCCACTCCCCCAAGCGCGGCGGGATCTTTGACGCGGATCTCATCGATGGCCCGATGCACCGGACGAGTCTTACCTTTCCAATCAAATTCCACCACCGCGCGCTGGACTTTCGTTTCGGCATCGGGCACCAGCGACAACGCTCGGTCAAGGATAGCTTCTTCCTCGCCATACCGCCGGAGAAGGTCGTAGCTGATCGCGGTTTGTTGCAGGATAAAAAAGTTGCGTGGATCGAGCTCGACCGCGCGCTGGAAGTTGCGCAATGCTTCTTCCTGGTTCGCACCTGAGCGGCGACGCTCAATGTAACCCTTGAGTTCGAATACCCGAGCGTCATTTGACAAGGTCTGGCCTGCCAATTGTAGCTCCGTGGAAGCACGTTCGAAATCTCGGTGTCCTCGATAGAGGTTTTCTGCCCGTGCGAGGTGTGCTTCACCAGAATCTGGGCGCAACCGAGATGCTGATGCGATGGCCGCCTCCGCCAACGCCAGGCGTGCGGGTGTTCGATCAAAGTTAAAGAAGTAGAGGTGATCATGAATCCAAGCAAGGTGGCAGTATGCTTGGAAAAACATTGGATCGTGCGTGACGGCACGGTTCAGAAGGCTTGCTGCCTGTAACAAATCCTCTTTCCCACCGGTGTGATACCCTCCACCCAAAATCAGATTTTTCGCGCGGCTGTAAAGATCGAAAGCGGTAAGATCAATGGTTGGCGGGCGTTCGATTGCCTGCCTTTGAGCAGCTGAGATTTTGGCATGAACCTGCGCGGCAACTTTTTGCGCGATTGAACTCTGGACGCTAAACATTTCTTTCACATCGCGATCGTATTCTTCCGCCCAAATGTGCGAATCGGTGCGGGCATCGATCAACTGAACGTTTATGTGTAGCCAGGCTCCGGTCTTACGAACGCTGCCTTCCAGTACGTGGGATACGCCTAGTTCTTTGCCTATGTCGCGCGTGTTATGTCGGTCGCGATATCCCATTACACTGGTGCGACTGATGACCTTCAGCGTTGCGATCTTCGCCAGCTTGGTCAGAAGATCGTCCTGGATACCATCTGCAAAAGAAGCGTCCTCTCTGTCGTCACTCAGATTTTGAAATGGAAGCACCGCAATTCCAGCTGTCGGAGGATGACTGAAGAGGTCGGTTTTCCAAACGATCACGCAGAGCGCCGCTATCAAAGCGAGCGAGAGTGATACTAGCATCGCAGCAGTAGGATTTCGTTGCAGCCATTTCTTCCCACGGCCAATAAAACCGGTCCGTCTGGCTTGGATTGGCTCGTGTTTTAGCCAGCGCTCCAAGTCGTCGGCAACTGCTGAAGCAGAGGAGTACCGACATTCTGGATCTTTCTCGAGGCACTTTTGGCAGATGGTGGAAAGATCGCGATCTACCTTTGCATTCCAGAGGCGCGGCGGTCGCGGTTCGGTTTCCAAAAGTAACTTAATGGTCTCGTAGGTTGTTCCTCCCGCGAAAGGCGGATTGCCCGTGAGAAGGTAGTAGAATACTGCGCCGACCCCATACACATCTGTAGCACGAGTTAACTTGATGTTATTTCCACCTGCCTGTTCCGGCGCCATGTAACTGGGCGTGCCCAGTACCTCCACGGTGCGCGTAACGGTGCTCTCAGATTCAACCAAGCGGGCAAGGCCGAAGTCAGTCAAATGCGGTTCGCCCTTTTTGTCGAGCAGGATGTTTCCCGGCTTGATGTCTCTGTGCAGGATGCCGTGTTCATGCGCGTAGAACACGGTCCGCGCTACTTTGGCGACCAGTTCCACCGTCTCTCGGATGGACATCGGCGCATGGTTAATTACTTCGTCAAGCTGACCACCTTCGATGAACTTCATGCTGAAATAGCATTGACCATCCCGCTCACCTATCTCGTAGATGGGAACGATGCATGGATGGTCAAGACTCGCAGCGGCTTCGGCTTCCAGACGAAAGCGCTTCAGGTGAGCTGGTGTTGCCCACTGGCCCAGCCCAATGACTTTCAGTGCAACTATGCGGTTGAGGCTCTTCTGCCGCGCTCGAAAAACGACTCCTTGTCCACCCCTGCCAATCTCCTCGAGCAACTCGTAGTCCCCCAATTCGCCGAGGAGCTTTGCTAAAACGGGAGCCGTTCTTATGTGCTCCTCAGCATGTGCGTGATCTGTCTCCGGATACTCGACCGGAACGTTGTCGGCGCCCGGGACTACAACACCATGAAAGGTCCCAAGCGCTGCTTCGAGTGCGCAACCGGTACAAAGACCTTCCGGCGCGTCGGAGAAGATTTTCGCGCCGCACCTTCGACAGGCTCTAATTAAGGTCGCCATCCTGCGCATGATTGGCCCTCAGGCCCGGACTACGGCGATTAGATGCCTCAGCTCATCTTCAACATCGCCCGGCGTCGCCACGGTGTGAGCAATCTCTTGTCGTAATAACAATTGATAGCGCTGTCGAAATCGATGAAACGCCTGCCTTACTGCATTGGAGGTCATGCCGAGTTGTCCGGCGACCTCGGCTTGCGATGGAGCGCCGGGTTCGTCCGGCAGCAATTGCTTCAGCGAATCAAACAACGCGGCATTGTTCGCGGCGACGTACTCATCCTTCAAAACCCCGAGCACGCGTTGTAACAACGCGCAGGCCCATCGGCGCTCATATATTTGTTCCGCAGTGATTGAATTGGCAGGTTCCACCTCAGTGCGTTGGTCGCCGCTGAGTTCTTCCAGCGGAATAAGGCGTTGTCCTTTCCCCCGCTTGATTGCCATGGCGCGACGGCGCTCGTCGGCGAGAAAATATTTCAACGCGCCAAGAAGGTACGAACGAAAGCGTCCCTTCTCTTTGCGAACCGCGGTCAGGTTCCTGTGCTCTAACAAATCTGCAAAAAATTCCTGGGTGATATCCTTCGCTTCTTCCGGATCAACTCCCTTTGTTTGCACGAAACTATAGATGGGAGGCCAATAGATCTGACACAGTTTCTCGAGGGCTTCTTGCGCAGCAGGCGATTCAGTTTGCGCATCTAGGATCACACTCCAACGGGTGGTGGTAAATGACATGCCCCATTTTTGCCCGGCACCCGCAGACTTCTCTTTAGTCGATTCCGTAAAGTTCCCTTGATAGCGCGAGAGGAATTCATCCTCACGTGAGCTTTGAGAATCATCAACGGCGCTCACGCCGCAATCTAAGTAAAAATCCTTAAGGAAATCAAGCCTGCAAATCGTTCATAAACAGCGACGGGATCCCGAGTTCCCTCTTCCTCCGACAGGAACGATCGTGCGGCCAACCCGAGTCAGCCTAGTGTCCGCTCGCAATCACTCGCAAAGTTGGCTCAACGACGTCAATCCTCGCGGTCACCCTCTGGACCTGCGCTGCCTGCTCTTCGAGCCGATCCATCACGACTTGCATCTGCTTCTTCTGTTCGGACACGGTCGCTTCCAGTTCCTGGACTTTGCGGTGCTCTTTCAGAAACTCGTTGAGCAGCATCGCGTTCACCTGCTCATACCGCACGCTATAAGGTTTTCCGCTCTTGTCGCGCACGATCAGATCGGGGTTAACCTTTTCCACGTCTTCAGCCACAAGCCCGAACTGGGAGATGCCAATCGGGTCGATGCTTTTGGTGTAATGGAAAGTAACTGGTTTGAGGCCGAAGAGAATTTCACTGGATTGCCCCATCGCCTTGATATCCTGCTTGAAACGCTCCGAAGAAGTAAACGTTCCAAGATGACCATTGTTGTCGACGATAACTGAAATGCCGCTCGGAACAGTTGCGCCGTTTATCCCGGCAACATAAGTGGCGAATTGTATCCCTTGGATGCCAATACGTATCGTGCCCGCCTCGCCAGCGACCCCGACATTGCCGATGTCTATGTTGTTATCCCCCGTTGTGAGAGCCGCACCAGCCAACATACCTAAGGCGATATTTGAGTTTCCAGTCGTGTTGGCTTGAAGTGCGCCATAGCCTACGGCCGTGTTGTTATTGGCTGTTGTGTTGGCTGCGAGTGCGTTCTTGCCGACAGCGATTTGGAAACTGCCGTGACTGTTTGTGACGAGTGCATCGTCGCCGACGGCAGTATTATCGCTTCCGTCAATATTGGCAGTTAGGGCGAGATTACCAGTGGCCGTGTTGCGCTCGCCGATGGTATTGAATTCCAAAGAACCTGACCCGATGGCGGTATTCCGAAAACCAGTGGTGTTAGCAGTGAGGCTCCCAGCACCGACGGCTGTATTGCTACTGCCCGTGCTGTTCGAAAGGAGAGCTAACGCTCCAGTCGCCGTGTTACCGGGGGCCGTGGTATTGCTCAAAAGCGCGCCGGCGCCTATGGCTGTATTTCCGTCAGCGGTGTTTAACGCCAATGTGCCAGCGCCGACACCCGTATTATAATTGCCGACGCTATTGGTAAACAGCGAATACCAGCCAAGCCCTGAATTGCCAACTCCGGTGCTAAGGTTTTGAAGCGCCTTATTACCTTCCGCGGTAGTGAATCCCGGATAACCGCCATCCGGCGACGGAATGACGGCTGGTGCCTGGCTGGAAGACAAAACGCATAAGGTGACAACTACGACCGGAATTAATTTTTGAATTTTCATATTTTTTGGCGTTGCTCCCGACCCGTTAAGCCCGGGCGTCTCAGGCGAGACGTCTAAAAGAGGAAGAAAGCCCCGGGAAAAGGCTCACTACCTTGTCCTCCTTTAGATTCTTTCAGTTTTGAAAGAAATTTGCCGAACTGACAAGCTCGAACCGCGTCGGCCTCGACAAACCGTCGCGCGGATAGTTTGGTTCAGAAGTGGTGCGGGCATTCTTTATCGTCGGTCCGACTGCAACGGGGAAATCCGAGCTTGCAGCGGACATCGCGCGGGAAGTGGGCGCTGAGATTGTCAGCGCGGATGCGTTTCAAATTTATCGTGGCCTCGACCTACTTGCGGCAAAACCGGAAGGTGAAGTCCTGGGTAAAGCGCCGCATCACCTGATCGGCACGATTCCGCTCACCGAAGAAATGAATGCCGAAAAATTCCGTCGGGCTGCGACTGGTGCGATTCAAGCAGTTAATTCGCGAGGCAAGCTCGCAATAGTAGTCGGCGGTAGCGGACTTTATATTAAGATGCTGACTCATGGACTGTCACCTTTACCGAAGTCGGATCAGAAGCTCCGGGAGAAACTCAACGCAATGAGTTTGGATAAATTGATCTCGCAACTTGCCGAACTCGACCCAGAGACGGCAGGGAAGATCGACGTTAAAAACCGGCGTCGGGTAGTCCGGGCTCTCGAAATTTGCTTATCGACTGGAAAACCCATGTCGCAAGCCTTCGCTGCGTCGGCTGTTGTCGCCGAAGGCGCCGACCTCGGCAGATTGGCGCATGGCCGGCCGCGATCAGCGACCGCGGCTACAGGAACCGCATCGTCGAAACCGGCGACAGGGATTTTCGTCTTTCGCGACCGCGAGGAACTTTACGAACGAATCAATCAACGAGTGAAAACGATCTTTGAGCGCGGCGTGGTGGAAGAAGTGCGCGCTGCCGGGGTGACGAGTGCAACCGCATCGCAGATGATTGGCTTGCGCGAGATCCGGGAGTTTCTCGATGGAAGAAAATCACTCCCGCAGTGCATCGCGGAAATTCAGCAGGCGACGCGCCGCTACGCCAAGAGGCAGTTGACCTGGTTTCGGCGCCAAACTAATTTTGCGCCGCTGAACCTGTCGTTTCTTACTCACAATGAAGCTGTGAAATGGATCTCGCTCCGCATGTTTTCGAAGGCCGGAATTAAGGATGATTGAAACGCGTCCGCAAAAATCACGAGAGCGCGCGCTGCTGATCGGCCTTGAAAAGCAAGGTGTCTCTAAATGGGACTTGCACGATTCTCTCGATGAACTGCGCGAACTGGCGAACTCCGCAGGCGCCGAGGTCGTAGATACAGTCACGCAGAAATTGCAGAAGCCGACCGCGCCTTACTACATCGGGCGCGGCAAAGCGGAATCCATCAGGGAATCGTGCCAGGATCAACACGTCACCTCAGTCATTTTTGACGACGAACTTTCACCAGCGCAAGGCCGAAACCTTGAAAATCTATTTGCGCGCAAGGTGCTCGATCGAACGCAATTGATTCTCGACATTTTCGCGCAACGGGCACGCAGCCGGGAGGGGCGATTGCAGATTGAGCTGGCGCAGTTGCAATATCTTTTGCCCCGCCTCACTCGAATGTGGCATCACCTCTCTCGCCAGACCGGCGGGATCGGCACACGCGGCCCGGGGGAAACGCAGCTGGAAGTTGATCGCCGGCGCGTGCAGGAAAGAATCGCGCGGCTCGAGCGGGAGCTGGAATCGGTGCGGAAAACGCGAGCGATTCAGCGACAAGGGCGAAAACGACATCAGTGGCCGGTGGCGGCAGTTGTCGGTTACACGAATGCGGGGAAATCGACGTTGCTGAACCTGTTGACCGGAGCGGACGTGATAGCGGTGGACAAACTTTTTGCAACGCTCGATCCGACAACGCGCAGCCTTGTTTTGCCTAACAAGCAGCGGGTTTTGCTCACAGACACTGTCGGCTTCCTGCGGAAACTTCCGCATACGCTGATTGAATCTTTCAAAGCGACTCTGGAAGAAGTCAGCGAAGCCGATTTGCTCATTCACATTGCCGATCTGAGTCACCCGCGTGTGGACGAGCAGATGGAAGCGGTCGATCGCGTCATCAAAGAACTTGACGCTTTCGGTAAGCAAACGCTGATCGTCTTCAACAAGATCGATAATCTGCCGAACCGCGAAGTTGTCGATTCCTACCTGAAGCGGCTTCCCGGCAGCGTGGCGATATCCGCTCGCACTGGAGAAGGTGTCAACAAACTCGTGGAAGCTCTGGAAACCGCACTCAGTTCATGGCGTTTGCGCTCGCGATTTCGCATTCCGGCGAACGAAAGCGCGTTGATCGCGGAGATTCATCGAGTCGGTCACGTCCTGGAATTGCAATACGAAGGAAACGACGCTCTGGTGGTCGCGCACGTTCCTCCTGAGCTTGCCCAAAAGCTGGAGCGATATGCGGAAAAATAAGAGCCGGTTCGATCCGAAACAATTCTGGAAGCCATAGGCTGGCTCATTATTCTCATTAACACCTCGCTCCAGCGAGGTGGTCGACGATCGCAGCGTGCGCAAACCGCTTCAGCGGTTTACCCGTTTCCGAAAAACACTAAACCGGTTCGCGGAGTTGCTAAGCTTGCACACCCAGCTGAAGCAGGCTGTTAATGAGAGGCTTCCAGTCGCAGTAGTTAAAGGCAGATGTGCGATGGCTTCGTAACGCTTTCAATCATCCCGTGAGGTGTCGTACCGATGTCTCTACGGTTCGCGCAATCTGCGACCAACCTTCACGGTCGTTAGGCGCTGCAGCAAAGTTCAAAGGCTCTCCGAGGATCAATTGAATCCTCACAGGTCGCGGAACCTTTCTGTCTGGCGGGAGGGCTTGAAATGTTCCAACAAGACCGCAAGGCACAACCGGCACATTTGTTTCCGCGACCAGCATGCCGACTCCGTGTTTGAAGGGCATCATCGAACCGGTGCGCGTGCGTCCGCCTTCCGGGAAGATGATGAAAATCGCTTTTTCTTCCTGCAATTTCCGGCGCAACTCCGCCAGTGCGTGCGGACCACAATTTTTCCGCCACATCGGCAAAGCGTTAAGCACGATTGCTGAGAAGACGCTGACTGCTTTCGTTTGAAAGAAAACGTCGCCTGCCGCAATTGGGAAAGCGCGCTCGCGATGACGCGGCTTAAGCGCTGCTCCCAGAACCAGCGCGTCAAGGTGACTGCAATGATTTGCAGCGAGCACAAAAGGCCCGTGTGACGGCAGTTTCTCCCGACCAGAGATTGCGAGTCGATGAGCCATCGAAAAGTACACCCGCAATATGGAAAAGCACGTCTGTTGCGCCATGCTTTCGAGCAGACCGCTCTCGCGCCGCACGCTGCGAAACCGTTCGGCAGGAGTCAAGCCGGTGTCGCGCGCTGGTTGGAGTTGCCACGGTTCCACTAGCAATCAGCCCCCGCTGAAAATTCGCTGCGGCTGTCCCACGCCGAAATCAACAAAATAAGCAACGTAGTGGAACACCGCCGGCGCGACGAGAATCAAGCTATCGAAGCGATCCAATAAACCGCCATGACCGGGAATGAGCTTCGCTGTGTCCTTAAGACCCAAATCGCGTTTGATGGCAGAGAGCATCAGGTCCCCAAATTGGCCTACTATGCTGACGATGATTCCGAGGCCAAGCAAGCAGATCGGATTATCCAATGCGGTGTTGATCCAAATGAAGTGCCCGATTACTGCCACGAGCGGTGTCGTTAAGATCATTGCGCCGAGGGCTCCGCCAACGGTTTTGTTTGGGCTGGTGTTCGGAACAAACTTTCGACGACCCCACAAATGACCGCAGAGATAGGCAAAAATGTCATTCAGTTCCACGGCGAAGATGATCAGCAACAGGATCGGCCGGTAATTCCAATCGTTTGCCATGTAGCCAAGATTACCGAGCGCGCTGCCGAAAAGAGCAAATCCGAGCACACCCAGGCCCACGCGTTGAATGTAACCTTTCGGTTGATCAGGAATTAAGCCGCCAATGGCAATCAACGCGACGGTCAAGGGAAACAATGCGACGAATAAGCGATACCAGTTGTCCAGTGCGGCAAACGTGATCAGCAGAATACCGATAACCACAATAAAACTGATGGTGCGTTCGCGAAAAAGCCCGGTGATGCGCGCATATTCTCGATAACAAAGGACACTCAGCGTGCCCACAGCCAGAATCGTCCAGAAAGCGCCAGCCAGAATGGGAATCAAAATGCAGAGCGCCAGCCAAATCCAGGAACGATAACGGTCCCAGAGTTCCTTTCGTTTTTCGGCAGTGCTCTTTGCCGCCCGCGTTGTGATAAGAATCAGGAGCGGCGCCAGGACAAGAAGAACGACAGCTGTCGATGTGACAACAACTGTCACCGGATTGTCGAAAGCGTGGCGGAATCCAAATAATCGTTGCCAGGGCATATCGTTCATCTCAAATCGCGTACGATTCTGTGTACCCTCCGAACTACTGTGATGATGCAGCCCGCAGTTATCAGAACGAGAGCAAGGCTCATCACGCCTATATCGAGATCATTCAAGTGAAAGCTCTGCCATGATCGCGGAGCGACAACGGAATACAGGCAGGCAATGGTAATCACCAACATCCGATGTTGTTTGGCCATCGGCCCGCAAAACTCGTTAGGCGCACCGGCGATTTTGCCCGCAGCGCGAACGTAAGCGGTGAAGATCGCCAAGATTGTGGCGACATAACCAAGCGCGACGCTTCCGCCCCATGCGTAGCCTGCACCGATAAACACCGCCGCATCCGACACACGATCGGGAACTTCGTTGTAAAGCTCACCTATTTCGGAAGCGCGACCTGACGCGAGCGCGACCATGCCGTCGAGCATGTTTGCCGTTAACCGTAATTGTGCGCCCAGCGCAGCGATGAGCCAGAAGATTCGATTAGGTTCCAGAGAAGTCAGACCCAACGCCAGGCCGGCCGCGATACAGGAGCACATTCCGGCGATGGAAATTGCATTCGGCGACACATTTCGTGAAGCCAGCCAGGCCGTCGCTGATTGTACCCATTTCCGATTTCGCGTCGCAATCGGCCGTCGGTCAACCATTTCTGCCGATGATTTGTTCATCGCGGGCGCAATCCATAGCAGGGTTGATCAGCGCTGACCAGATAACAACTCCGCAAACGAGCAGCACAGTCATTCACCGCTGCAGTAATGTGTCCGGTTGGGTCGCCCGGTCTTTTGGAGAGGGCGAGGGCGCTTTCGGTACTCCAACCACGCGGTCGCTTCTTGCATAGCGTGCATTCCTTCGGGATGATGCAGGGCCATGCCTGCGACGCTGGAACAAACAGGACCAAACGTACTCACGCCGCGTTCCGCGTTCATTCTGCGATTCATTAGCACCGTTGCCTTATGGACCGTCGCATTGCTGATCATGTTCTCTGGTTACGAGGTGTTGTTCTGGGTTTTGATCAGCGTGTTCGGAATGATCGGGCTTTGGGAATTTTATCGAATGCTCGATCACAAGGGCCTGCCGAATTTCAAAATCACCGGAATGATTTGTGGGGCGGTGATGCTCGCCGGCAGCTTTTACTATTTCTCCAAAATCGGACCTACCGGCTCATACGATTTTGAAGTCGCGGTCCTGCTTTTCTTTCTGTTGACGGTGTTCGGGCGGCAAATGTTTGCCCGGCTTAGGAATGATGAGCCGCTGCAGACCATGGCATACACACTCTTCGGTCTGCTCTACGTGCTTTGGCTTTTCAATTTCATCACCAAAATTGTGTATCTCACTCCGCGTTCAAGTACCGGCCAGCTCACCGGGCAGTTTTACGTGTTGTACTTGATCGCGGTCACAAAATTCTCGGACATGGGTGCGTATTTGACCGGCAGCGTGATTGGGCGGCATTTGATGGTGCCACACATCAGCGCGAAGAAAACCTGGGAAGGTTTCTTCGGCGCAATTGTCATGGCGCTGCTTTGTAGCCTCGGGCTTTACAGATTGATGCCCGGCCATTTATCGGTGCTTAATTGGACACAC
>DATDFM010000044.1:0-7684 GCA_036522635.1 Candidatus Udaeobacter sp. | reverse complement strand
CTGCAACAACCTCTTCGACCGGGATCCGCCTAAGGCCTATGGCGAAGGCGGCAACGCTGTCGGTTATCCCGGCTTCACCTACGACGCCACCGGCCGTTTCATTTACGCCAAGCTGACCAAGAAGTTCTAAGCGCGTTTGATCTAATCGCTGGCTTTGCGCGGTCATCCTGAGCCGCCCGTTCGACTCACCGCGTTCGCTCAGGCCAGGCCCCGACGGCGAGGGACCTCGGCCTCGCACGTTAGCGGTGGAGTAGGCTGCGAGATCGCGTGTTCCAAACTTCGATGGTCAGATCTTTCGCTTCAGGATGACGTCCGCGCTCAATTGCGCGGTCGTCCTGCGGCTGTAAATTATCTTGTGAAGCCATCGCTCTCAACGATTGCAGGAGCGTTCATCGCGCTGACGTTGATCGCCGGAACAGCGTTCGCCGATCTACTGCCAAGCCAAAAACGCAACTCGCAACAGCAGAGTGACGAACAACTCGTGTTCGTGACCGGCTCACTCATTCCGCGGCGCGTCAAATTGCACCCCATTGCGACGAAGACGGAGTCGCCTGTCCGCATTATTGATCGCCGCGAGATCGATCAGACGGGCCGCTTCACTACGCCGGGCGCTTTCGTCAACGAACCCGCCGTGCGCATCATAGGCCATTAAGCACCCCCTGAATTTCGCTGAGCGAAATTTTGTGGAGGTAAGGGGATTCGAACCCCTGACCTTCTCATTGCGAACGAGACGCTCTACCAACTGAGCTATACCCCCGCGGCAGCCGCTTAATTTGTCGAAATCCTGACCGCCGGCAAGTCTCCATCAGCAGCTGTCGATCTTCCGAGAGCAATTGATTACACCGGCTGTTCACCTATTTCAGGGCTCTGACGGTGAAAATCAGCGGCCACAAGTTCACCTGCTGAGCCAGTGGAAGCCGTCTCGTCCAATTGACGGAGGCGGCGCTTAGTTGAGCAGCAGCAGGCGGACACCGCTCGACGAAGCGGCGGAAGAGATCAAAAAATCGGCGAACACTTTGATCTTCATCCCCTGGAATTACGGCAAGCGATAGTAAGGCGTTCGCCAGACCAAGCCACAGGGGGGTTTCACCGTCATCCGACGCCGCTTGCTTTGCAGCCAACGACGCGTAGCCCAGTAATATTTTTTCGAGTCGCTGAATCAGAACGTCGTCGCCGCTCGCGCGAGCGTGCTGGCACGCGAACGTGAGCGCCGGTACTAACATCATTGAGTTGGATTTCGCCAAGCTATCAAAAGTTATGCTTCGCAATATGTCGGTTAGGCGCGTCCGCAAAGGCTGCGGTAATTCGCCATCTCCAACCACCGCGATTAGCAACGCCCACAGCGCCGCATCTCCTGGCGTCTTTGCCAACTCTTCGAAACGCTGTGCGATCGCTTCATCGCTGACCGAAGCAAAGAATTTGCTAAAGTCGGCGTCGAACGTCGCTAAAATTTGCAGCGCCGTTGCCTGGCCGAGGAATGTGTGCAGGCTATTGGGTCGAAGGTCTGACCGGCGTGCCAGTTCGAATTGAAGATTTGTCGTGTCTAGTGTGCCGTTTTCAAGCAGCGGTTTCAGTTTCTCCGGCATCTTCAGTTCCGCAGCTGCAGACGGGAGGTCGCCGAGCAGCACGGCAATCCCGTGGACGAGTAGATCCGCGCGCGTGATGTTCGTTGGGCGCGCAATGTCGATCCAGAATGATTGATGTCGCGCAAGAGTTTCTTCTGTCCACACCGTTGTGTAGCTTTCCAGCCATTCTGTGAACCGCGGCACCTCTGCATCGGTGTCAGGCAACAGCGGGAACAATCGCGAGCTGTGGTACCAAATGCATGCGAGTCGCACCCAGGGATCGAGGCTGCGGCCCTGTGGCCAGTGGGTGAACTCGCTGTCGATAAATCTGAGTAGTGCCTTAAAGCAATGCCAACGCGCTTCGCTCGTCGTTGGATGAACTAACTGTGATGCGATTTCTTCGGCCCGAACGCCAAGTTGTGGGCTCCCACGTAGTGCTGCGAGACGGAGCAAATGAATGTCTGCAACGATCGAGTGAGGCTCTGCCGAAAGTTTATCGAAGAATGTTTGAGCGTCAGCAGCTGTGAGTTCGAGCCAGCGTGCTTCGACATTTTGAGGCAACTTGACTGGTAAACACATCAAGCGCGCGAGTGCGGAGATCAACCCCTCTTCAGCCGCGAGGATTTCAGCTGCGGTAGATAGCCCCACATCGACGGGACTCGCCGGAGAAATTCGAAGATGCTCCAACAGCCTATCCCATCTTGGCAGAAGCAGGTCACTCTTGGTGAAACTGCCGCGCTGATGACGCAACGCTCTTAGGCGACGATATCTGAATTCTGCTGATCCCTTGCGCCATTCGTCCAAAGCTTCAAAGCGATCGGCGGGCGACTCGAGCGTAGCAATCCTCTGAATTTCCGATTCGCGCTTTCCTGCCGGACAGTCGAACCAGTATGCCCGCGACTGCATGAATTTCGTGCGTATTTGCAGCGAGTCACTCAGTATTGGAAGCGCTGGCTCGCTGATCCTGAAAGTGTCGGTCTCGTCGGCGCTCTCGACTTTGACCGTGATTCTGTCGTCGTCAGTCCATTCTAGCCGTCTAATTGTAAGCTCATGCGCTCCATCCCAGTCCCGCACGTGTCCGGTTCCTCCGTTAACGGCAGCGGCGATCGCTCGACTGTATTCTTCATAATCATACATTCTGTCGGCTATCTTGACGCTTGGACCGTGCATCGTTACCGCGAGCCGCGACTGCACCGCTACAGGCAAATCGAGCTCACCCTGTAGGGCGCTCGGAAGATCGTAAATGAATCGCGCCCAAATCACGCGCTCTACTCTTTCGTATTCGGGTTTGGCTCGAATCGACTCGTCGCTGCTACTGGAGGCAATGAAATTTGCGATCACTTTTGCGATGAGTGAGACGAGTGTTGGTTCAACCTTCGTCAGTGGCTTGAGCAGACGAGTGTCTAGCCAATCGAAAAACGCTTGGCGCGGTGGAACGTCCGTCCGGCCATTCACCCGGAAATCTAATCCGATGCCTTCGCCAAATAGCATACCGACCGAGCCAGCAATCATGTCGCGAACATCTCGCGCGGTTGTTGGCTGGGCGAATGCCTGCCGTATTCCAAGTAGATCGAAATACAGCTGGTCAAGCAACCAATCCGCCCGTGCTGTGCGGTCTTTCAGATCGCTATCGCGGTTTTTCCAAGTCGCCAACATAGCGGCGTCAATGCATCGGCGCAGCCCCATCGGAAATTCGTATTCCTGGACTTGCATGTTGCCTTTTTGATCGACCAATGGTGCCTGCAGTTTTCCGCGATCCAGCATGCACGTGTTTACATAACGTCGAATCATGACGAGCTCGGGTGTTTCGACCAACCGTCCGTCACTAATCCGTGCTTGCGACAGATGATGCTCTATTTCGCCGGCAGCGAACGGAATGTATCTCGCGTTGCTTTCACGCAATCGTATTAAGACATCAAAAAACTTTTTCGTAGAAATCGACCCTTTGTCTTTAAGCAATTGAAGCATCTCTGAGATACCTACAATCACTCGGCCACGGCCTCGGATATGGCGATTTACCGAGCGGTCATCGCACCACGTCACACCTTCTGATAAATCGGTTGCAAGCAGAGCATCGTACAGACACTTGGTTGGCGCGTTGCATTGCTCGTACGGTCTGGACTTGCCTGATTGAACAGTTTTGAAAACACGGTAGGTGCCCATAGTTAGGCCGCGCTGGACGCGGTCCAGAACGCCCTGTGTCCAGTTCGCAAGATCTCGGCTGCGGTCGACCTCTGCGGCTTCCGCTTCGAGTTGTGAAACAGCGTCGTGAGCCACCATTAATTTAAACCGGCTGGCAGCGGCTTCGATCGTTGCCGCCGGCAGCGATGCGATGACATAATGTGGCAATAGAACTATCGTGTCGTTCGACAAGGTTTGCACGGCGGCGTCGCTTTTATCTGCGCGCAAGCTATTTTCGAGCGCCGCGAGCGGCGCGATATAGCGCGCTACAGTCGACGGTAACTCCACCGGTCTTGACGGTGAACCTTCGGCAAGAAAAGGCCCATCGTGCAGGAGAACCCCGTCCGACTTTTTCGCGTGCTCCAATAAGCTCGCGATTTCTTTACCGAGTTGCTGTCGAATGTCGTCACTCACGACGGTCACGGTATCAACGAGTTCCACGAGCGCGACGCGTCGGTTGCGTACAAGGTTTAGAAGTTTTTGCCGCGACTCCTGCCGCTCCGGCTGCGAGGGCATCAATTGAGCCACCTGGTCAACCAAGCTCTCGGTTAGATGCGGAGAAATGTAGATTGGCGTAAACGTCTGCTCGATTTCATCCAAAATGCCGACGTCGCTGGCGAGAAGCAGAGCTGTAATGTCGACGAGCAAGCTCTTTGCCGGAATCGCCTCGATTGGACGAGCACCACTTCTAGCAAAAAGGATCGGATTGCGCAGCAGATTTGCTTGCGTTCGATTGGACTCAAGTTGCGCGTGATAAAATATCGCCAAAGGCAAATTCAATTTTTCGGCCACCAAATGAATAGGTGCCGCTCCGCTTTCATATATGTGCGCAATTTTATCAACGCTTTCGCGGCGTGCTTGAAACAGTGTGATGATTTCATCGATGGATTGTTCTCGTAATGGCCCACGTCCTTCGTGCGCCAGGCGCCGAAGCCGTTTGAACATTGCTTCTGCCTCGTTCGGCACTCCCAACTTGAACGCCAGATCGAGCGAGAAACCTGCGAGCTTTAGATTTTTTATTGGCCGTCGATTGGCCAACCGCCAGAGATTCTTAGCCAACTCAATATCATGCAGGCGGGCAACGCTCGCAGCGCGCAGCCAATGAGCGGCGGTCGCTCCGCGCAACGTGAGTAGATCTCGAGCAAGGACACTGCATCGGCGCGTATCGCCGCTCTGCAACAGTAGATCAAAATACGCCGAGAACGTCGTGACGCTCCGCTGCTCGTGATAGATCCGAGCGGCTTCTTCTAGCGCTTCGGACCATGCGCCAAGTTGGTGTTGACACACGGCTTTGAGATGCCGCATGTCGGGAGACAAATTACCGTCCCGCAACAGATGGCGATATTCCTGCAATAGAGAAAGGCAGAGCTCAGCGTCGCCTGTCTTGAACACACCTTGTAACGCGAGTCGCAACGCCGGGGCGGTGCCGATCCCATCAATCAATTGCTTGGCGTGCTGTTTGATAAAATCGAAATCGCCGAGCCTCAGCTTTAATTCGCAGCATTCGAAGAGCCTCCGGAAATTGCCAGTCTCAGCAAAATCGTCCGCTAATTTGTTCGCGAGCACTTTTCGTCCTTTGACGGTTTTGCTAGCCGTACGGAGGTCAGCGAATTCGAGCGACTGTTTTAGTTCTGGATCGGTGAGCTCACGCGCCAGTTCCTGCGCGTGAGTGGGATCTCTGCGAGCGACGAATTGAATCTTATGAAACAGCCACAGAGCGGTATGACCCGAGCGACGGAAGACCGATTCCGCTTCGTCGACAATGGCTTCTCCCTTTTTGAGGTCGCCAACGCGAAAAACAATAGACCAAAGAGTTGACCAGAGGTTCAGATCATCTGGCTCTTGCGCGACGCGTTGGCGAAGTGCCTCCTCGGTCGAAGCTTCGTCGAATTTGTATCCACGGTGCATAGCCCAGGCGATGACACCATAATTTGTTGGGTTTTCCGCAAGCGATTGCCGAGCAATGACAGCCGCTTCGGACTGCCGGCTCTCAATGCAGGATAGGCACGCGAGGCGCCAAACTTGGAGGTTTTCACGCTCCGATGGCGTGCAATCGCAATGTGTGAGAGCGGTCAAAAACGCCGCTTCTGCCGCATTTAAAGTGGCGACTGACCTTGCGTCTCGCTTAATGAAACTCCAGCTTACGGGTACCGGCCACGACACTCGTTTCATCCCCTCTGCGGCAGGTGAAAGCGTAGAAAAGTAATCAACGGCTGCTCTCGCTAGCTGGATGTTTCTTCGTGTTCCACCGAGCGCCACAGCCCGCGTGATTTCGATTTGAGCTTGCGCTACATCCCCGCGAGCCAAAGCTAAGAGCGTCAGGATTCGATGCGTCTCGGCATCCTTGGGTAAGTCGACGTTCGAAACTTCCTCGCTGATTACATCGTGCTTCCCAGATTCGAGCAATAAGTTCCACCGCAGATTCCGTGCTTCCGCTGATCTCGGTGGTGTGACAGTTTCCAACGCGACACCAATGTCGCGACGACAGTAGGCCAAGTATGCATCGATTGTTTGAAAATCAGCATTTGGATCGAGCGTGCGTGCTTCTTCCACCAGTCTTGCCGCGGTGTTTACATCGCGTTTGATGTTCAGCCGGACCGCAGCCTCGAACCGCAACACTCTCGCTCGAAAAGGACGAGTGTGATCTTCCCACGTCGATGAGTTCTTCAGTCTCGTGAGACCTTCTAGTGCTTTGGTCTGCTCACCGGCGCGAGAGAATTCGCGCAGTTCCTCTAATTCTTGACCGCGCGATATCTCCAGCTCGGTCGCAAAAATCCCTAAACGCTGTGCGACTACACTGATTCCAGCGGCTGTCGCTGCCGACTCGACAACAGGTCCGCAAATTGCGTTTACGATCTCTTCGGAATCGAAGTAGGCGCGCGCAATCGCACGATGCGGCCTCAGCTTGTTCCGAATCGTAGTTGCGCCCCATATCTCATACGAGATACCTCTTTTTGCGAAACGACCGCGTTGCCTGAGCATTTCATTCTGCAACTCAGTTCGGTCGATGTCACATGACACGAATAGAATGAACCGGCGAACATTTTTCTTCTTCCAGTGAGCCCAGTAGTTTAAAAAATCCTTCGACGCTTGGCGGATTTTCCGAACTGAAAAAGACCGTTCGCATTTGCATTGAGCGACTTCCACTCCGGAGGGTTTGACGAGCGCTAGCAGGTCGACTCCGTGTTGGCCTTGGCCCGGAACTCCGTATTCATCAGATTTCGCTATGTCGGGTTCATGCGAAAACAATTCGTTGCTCAGACGCTGGAACGATCGCCATCCGATTTCGTGGATGAACGGAGGCAAATCTCGATGTACTCGAGGTGTCATGTTGCAGGGGGAGGCGGATGTACCAGTATAGCGTTAGCATTGAATTAACACTCATGTTTCTGACCTTCCAATCCTCGCGTGAATGCCTTCGCTGTCGCGCCGTGAGGGATTTGGGTGATCGCCGACTATGAGATTGCACCGAAGGCCAGACCGAGGCCGTAGGTCACGGCGGCTTCGATGACGCCAACGATTGTCATTTCCAAACCTGACGCCCACCAGGAGCGCAGCGTGATAAGTGATTTGACCGCGCCTACCGCGAAATGCGCGACGATGCTGATGGCGAACGCCCAGACGACCGCGGCGATTCCGCTCATAAAGAAAAACGGGATGATCGGAATGAACGCACCGATGGCGGTGGAGATCGCGGCCGAGGCGGACGATTTCCAGGGCGAGGGGAAGCGATGTTCGGACAGGCCGAGCTCGCTTTGCGCCATGGCTTGCACGAGCTGCTCGGGATTTTCGCCCAGCCGCTCCGCCATGCGCTGGGCTTCCTCGGGACTGAATCCCTGGAGCTGATAAAAGAGGGACATCTCTTCGATTTCTTCCTCGGGGTTTTCTTCGACCTCGGCTTTCTCGCGCGCGATCTCGGCCTCGTAGACTTCCGCTTC
>DATDFM010000043.1:0-18998 GCA_036522635.1 Candidatus Udaeobacter sp. | reverse complement strand
TTCTTGGCAATTCAGATTGTTCGAAGGCCCTGGCGCCTTTAATCGATTCGCCGTAAGCAACACGCTGACTGTTAACTCTCCGACAAAGCTGGTCATTGCATCCGTCAATAACGGAGCCAATCCGAGTGTAGGCGGCTCTTTTCCTGTAGCGGTCCAGTCCCAAGACAGTAGTGGAAACGCCGCTGCTGTAAGCAACGATACTACTGTTTCCTTGAGCTTGAAAACCGGCAGCGGGGCGCTGGGCGGTACACTTACCGGAACTATCAGCGCCGGAACAAATCAGATAACCATCAGCGGCGTGACTTATAGTCCGGCGGATACTAGCGTCGTTATTACGGCAACTGCGACTAGTGGCGATACGCTCACAGCGGGCGACAGCGCATCCTTTGCGGTCATTGGCTCCGCCGTTTCGCTTGCATTCACCACACAGCCCGGGAGCGTAAGTTTAGGGACTTCTATCTCAGGACCCCCGACCGTCGCGATCCGGGACAGTGCTGGTAATGTCGTCACATCCTCCAGTGCTTCCATCAGTATGTCGATCGGCACGAATCCCAGCGGAGCTGTGCTGAGTGGAACGACAACAAAGAGTGCATCATCGGGTATAGCAAGCTTCAACGATCTCTCAATCGATAAAGCGGCGAATGGGTATACCCTAGTAGCGGCATCCACCGGGCTCACCTCAGCGACCAGCAATACATTTTCAGTTACCGCTCCCGACCTTATGGTTACTGTTATAAGCAACCCGCCGGCGACGGCTGCTCAAGGAACGAGCTTCAGCGTTACGGATACGACTGCGAACAACGGCAACACTTCCGCAGCGGCGTCGACGACGAATTATCGCTTGTCTCTGGATAACGTTATCACAACTTCCGATCCGCTACTTACCGGGACTCGTTCGGTGCCAAGTCTCGCCGCTTCAACGAACTCAAACGGCAGCGTAAACGTAACGATTCCGGCAGGACTTGCTTCGGGCACGTACTTTCTTGGCGCATGTGCGGACAGTGGAGGTGCTGTCGCTGAATCTAACGAGACCAACAACTGTCTCGCTTCGACAGGTACCATCATAGTCTCCGGTGGGGCGACCATTACGAGTCTGTTGCCGGCATCCGGACCTGTTGGTTTTTCGGCAACGATCAACGGCTTCAACTTCGGCGCGACGCAGGGGACAAGCACAGTCACTTTCAACAACACCACCGCCACCCCCGCCAGCTGGAGCGCGACTAGCATCGTTGTTCCCGTTCCGGCCGGCGCGACCACCGGACCCGTCGTGGTGACCGTCGGCGGGATCGCCAGCAACGGCGTGACCTTCACAGTGACTCTTGCGATCACCTACATCTACGACGACTTGAGTCGGCTGAAAGCTGTCGTAGATCCGACCGGCGACACTGCGGTGTACAACTACGACGCCGTGGGGAACCTTCTGTCGATCGACCGCCACGCCTCTTCGACAGTTTCTGTCGTCGAGTTTCAGCCAAAGAGCGGTCCTGCTAATACGACTGTTACGATTCAAGGCTCAGGGTTCAGCACAACTCCAAATCAGAACACGATTACGTTCAACGGCACAGCGACTTCAGTTAGCTCTGCGACGATCGCTTCTCTAACAGTTACCGTGCCTCCAGGTGCAACATCGGGGCTCATCAATGTGACGGCCCCTGGTGGCTCGGCAGCCAGCTCTGTGCCGTTTACGGTTACCGCATCTAGCGCACCGACGATCTCCAGTTTTAATCCTACTAAAGGCACGGCAGGCACCTCTGTCGCCATTACAGGGACGAACTTCAACACGACCGCGGCAAATAACAATGTCCGGTTCAACTCCGCACTCACCGGCGTCACGTCCTCCACTGCGACGACGATCAATACGACTGTTCCCAATGCCACCGGCTCGGGCAAAATTTCCGTTACGACGCCGCGCGGCAGTGCGACGAGCAGCGCCGACTTTTTCGTTCCGCCTGCTCCGTTCACGGCGGCGGACGTCGAGTTTACCGCCCGTACTTCAATTGGAAGCAATGTGACCGTCAACATTACTACGGTCAAAAAAATCGGGCTCGTCGTTTTCGACGGCACAGCCGGGCAGTGGATAAACGTGCAGATGGGCAGTGTCACTTTTCCGGATCGCAAGAGTAACGTTAATCTACTGAAGCCGAACGGAAGTGTGATGTTCTCAAGCCCCGGGGTGCCGCAAGCCGGCGCTAGCTTCAAGGTGCAGTTGCCCGACACCGGCTCGTATAGCCTCTCAGTGAACGGAATAGGCTCGATCGGCAGCATCAATCTAAGCGTCACTGAAACGACTCCTGGCAGCAATCCGCTCAGCCTCAGCTGCGACGGCGGCTCCTGCGTGCTTGCCTGCGGCGTTGGTAGCCCTTCACTAACATTCGCGGCAACGGGAGGGAAACCGCCGTATAACTGGTCCACTACAAAAGGAACTATCACGCCCTCCGTCTCGGATAGAAGCAGGGCTACCCTGACGCCGCCTCCGAACACGGGAGGCGCCGTAAACGGAGACGCCTATGTCATACAATCGAATGACACACGGCAGGATAATACTGTTTGTGCCAATAGCTTTAGTCGGGTTGTCATCGCATATAAATGCGACGACTCAGAACGAGCGTCTAACGGAGGGACTGTTACATTCCCATCTTGCCCTTCATTCGACGCGTTGCTTGGGGGTTGTGATGGTCTCGACACCACAAAAGTATTCAGCTCTTTTACCACACCAAGCTGTGGCCTGCCTGTATTTACCGATACCTGCGCCGGTGTACGCGCTACCCAGCAATTTCGGTGCGATAAGCGCAGCCCGCAAATGATATCGGCCGGGTGTAATCCATGCGGTGTTAGCATGATCGGGACGACGGTTACGGTTACCGATGCCAACGGAAATTTTATCTCTCAGCAACCCCTAATTATGAATCAACAGTAGAAGCGAAAAAATGAAAACGCTTCATCCCTCGAAAACTGCCGTTCTCCTGCTGCTAACTGTTATACTTTTACTGTTCTCTTCTTTATCCGGTCCACAAGATTTTCCACCCTCCGATATCAAAGCTGGCCGATCTTTCACTCTTCTACCGGATGGACGTTGGCTGCTTACAGGTGGCGAAGGTACAAATGCGCTGGCTATATCTTCGGCCTCCATTTGGGACCCGCACACTTCAAATCTAATTCCGCTGGGGTCGCTGAACCGAGCCCGCGCGTGGCACACGGCGACGCTGCTGCCGGACGGGACCGTGCTCATTTTCGGCGGCTTCGGCGCTGACGGTAAATTGGTTGAAGATGCGGAGCTGTATGATAGCGACTCGAACAGTTTTCGAACCCTCCCATCGCTTGGATTGACCCCCCGCGCAAAACACACGGCGACGTTGCTCATCGATGGCTCTGTGCTTTTCGCGGGAGGTTTGTCGGCGGCGGGAAATGCGGTCAACGACGCGGAGCTTTGGGATTTTGAAGACGGGGCGATGGATCGTCTCAGCTCGAACCTGAACGATGCGCGATACGGCCACACGGCTGCGCTGCTGGCGGACGGCACCGTGCTTTTGTCCGGCGGCCTCGATCGGCATGGCGACGGCTTGTCGGGGGGTGAGCTATTCAATCCCTCGACCGAGCAATTTATCCCCGTTTCATCGATCGAAGTACAAAATCTGAAATCGGCGTCTCATACACCGCAGCTCGCTGCGTCCATTCCCGTGGACGGAGCGACGGATGCTGCGGGCGACGCTGTCATTGCGATTCGCTTCTCGACGCCTATGCGCGTGGAGACGGTCAATGCCGATACCGTCATTCTGAGCGGTCCTGGCAGAATCGAGACGGCCGAGATTGTGCCGGCAGAAAACGGCATGCTTGCCTTCATTACTCCGGACAGCTCGTTGGCCCCGGGGACGACTTATACGGTGACACTCAACGGCCCGGTCGACAGAAACAGAGCCCTGCTTCCCGTAACGAGCTTCAGTTTCACGATAGAAGGGTCCGCTGCCGGAGGATCGGGTTCGACCGGCAGCGGCCCGGGAACATCGCCGTCGCTAACGCCCGAAGGTTCGAAGAGCGGCGCCGACGACGACGGCTATGTCTGGAAAGGCGAGCTGAAAGACGGTAAGCCGCACTCGTCTTGGCAGGACCTACCGCCATTACAAGCGAATCCTGGCGTCACCGCCCTGGCGGGCCAGGTGCTCGATCTCAGAGGCGAGCCGCTGGCGAACGTCACGCTCGAGATCGGCTACGGCGCAGAGCAGAAAAAGACGAAAACCGACAATACCGGCCGCTTTTTGCTCGACCCGATCGAAGCGGAATGGTCGGAGCTTCTGATCGACGCGCGGCACGGCCACAATCCGAACTCAGGCGTCGAGGACCCGAAATGGGGCTATGGGATTTTCGAATACGGATTGGAGATCGCGGCGGGGCAGACGAATGTCCTGCCGTTCACGATTTGGCTGCCGAAGATCGACGTAACGAATACAACGACAGTTCCTTCACCGGCGAATGCCGAAGTCGTCGTCACGACGCCGAAGATTCCCGGCCTGGAAGTACACATTCCTCCAGGCACCGTGCTCTACGACCACGATTGGGATGTTACGAACGAGATCAATATAACGCGCATCCCTCAGGACCGGCCGCCGTTCCCGTTGCCTAAAGGCGTCGTCACGCCGGCGCTGTTCACGATCCAGCCCGGCGGCGGCTACGTGCGCGGTAGTTCGGGAATCAGGCTGGTGTATCCGAATTTCACCGAGAATTCGTTGCGTCCGGGTACGCGGTTTAAATTTTGGCACTACAATCCAGAATACGAGGGCTGGTACGTCTACGGGTTGGGAACGGTTACGGAAGCCGGACAGCAGATCGTCCCCGATCCAGGAATTGGGATTAGGGAGTTTACGGGAGCGATGGTACAGGCCCCAGGCCCTGAACCGCCAGAAGGTCCGCCATGCCCCTTCTGTAAAGGCGCAGATCCTGTTGATCTCAACACTGGTCTATTTCAGCACACCCATGTTGATCTAAGTTTGCCCGATGTCATACCGCTCACCCTAACGCGCTCCTACAGAACCCGCGATACATTTTCTCGTGCATTTGGGATTGGAGCGAGCCATTCCTACGATTATTTTCTCGTGGGCGATACGTTGCCGTATACATTCATCGATTTAATCCTCGACGATGGAACGCGAGTTCACTACACCCGCATTGACGGCGGCGCAGGCAACGACTTCACGGTTGCAGTATACGAGCACACTTTAACGTCGACACGTTTTTATAAATCGAGAATATCTTGGAACGGGAGCGGTTGGGACCTCAAGTTCAAAGACGGAATGCTTTACAAATTCCGCGACGGCTTCGGGGCAACAAGGCCGGGCCAAGGTGGTTTAATTCGTATCGAAGATCGAAACGGCAACGCTCAGGATGTCGCAAGGGATAACAACGGTAACGTAACCAAAATCACCTCTTACCCAAGCGGTCGTTGGATCGAGCTTACCAACGATACGGTGAATAACCGTATCAATCAAGCGAAAGATAATTCCGGCAGAACGGTTTTGTACACTTATTACCCGACTGGGGAACTACATTTTGTCACGGACCCGAACGGGGGAGTGTGGGAATACGGATATGATAGTTTGTCTCGGATGAATTCGGTTAAAAACCCGCGCAACATCGTCGTGGTTACGAACGATCTCTTTGATGCTGCGGGAAAGGTCAAACACCAAACGCTTTCCGACGGTGGAATATATACCCTCGATTATGTGCTCGACGGTAACGGCAAAACTATTCAGACGGACGTTACCGATCCACGAAGCTTTGTACGACGGGTTACGTTCAACGCCGACGGATTTGCTACCGGCGAGACGAGAGCTTTAGGAACTGTTGACGAGCAGGCTTTTATCTACGAGCGACAAACTGGAACCAATCTTTTACTTTCCATGACCGACCCTCTCGTCATAAATAGCCAGAACCGGAAAACTACCTACACTTACGATTCAAAAGGCAATGTACTGACGGTTACCCGGATGGCACAGGATCCACTGAGTGCGCTAACAACAACATTTACCTATAAGCCGGTTTTCAATCAAATCGAGACAATTAAAGATCCGCTGAATCACGTTACGACATTCGGCTATGACAGCAAAGAAAATCTTACTACGATTCAAGACCCACTCGGCAAAATAACTACGATAACGCCCAATGCCGCGGGCCAGCCGATATCGATCGAAGACCCGCTGCACCATACAACGCAATTTACGTACATAACCGGTGATCTTGCAACGATTGCCGATCCTTTGGGGAACGTCACGACGAGATTTACGGATGCCGCGGGCAGGCTACAAGCGGTGACGAATCCGCTCGGCAACGTGAGTTTATATACGTATGATGCGCTGAATCTTAGGACGATTACCGACTCGCTGCTAGGGGTGACGTCATTCGAGTACGACTTGAACAATAATCTAAAAAAAGTAACCGACGCACGCGGCAAGGAGACCCTTTATAATTATAAACTTAATGCCGACCGATTGGATGAGAGAAAAGATCCGCTTTTGCATAGCGAGACTTACAATCAGTACGACCTCAATGGAAATTTAACGCAGTTCACCGATAGAAAAGGCCAGCTCACTACCTACCAATACGACTCACTCAATCGGCGAAAGAAAGCCATCTACAACGACTCATCGACAACGGACTTTATTTACGATAAGGGCAATCGCCTCCACCAGATCATCGACTCTAACGCGGGAACCATCACGCGTGATTACGATGGCTTCGATCGATTGAAGCAGGAAGTTACACCACAAGGAACTGTTAATTACACCTACGACAACGCAGGCCGGCGAACCAGTATGACGATCGCGGGGCAGCCGACAGTAAATTATCCTGTTTACGACGATGCTAATCGTCTGAAACAGATCACCCAAGGAACATCGACGGTCAGCTTTGACTATGACGATGCAGGGAGAAGAACATCGTTAACCTTGCCTAACGGTATCCTAGTTCAATACGGCTACGACGACGCCTCACGAGTGACCAGCATTACATATAAACTTGGCACGGCAGTGCTGGGTGACCTGACTTACAATTACGACAAAGCCGGAAGCCGGATAGGTGTAGGCGGAACTTGGGCGAGAACTGGCATTCCGCAGGCTGTCACAACGACAAGTTATAACGATGCAAATAGACACAATTCTGCATTCGGGGACAAAACGCTAACCTATGACGATAACGGAAATTTATGGAAAGTTCAGGACGTAAGTGGTCTCACCACGTACGACTGGAACGCGAGAAATCAGTTGGCCGGCATCAGTGGCCCGGGACTTAACGCAAGTTTTGCCTATGATGCCATCGGAAGGAGAGAGCAGAAGACTGTCAATGGCGCTTCGTTTAAATTCTTATTTGACAGCGATAACGTCGTGCAAGAAAAGTCCGAGACCACAGTCCTCGCCAATATCATTGCCGGTTTTGGCATAGATGAGTTCCTGACGCGTGCTGATGTGGCAACAGGAACGACTGCCCATCTTCTGTCAGACGCGCTTGGCTCTATTATTGCCTTGGCTGATTCTGCCGGTACGGTGCAGACAGAATACACGTATGAACCTTTTGGCACAGCGATTGCCTCTGGCATTGCTAATAGCAATCCTTTGCGGTTCACCGGCAGGGAGGATGATGCAACAAACCTATATTATTACCGGGCTAGGTACTACAATCCAGGACTGCAAAGGTTTATAAGCGAAGATCCGCTTGAATTCATGGGAGGAGATTTTAATCTCTACAATTATACGGGAAATAACCCCGTTAATTCGACAGATCCTTTTGGTTTGTTTACCGGGTCTCTTGGCTTGGGCAGCGTAATCGGACTGCCGCTTAACTCGGCAGTTGGTGCTGCTGGAGTAGGGACAGTTATTGGTGCCGGAGCGGCTGCCTTAGGTGCCGGATATGCCGTTGGATCGGTTATCAATTATTACCTCGGTGATGAAATACAAAAAGCAGTTGACGCGATTTTCAGCTGTCCTGGGTGCCCACCCTGTGTTCCACCTGAGGGAACGCTTGGATACCGTATTGATGAAGTGCCCCCTGGTAGGAAGCACTACCCTTTTCCTGGCACGCATGTACATATTTATATCATGCGCCAAAACCCAAAAACCTGTGAGTGTTTTTGGAATAAAATTGGCACGACAGATCAGCCTCCACCGCCGGGTTCAGTACCCCTGTAAGGCAATAGGGAGAACTACATGAAATATACTGATAACGAAGTTGTAAAAGTTGGCGATGAGGTTGAGCTTTGGGCAGGCTGTAATGGCGTAGTTGTATGTTCTATTGATGACGGTGAATACAGCGAAAAATATCCGAAAAAGGATTGGGACTACCTGAAATCAGGTGTACTGATTAAAACAGACAAAGCGGGTCTAATCCATTATCTCGAACCAGATGAAGACCTGGTGTTAAAGAGAAGGCGAACTTGAAAACCTCCACTACAACTAAAGCTAAACAAAATGCGCTCCACTAAATAAGAAGTAGTCGGCGGTCAGGTCTTGAATCTTGAATTCCGTATGTAGGGATTTCACGTAATGAGGCGATTTATGTTTTTTTCTCGTATCTTTATAGCGGTCACGATTCTTTTAATCTTCGGCGCAAACGCCTACTCTCAAGAAATCGCGCAGGACGCTCTGAAGAAGGCGCTCAAGGATCATCCTGAAATTATTATTGAATTCCTTAAGACTCATAAATCCGAGGTCCTGCAAATCATCAACGAAGCCGTCGGCGAAGCGCGCCTTGCTCAAGAGCAGCGATCGCTCGAGGAGTCGCTGAAGAATCCCTATAAGCCGAAAATCTCGGAGCAGACGAGGATACGCGGTAACAAGGCGGCGAAATATACGCTGGTGGAGTATGCGGACTTCCAGTGCCCATACTGCGGCAACAGCTATACGACGGTGGAGAAGCTCAGGGAGAAGTACGGCGTCGATCTGCGGTTCGTCTATAAGCATCTGCCGCTTTCATCGATTCATCCGCAGGCGCTGCCGGCTGCGCGCTACATGGAGGCGATCTCGCTGCAATCCGAGGATAAGGCCTGGAACTTCTACGACATCGTGTTTAAAAATCAGGGCCAGTTGAGCGAGAGCTTTTACGAACAGACGACTAAGAGCTTAGGGGTGGACCTCGACCGGCTGGCGGCCGACCTCAAGAGCGAGCATGTCGCGGCGGCGATCGACGCCGACGTAAAAGAGGCCGGGGAGATGGGCTTTACCGGCACTCCGGGCTTTCTGCTCAACGGCGTCCCGATCAGGGGCGCCTACGCGATCGACTACTTCGAAAACATCATAAACAAGCTCGCTCAGAAGGATTCTTCCGACGCAGCAGCTCAGCAAAAGATATCACAATAGAAAACATTATGACCTCGTTTATTTAGACGCGGCTGCTGAGGACGGACTTTGATTTAATGCCTTGTTTAAGCTGCTTCCAGCGCTGACCAGATTGGGATCCAACTCTAGGGCTTTTTTAAAATGGGAAATAGCCTCGTCAGATCGCCCTTCGATAACTAACGCATCGCCCAGATTTGTGTGCGCCAAGGCGAAATCCGGCTTAAGCCGTATCGCCTCGCGATATTCTTCGATTGCGCTGTCGACCTTCCCCTTACTCGCTAAAATCAATCCCAGGTTGTTGTGCGCCTCGGCAAGGGTTGGATTCATTCTTATGAGTTGGCGGTAATCTTCCGCCGCTTCATCCAGCCTGCCGCGTTTAATCAAAAGCAGCGCAAGGCTTAGCCTGAGTTGAACGGCCGAACCGTCGAGCCTGACGGCAGCGCGGTAGTGTTCGATAGCTTCATCAAATTTGCCCTGGCTCGCCAGGATGCTGCCGAGATCGGCATGAGCGTCCGGCGTTGGCCGGATTCGCAGGACTTCCCGATATTCGGCCATCGCTGCGGCAGTGTCACCCATGGACGCCAAATCACGGGCGATATAGATTCTGGGCTCCACGAAACGAGGTAAGATTCGAATCGCGTCCCGATACTCATGAATCGCTTCCATACGTCGTCCCAGGTTTGCGTACACATTGCCAAGGTTGAAATGAGCGACTCCGTAATTGGGGTCAACGCGCAAGGCCTGCTGCGCATTCCTAACCGCGAAGTCATGCTCGCCCTTCACCTCGTAAGCGCGTCCAAGATTATTGTAGCCTTCCGCCGAGGGCGACAATGAAACGGGTATAGGAAAGTACGTAAAGGCCGCGGATAGAGCGAACGCCGAAGCTGCGACCAGCAATGTTTTATACTGGTGTTGCTTGAACAACGGTTGCGCCTCGGCGATCGCGGCTCCGGCGAACAAGGCGAGGAAAGGTATCATGGGATACCGGTAGCGGCCGAACACGTAAAAAAGGGCGACGCCGAAAGCAAAGCTCCCGACCATCAGATAAAGTAACCAGACTTTGCGCCATTGCCTCCATGTAAAAATACAACCCGCCGCGGCGAGTCCGGCGAGCACCGAGAAGTTGCCGCCGCGTCCGAGCGTCTTCAGCAGCGGGCTCCACTGCTGATAGATATAGAAGTCGTCGGAATCCTCGATCTCGCGTATGTTCCAGGTAAGAAACCACTTCCGCAGCAAAAGACGCATCCATGACAAGGGCTGCGACCGGATGTATTCCCAAGATCGTTGAAACCAAAAACGCGACACTTCCGCGGGCGAAAGCGGATGACCGACAAGCTGCTCGGCGAGTTCGGTGGCTTCGGCCTCTTCGAACTGGTGATCGCCGGTCGCCGTTCTAACCGACGCATAGGTGCCGTCGGCGTAAGGGTTATTGCCGATGAAGAAGTTAGCTCCCGCTTGCGATGTGGTGAGGGTAAACTCGCCGCCGGCTTTGAAGTTGCGCAATCCTATGGGTAATAGAACCAGGCACAAACCTGCCGCAAACCATGCGAGGCTGTGGAGACGTTTTCGCACATCGGTGCGCAGCCAAAACCAAGATGAGATCGGGAGGACCCATATAAGAGCGTTCTCGCGTGAGAGTGCTAAAAGTCCGAGTGTAACCCCGATGGTCAGCGCAGCGGTGCCTTTAAGTGATAGCGAGTTCTTGCCCAGGAAGACGAGCAGCAGTGCGACGAGAAAGAGGTCGATCGCGGTTTTGTCTATCAGCGCCGAGTAGAAAATCGCCGGAGCATAAAAGGCCAGCAGGAGCCCCGCGACAATACCCGTTTTGGCCGAGAGAAGGTCCCGGCCGGCGATATAAACGAGGCTACAGGCCGCGGCGCCGAGCGTGATCTCAACTATGCGTACAGACCAAAGGTTATGCCCAAGGATGAGTTCTAACCCGGCTAAAAAATAAGGGTATAAAGGCGCCTGATAAAATACTCCCCAACCAAGCCAATCTCCCGCGACGATCCGTTGTGCCCACAAGTCATACGTCAGAGGATCTCCACCGAGGTTGTAAAATAAGGGAATCGTTTGAATTTGATGTAGATAGATGAAACGAACGATGAAGGCCGTAATGAAAATGCCGATGCCGAAGTACAAATCAGCCCATCGTTGATGAATAAATTTCAGCATTCGGAAATTTCGGACGTTCGTGACTGTGTGTCAGCAGCGAATTTTAGTCAGAGGTTGAACGCAGCAATTATAATCTGAATAGGAGGGGATTACAAAACAGCCACAATTAATGAGCGAAGGCTATGCCCGGTTTTCTTGCTTGGCTAGATCCTCGAATTAGCTGGTCAGCGAAACGTTCCGGTTTTGTACCAGTTTCGGAGAGCAATCGGTAGCTCTCGGTAGTAATCGCGATTTTAAAAGTCTGCGATTTTGTTGTAGTTCACTAGTCAGTGTCGCTTGCTGCGCCTCGGTTTGTGGGCTCGTGTGGGCGGTTCGCCGTATTAATCCGCAGGTTTAAAGCCGAACGTTTGATCGCCTATCAAGTATGCCGTCCGCTAAAAAATTGCTAGACATGTCGTCCTCCCTGAAGTATGTGGAGCGGCAGGTGAGGGCGACTGAATGACCATTGATCTTGTCAGCAGGTGATCTTGTCAGCAGGACACTTTCGAACGTTTTCAGCAGCTGGCCTAGGCCGGCGATCTGTCTCAACCTTAAAGTCACCTGATGTCGGTGATATGTATCTTGGAGCCGGAAAATGGGCCCGGCTCAAAGGGCGCGGAATAAGAGCGCACAACCCTAGGTTCGGGGTTAAGTAAGCCTTAACGGAACTTCGAAAAACTGTGTCCGAACAGACAGTTGAAGGAGAGAGAACTGGTTCAAAATGAAAGAGGGATGATGTAACCCGACAATCCTGGGTGCAAAACTCGAATGGGGAAGGGGGGTAAGGTATCCCGGTAGAAATTGCGTTTTTAAGCCACCTTCTGAATAATAACTTCCAGGGCCGGAGGTCTTACATTGCGGGCGGATAGTTTGCCTAACGAATGAACAGAGGATATGGAGATTCCGATGCTGATAAACTTGTAAGCACCTGAAATCTCATGAAAAACACCGTAAGTTTACATATTGGCTAATTATCGGACCCACCGCCTGAATGTGTTGAGTTTTCGGCCGTTTGAAAGAATTTCCTACCTATTACAAAAGAATTTTTAGCCTCTCCTAATTTTTTAAACCTGTGGATAAGTTCGTCTTTTTCGCTCGCCTCGGCCGGTTCCGGCGTAACTGGTACTTCGGACGCCGCTTTGAGTAGGGCTCATAAAATAGGGCTGCCGCGACTTTAAGCCGATTACTGAAGTTCCGACAGGTAAGCCCTGGTCAGCGTTTTTAAAGGCCGATTACTGCAGAGGGCGGTGGTAAATCCGTCCTGTACGGATGAATAAGCAAACCAGCCGGCAAGCTCGCCAAGAGAGGGTGTTTGCTCCCACGCTTCCGGAGCTACTTTCAACAACGCCTCTCTAATACACCACAGCTTATAGAAAGCCCGCTCTTGGTCGGCGCCTTCTTGGCTCGCGATCCACTGGTGATCATTGGGATGGAAGATGACCCTGCTTATCTCTTGGAACTCTCGAGTGGGATCGTTAACTTCTATGTCCACTCCTAGTCGGCAGCCGATTCCGATCGCGCATGCAACCCACTGACGACTATGCGAGATGCTAAACGTGAAATTCCAGGCCGTTGGGTCGGGGGATAGGAGTAGGGGGGCGCTGCCGCGCCTTTCAATTAACGCAATTCGATTCGCGGGCAGCCCGGTTGCGGTGGATACCGCGGATCTTAGCAGCATCCGTCCGAGTAAGAATTGACGTCGCCGCTCGCGGCTCGAAAAGCTGTCGTACCTCTCCCGTTCGCTACTGCACAGGAAACTAGCGAAATGAGGATCATCTTTCTCGTTAATCTGCGTGCAATTCAGCAAGTACAATAACGCTGCAGGTTCGGCCGATCTAGAGATCGGTAATAGTAACAAAGTCGCCTCGCAGTGCCACAGCCATATAGCCGCTGCCTTCGTGGCATTCGAAATGCGTAGCGCTCGCCATCTGCTGCCTACCGTAGCTGCTAACGATATTTACAACCGCATTGGCGCCCATTTCTTTAGCTTTTTGCTCGAACGCGGCCAGGATCGACATGAACGCTTGATTGCACGCCGTTAGGTTGCTGCTTGCTCGAAGCGAGACTTTACGAACCAGCCTCTGATTGGTTATTGTTTTGACCTTCGGTGGCTTATCCATGCCGAAAACGAATTTGATGGAACCGCTGGGCTTTTCCGGTACGTCAAGCGATTCCATAGCATTTGAAATTTGCATCATGTGTGTAATGTTCCTGGCGTCCGCCGACACGGCAGATAAACAGAAGGCCGCAAGCGCTCCCCAAATCAATGCCTTCATCTAATTCCTCCTAGGATTAAAGACGTTCCGTCCGAATCTCAATAATTATCTTTCAGGTAGAAGTAAGCGGTACTGGCGATATAATCGAGGAGGTTTTGGTCGGTTTTGCCGATTGAGTAACCGCCCGCTAAGGCGCCCGCGTGCTGCGATATGCGCGGTTTTGCTATCTGACTGCTGCTCTGGTCGGTGATGGAAAGATCCATATCGATGTTCGAATCGCCGGCGAACGCTCCCGCCCAGAACCTCGCGCCCCCGCTGATGATTCTCAAATCGGCCAGCTGCGGCTCGATCGTGAGCGTGCCGGACCTGCCTTCCGCCGGCGCCGCCTGCCACTCATTCAACAAGGGTTGAATCTTGGCGCGGAGAACGGCTTCGAGTTCGCCTGCGGCTTTGACTTTGCGCTCTTCGTCGCGAAGGACCGGAGCCAAGATCATGGGTTTTAGCTCATAGAGCGCGTAGCTCGAAAAGCGCTTTGTCGGCGGCGCCATGCGCCCGGATTCGCGCCGGCCGACGGTTTCCAATTTTTCCGGAGATGCGGCGCAACCCGCGAAAATCAGAATCGCAATTGCAAAAATTATTTTCATCGTTGCTCCAATGAATGAGACTCGGATAAAAATTGATCAAAGGACTTAACGCGTAGCCCCCAATACTACGGATCGGCATTTTGCGTCAAGTAAACGGAAGCAGTAACCGGTTGCGGGAACTAGTTCACTAGTTTGGATATTGCTCCAGCAGCTTGTGAATGTTCTCTTTGATAGTCGATCTCATGCTGCCGCCGAAGAATCCCACGCTCAAAGTACTTTCTGACAACGCTTGGTACGCCGTTTCGCCCGTGTCCGCGTCGACGACCCATAGCGTCGTCGTGACCTTTCCCTCTCCCGCGCCACCAATGCCGTAAGTTATATAGCGCTTGCCTCGGCTACCGTACACGATCTGAACGTCGACATCGAATTTCAACCTCGGAACGTTCACCTCTCCTGCGGCGTGACGACGAAGTCCGTTGCGTGTGAACAACTCCTCGAGCTCGGATGTCACAAACGCTTCCATCTCCCGATTGACGTTTTGCAAGTTCTCGTTCTGCTCCGCCGAGCTTACGGTTACTTTGCCCGGTTCCGCATAGCGGTAGCTCTTCAAGTTCGATATTGCCACGTTGGTACGAACATGCGCGAAACCGCATGCTTGTAATGCCGCGATCATTAACACCATCAGAATAATGTGTGTCAGTCTCATTAAACTTTGTGTCGTATTGATAAGGATCGTCACTAGGGTGTCTCAATTTTCACGAAATCGCCTTTAAGTGCGACCCCGGCCATCAAAGTGCCGGCGTGGCATTCGTACTGTGTATCGCTAGACATCGGGACTTTCCGGTAATAGCTGATGATGTTGACAACTGCATTTGCGCCCAACTGCTTGGCTCGTTTTTCGAGCGACAAAAGAGCCGATAGAAAAACCCATTCACAGGCCCTTTGATCGGTCTTGTTGAACGCGTTTGTTTTGAGATTGGTTACATCGCTTTGGAAATTCGTAATGATCTTTGGGTGCGGTTGATTCCCAAAAAAGAATTTTATTGAGCTGTCCAGTTTCTTCTGAGCATCCGGTCCATTGAGCACGTCTGCTATCGGTAGTAGCAGCTTATCATCACGCGCATTCACCCGGGACGCAATAAACAGTAGACCGCTTAAAGCAATGCATATGCTGAAGAAGACTTTCAACATACAACCTCCCGCCTGTGATTAGATTACCCTTTTGAAAATGAGTGATGTGTTAATACCGCCAAATGCGAAATTGTTGGACATTACGTATTCGCAGTCGAGACCTCGCACTGCGGTAGTTATATAATCGAGTTCGGCGCAGCGGCCGTCCAGCTCCTTGAGGTTTACGGTCGGCGCAAACCAGCCCTCGCGCATCATCTCAATCGTAAACCACGCCTCAAGAGCTCCGCAGGCGCCGAGTGTATGCCCCATATAACTCTTTAATGAGCTGATCGGCGGACGCGAGCCGAAGATCTTGTTGGTAGCCTCAGATTCGGCAATGTCTCCGTGCTCCGTACCAGTCGCATGCGCGTTGACGTACCCTATCGATTCCGGCTCTACTCGAGCATCGGCCAGGGCCAGTTCAATCGCGACCTGCATGGTTTCCGCCTTCGGATGCGTCACATGACAACCATCGCTATTGGTGCCAAATCCAACGACCTCGGCGTAAATAGCGGCGCCGCGCGCCTTGGCGTGGTCCAAGTCTTCGAGAATTAGGGTTCCGGCTCCTTCGCCGATCACAAGACCGTCGCGTTCGGCGTCAAACGGTCGCGGTGTGGTGTGCGCGGCATCATTGCGGATACTCGTCGCAAACAATGTATCGAAGACGGCAGCGTCCGCAACAGATAACTCATCAGCGCCCCCGGCGATCATTGCTTGTTGTTGTCCATTGCGAATCGCCTCGTACGCGTAGCCGATACCTTGACTACCGGAGGTGCAGGCGCTGGACGTCGGAATTATACGACCAGTGATGCCAAAAAAAATACCAATATTGACAGCTGCCGTGTGTCCCATACTCTTAATATATGTCGTGGCACAAATACCGCGTGTTGACTTTTCATCAACCATCTTAGCGAAATCGCACATTGCGCTCGGCGTTCCAGCGCATGAGCCATACGCGATGCCGAGTTTACCGCTTTTGACAAGTGGATCGTCTAGTAAACCGGCGTCGCCTAAGGCGAGCTCCGTAGCTCGCGTCGCCATCAAGGCCACACGACCCATACTGCGGGTCGCTTTTGTGGTGTAGTGCTCGGGTAACTTAAAGTCCGCAGCCGGCGCCCCGAGTTGTGTGTTCAGGCCCTCATACTGCGACCAATCCTCCATCTTTACGACCGCATTTCGATAACTTTGCAGGTGTTCACGCACTGTCGCCCAGTCATTGCCGATCGGGCTTATTCCGGCCATGCCTGTGATTGCGACTCGTCTTCTCATGCCAATCCTCCGTTGACCGATATAACCTGCCGTGTAATGTAGGCCGCATCATCGCTGAAGAGAAAACTAACCGCCCCGGCGACCTCTTCCGGTTTACCGATGCGACGCAGCGGAATATGTTCTAGGATCTGCTCCAGCGGAATGCCTTGAATCATTTCGGTTTCGATGAGACCTGGTGCAACGCAATTGACGGTAATTTGGCGTTTGGCCAATTCAATGGCCAGTGCCTTGGTAGCGCCAATTATTCCCGCCTCTGCCGCACTATAGTTGACCTGCCCCCGGTTCCCCAGCTGACCAGAAATCGATGAAATCGTCACGATCCGACCAGGTGCTCTTCGATGCACCATCGGCATAATGAGCGGCTGTAGCACATTGTAGAAACCATTAAGGTTTGTCCTGATGACCAAATCCCATTCTTCCCCGGTCATAGCGGGAAACGAGTTGTCGCTGATAGTGCCGGCATTGCAAACGATGCCGTAATAACATCCATATTTATCGATGTCAGTCGTGAGCGCAGTAGCAGTCTGTTCACGGTCACTAACATCAAAGTTAAGAACGCGAGCCTTTCGTCCAAGACCCATGATCGCCTGTGCCACGGCTTCAGCGTCTTCAACTCGGCTACGGCAATGAACGGCAACGTCGTAGCCGTCACGCGCCAGACGCAGCGCAATTGCTTTACCAATTCCGCGGCTAGAGCCGGTGACCAGAACGCTTCCGCTCATTCGGAAGCTCCCGCCAAAAATTCGTTAATATCCGCCGGTTGAAAAACCGTGAGAGTCGCCGTCGCCACTTCGCCATCACCATCCTCGATGCGACAGTCGAAAGAAGCGAGGCCAGTATCACTCACGAGGATGCGCCGGACATAAATTTTAAGAACGCTGCCTTGGGGAAAAAACGTTCGGCTACATTCATACCGCCGTGCGCCAAGAAGAAGGCCGATTTTTATAGTCTCGCCGCGAACGTAGGCGTCATAGCCGGCATACGCTCCGATCGCTTGGGCCATATATTCGACGCCAACCCAGCCGCCGACCCCTTCCGGAGTGCAAAATAATCCGCCGGATCTGATCTCGACCTCGGCGCAGAGACTCTCTGTGTCGGCGCAGACGACGCGGTCGAGCAATACCATCGGGCCGGCGTGCGGAAGCAAGGAGCGAATATCCGGTATCGCCATTTTATTCACGCTCCAACAAGAGCGTCGCGTTGGCGCCACCAAACGCAAAAGAGTTGCTGAGCGCCCGGCGCAGCGGACGGCCGAGCGAATCGCCGCGATTGACGACGTTCAGCTCGGGGAGATCCGGGTCTGCCACACCGTCCCAGAGATGCGGGGGCAACTTCCCACGCGGATTCTCGTCCTGCATGGCAAGCCAGCAGAGTCCAGCCTCGATCGCGCCGGCCGCGCCCAAAGCATGGCCCGTGAGCGGCTTCGTAGAACTCACCGGGATGCCGGCGCCGAACAATCTGTACACCACGCGCGCTTCCATTGCGTCGTTTTGCATTGTCGCCGTGCCGTGAAGGTTAATGTAATCGACATCTTCGGCGGCGATACCGGCCCGCTGTAGAGCCCGCTCGATTGCCAGCCGTGCGCCGGAGCCGCTCGGGTCCGGGGCGGATATATGGTACCCATCAGAAGATTCACCCCAGCCGCGGACGGCGACCGTGGCGGGCTCATTGGTCATAAGAAACAGGGCGGCGCCTTCACCGATATTGATGCCGTTGCGGTTTCGGCTGAGGGGATTACAGCGCGACGGGCTCACCGATTCGAGTGCTGTGAAGCCTGCGACCGTGAACGCGCACAGCGTATCCACGCCGCCAGTGAGTACGGCGTCACACACGCCCATGCGGATTAAGCGCGCGGCGCTGGCCATCGCCGTGGCGCTAGAAGCGCAGGCGTTGGAATGGACGTAAACGGGTCCTGCGGTGCCGAGAACCGCGGCCAGGAACGCCGCGGGTGAAATCAACTCGATCTGGCTATAACGAAACTCCTTGGACAGCGAGCGGGTCGCGCTGTACTGCCTCAAGGCAGCTTCCGCTTCGGCAATCCCCGAGGTGCTTGTACCGATGACGACGCCAATACGCTCACGTCCGTACCGTTCGACAGCGGCATCTACCGCCGGTCTTATCTGATCAAGGGCCGCAAGCGCGAGGCGGTTATTCCGACTTCGAGCTGAGATCGGCAATTTATCTGCCGGCGGCAATTCGGCGGCTACTTTGCCGAGCGGCAGCTCGCGGCCCGGTGAATAGGCTGTCGTCAGCGCTACACCGCTTTCGCCGAGTTCCAGCATGCGCTC
>DATDFM010000042.1:0-10452 GCA_036522635.1 Candidatus Udaeobacter sp. | reverse complement strand
TCGATGAACTCCTGCGAGCGCGGTGTGTTGTCCCGATTGATCAACATGCACGGCACGTCGGTCAATTCGCTCGTTTCGAAGGCGTGACCGAAAAGCAGCGTGAACAGCGGCGGGAGCAGTAGCACAAGGAGCAGCACCCGCCGGTCCCGGTAAATGTGCAGGAACTCTTTGTAGGCGACACTCGCGGTCGCTTCGAATGACAACCATCTCATGAATCGGATCGCTTGAGAACGCCGTCGTATCCTTGTGAGTACGCGGTGAAAACATCTTCCATATCGGGTTGCACCCAGCGTTCGCCTAACAATCGAAGATCGGGAAACGGCCAGTTCTCGCGCCACCTGGCGGCCAGTTGCTCCGCTTCAGGCGTGTAGAGTCGCAGGCTCCCGCTGCGCAACGAGACGCCAAGGAGCTCTGGCATATCGCGCAACCGGACAAGCGCCGGCATGAGAGGTTCGACATCGATCTCGAGGAGATGAGCGCGAAAGCTCTCCTTCAGTGCGCGCGGTGAAGCTTTTGCCAGCAATCTGCCATTCTCGATAAACCCTACTTCAGTGCATCGCTCGGCTTCATCCATATAATGGGTGGTGACAAAAATCGTTTTTCCCTCATTGCTTAGATCGTAAAGCAGATTCCAGATTTGCTGCCGGTGCACAGGGTCGAGCCCGCGCGTGGGTTCATCCAGAAAAAGGACCGAAGGATTGTGCACGAGAGCGCAACCGATCGCCAGCAACTGGCGCATGCCACCAGACAAATTGTCAGCCGTTGCGCTTCTTTTTTGTTCCAGATCAATCACCTTAAGCAGGCGGTTGATTCGCTCCTCCAGTTGAGCTCGTGGCACGTTATAGGCGCCGCCGAAAAAATGAAAATTCTCCAGAACCGTGAGATCACGATAAAGGCTAAAGCTTTGAGGAACGTAGCCGAACTTTGTTCGCACTTTTTGCCGCTCCTTCCATGTGTCCACTCCTTCGATGGTTGCTTGCCCGCTTGTTGGATGCGTGAGACCACACAACATTCGCATCGTGGTCGTTTTGCCGGCGCCATTCGGCCCGAGAAAACCAAAGATCGTGCCAGCCTCGATTGTGACAGAGAGGTTTTCCACGGCATGGACGTTCCCGTAACTCTTGCTCAAGTGATGAAGCGCGATAACCGGGTCATTCATTTTGATCTTTTATTGCGGTGCTGATTTAGATTTGCAACCATGGCTGATTGGCCAACAGGTAATCTGTTATGAACACTGAGACCACTGTACGAATTCGATGTTTCCCCTCGGGCTTGGTTGTCCTGGCCGGTGTTCTTTGCTTGATATTGATCGCCGGCCCGAGAAGCGCGTGCGCTGATCCTGCATCCGAACTGGCTTCCTTCTCAATCTTCGACAAAGTCGATCTGGCGCAACTAGCAAAGAGCGAAGTGAAAACGGCGCACGGACCGCCGATGAAGAATTCGCGTTTTCTCGCCGTTCAGAGCTGCTATGTCGCGCCGGGCTCGCCTGCGCAGCAAATGGAGGCATTGCGCCGGTGGAACCCCTCGAAGTATCGCGAACTGAAAGTGTTCCTGCACTCCGATCTGCCATCAAGCCCGACGCCGGCTAACTTCGAGAAACTTAAGAACGCGCCCGACAACGCCTCCGTTCGGTCGTTCGTGGCCGCGACGCAGAAACTCAGTCCTGAACTCCAGATCAGCAAGGACGAGGCAAAGCGGTTTTCTGCTGGCGCTGGAGGAGGAGGCGTTATGCCCGAGGGAGTCGTCGCGTTCTGGACCGATGTTTTGACGGGACGAACGAAAGGTTTTGTGTCAGGTGGGATGGCTGCGCAAGCACCCTATGATCACGCCGGGCCGTCTATCCGCGCAAACGATGAAATGAATGGTTTGTTGCGTGAACAGGGAAAGATCCGCCAGCAATTTTCGGGACTGCTTGGGGCAACGGGTATCGGACGCGGCGCTGGTTCGCTGCCGGCGGAGCTTTATTGGGAGCTTCTCGACGCAAACGACCACGGTGTTGCGACATTGGGCGCGTCTTACAGCCGCGGCGCAGCCGGTGGCACTTATCAGGCCGCGGACGTCCTCTATTACGCCAGCGGAGGCTACTATGTCGCCCTCACGCTTCACCAACTGTGGCCGGTTACAGTCGACGGAAAACCTTCTACGCTTGTCTGGCGTGGCGACATGATTTCTTCGGCTGAATTAGGTTCACTCCACGGTGTCGAACGGCTCGGTTCCGAATCAGTGATGATGAAAAATATCACCAAAGCTGTTACACTCTTTCGCCGGGAGACGCGTCGTTAGATTTGCACGTGAAAAGATGAAACTGTTCGCCTTGCAATCCGTTCTTTTGGTGATAGCCGCTCTGTTTTTCGCTACCGGCTCGGCGCTTTCCGAAGACGGCTCATTCTGGCCACTGTCGGGCGAGTTTTCTGCCGAGGGCACCTACGTTGGAGAAGGCAGCGTCCAACGCGGTGGCAAAACAGTTAGCGATTTCGATGAGATTGACTCGGACCTCCAGGTGGTATTAACGCCACGAACAGGATTTGGAATCCTGCGACTCGGTGCCGAATGGCAGCGATACTCGTTCGGTTTCCCGGCCCAAACTGCCCTACCGAACACGCTGCAATCCTTCAGCACACTGATTGGACTCGATATGCAACTTTCGGACTCGATCATCGTCAGGGCCGAAGGTCAGCCCGGACTTTATGATTCTGGTTTGGGACATTTGGATTGGGACGATTTCAATCTGCCGTTCTTCGTGGGCGGCACGTACATTTTTAGCCCAAATGTGCAGCTTATTCTCGGTGTGAGCGTCGACGTGGAACGAAAATATCCGGTCATTCCGGCCGCGGGCATTCGCTGGAAAATTCGCCCGCAATGGGTGCTCAATGCCGTGATGCCAACCCCCCGTCTTGAATACGAAATGAATCGTTATCTGTCGCTCTATGCTGGGGCAACCATGAAAGAGGCAAGTTATCGCGTAGACGAGGATTTCGGCGATTCTCACGGAATCTCGCGACTGAACAATGCAATCCTTACGTATAGCGAAATTCGAACCGGCGCCGGTTTTGACTGGAAGATTTCGCCCGCTATGACGTTTACAGGTGAGGTCGGCTACCAACCATACCGGGACTTCGATTTCTATCGCGCTGAAGTGCGTTACCACCAGGATGGCGGTGCTCCCTACGGGACGATTTCGCTGCACGGCACATTTTAGGTAGGGACATCGAGCTGCGATGTCTAGACGGCGAAACGCCCTCCCTTCAGCAACTCAGCGCAGAGTCCGATCCAGCGCGCCGATCTTTCGTGTCTCTGGCCACCGCCAGGCCACGCCGAGCACGACAAGAATCGTTCCAATTCCTCCCACCACCACCGAAATCACCGGGCCAAATAGCGCAGCGGTGAGTCCCGACTCGAGCGCGCCGAATTCGTTCGACGTACCGATAAAAATGTTGTTCACGGATGAAACGCGCCCGCGCATTTCGTCCGGCGTCACCAGTTGCACGATCGACCCACGGATGATCACGCTGACACTGTCGAACGCTCCGAGGAGAAAAAGCACGCCCAGCGACAACCAAAATACTTTCGACAGCCCGAACAAGATTGTTGTAAGGCCAAATCCGGTTACGCACCAGAGTAGCGTTTTGCCGGCACTCTTCATCGGCGGTAAATGCGCAACAACCAGCGCCACTACGAAAGCTCCAACCGCTGGCATTGCGCGCATCCAACCAAGACCCACCGGGCCGCAGTGAAGAATTTGATCTGCAAAGATCGGCATCAGCGCAGTCGCGCCGCCGAGCAAAACAGCAAATAAATCCAGGGTAATCGTGGCGAGGATCACCTTTCTGCTAAACACAAATCGGAGCCCTGCCATGAGACTCTTCCAGGTGCTCGCGTCGCTCTGCTCTCTTTTTTGCGTGCTGCGGCGGATGAGTAGAACCAGAAGAAAGAAGGAAAACGAGCAGATCGCATCGAGAAGATATACGAACGGAAATCCGACGTACGCCACCAAGAACCCGCTCAGAGCCGGACCAACCACAGATCCGATTTGGAAAACGCTGTTGTTCCAAGTAACGGCATTTGCGAATGCGTCACGTGGAACCAGCGTCGGAAAAAATGAGCTACGTGCAGCCCAACTGAATGTCCTTACCGATGCGCCCACGAACATAAGCAGGTAAATCAGCGGGACTGATGGGTCGTCGAAATGAAACAACTGGTGATGCCGCTCGAAAATTGCCGCAACGGCCGCCAGCATGTGATTGCTCTCACGCAACGGCGCGATCTGTGGAATAAGAAGGTGCTTATAGGACACCAGAGCCAGGCCCAGCGACGTTATCGCGCTCAAGACCTGCGACCAAAGGATGATGTGCTTACGGCTGAGCCGATCCGCCAAATGGCCGGCCGGCAATGAAAGTGTAACCACGGGCACGGCGATTGCCAAACCAACAAGTCCGAGTGCCGTCGCAGAGTGGGTCCGGGCGTAAATCTCCCATTCCACCGCGACAGCCAGCATCAACCGACCGGTAATCGACAAAAGATTGCCGGCTGTAAAAAGCGCGAAATCTCCGAACCGAAACGCAGCGTATGGGTCGTGGGTTTTGGGGCCGGTCTCGACCGGGAACGGAACGGCGGCGGGCCGTTCATGGTCTGGTGATCGATAGGAACCAGGATCGATGGAATGTGGCATGCTAAATGGTGCAGAATCAACGCGCACCAGAGTCTAGGATGAGCGGGCAGCACAGCAACCCTCCCTTGGAAGCGGGACGGACGCTCTAGAAACATCAAATACCGCGGTTTTGCCCAGCAAGGACTCTGGTAAGAATTCCCTTAAAAGGCGCCGATTTTGCTTCCATTTCGGACCTCCAACGCCCAAAATCGGCGCCCTTAAGGCAAAAATGGATAACATCATCGAGGCGAGAGAACTCCAGATTGAGCGCAAGCACTTTTATGTCGAGCTCAGAGAAAATGAGCGAGGCAGGTTCCTGCGTATCACCGAGGAAGCTCACGGCCGTCGCAACAGCATCATCGTGCCTAGCACGGGCGTCGATGAGTTTACGGCGACGATTTCTGCAGTTCTTACCAACGGCGAGACAGCGCCAGCTTAACTGCTGAACCCCCCAGGGAATTAGTAGGGACGTTGCGTTGCAGCGTCCGGTCGGCGCAGCGTGCGGACCGTGCCCGTTGACATCGCGACGTGCGAATTTAGTTTGCCGCGTCTTCATTTCAGCGGTCGCTGTCGCTGCAAAGTATGGCCACAAAACGAAAATCTAATCATCGGAAGCGACTTCGACGCGGGCGGAAACCGACGCAATTTAAATCGCGGAAAGCCGCCGCTGGAAAGAGAACGCGCGCGCCGCGCTACGTCTATTACTTCGGCGACGGTCGTGCTGACGGAACAGGCACAATGAAGGCCTCACTGGGCGGCAAAGGCGCAAACCTCCACGAGATGACGAGGATCGGGCTTCCTGTCCCACCGGGATTCACGATCACCACTGAGGTTTGTAGTTATTTTTACGATCATAATCGGTCTTACCCGCCGCAATTAGGAGCCCAAGTGGCAGCGGCTATGGCAAAGATCGAAAAATCCAGCGGCAAAAGCTTTGGCGACCGGGAACACCCATTGCTGGTATCAGTGCGCTCTGGCGCTCGCGATTCCATGCCGGGCATGATGGACACCATTCTGAATCTTGGAATGAACGACCGAGTCGTCGAAACCGTAGCGAAGAAATCGAACAACGCGCGATTTGCCTGGGATTCTTACCGACGATTCCTCCAAATGTATGGCGACGTGGTGATGGGTGTGCAAAAACGACCGGGCGAAGACCACGAGCCATTCGAAGCCGCGATCGAACACCTGAAGGACCAGCGCTACGGCAAGCACGACTTTCCCGATGTGCGATTGACTGTCGCTGATCTCAAAGAGCTTGTGCAGCGGTTCAAAGCGTTGATTAACGAACGCACCGGAAAATCTTTTCCTCAGGATCCGAACGAACAACTCTGGGGCGCGATTGGAGCGGTATTCGGCTCATGGATGAACGATCGCGCTATCGTTTATCGGCGAAAGTACGGCATTCCGCAGGAATGGGGAACGGCGGTAAACGTTCAGACGATGGTCTTTGGAAACATGGGCGACACCAGCGCAACGGGAGTCGCATTTACCCGCGACCCGGCCACTGGCGAAAAGGTTTTCTACGGCGAATACCTCATCAACGCTCAGGGCGAGGACGTCGTCGCTGGCGTGCGCACGCCGCATCCCATCGCGGACCTGGCGAAAGAGATGCCCACCGCGCACAGCGAACTGATGAAGGTTCGCAGCATTCTTGAGCGCCACTTCAAGGACATGCAGGACCTTGAATTTACGGTCGAGAATAATCGGCTCTACATCTTGCAAACGCGAAACGGGAAACGCACCGGTCACGCGGCAGTACGGATCGCCGTGGACATGGTCGGCGAAAAGTTGATCAGCAAAAAGGACGCGGTGCGTCGTGTCCCGGCCGACTCGCTCTCGCACCTGCTTGCGCCGGTTTTTGATCGCGACGCAGTACAGAACGCGAAAAAAATTGGGACTGGTCTTGCTGCTGGTCCGGGAGCGGCATGTGGGCATGTGGTCCTCAGCGCTGAAGAGGCTGTGGCACGTGCAGATCGGGGCGAAAAAGTCGTGCTAGCACGCATTGAAACGTCGCCGGAAGATCTACGAGGCATGATCGCGGCAGAAGGGATTCTTACGTCGCGCGGCGGCGTCTCTTCGCACGCGGCGCTGGTGGCGCGGCAAATGGGCAAAGTGTGCGTGTGCGGTGCGACGGGCATCCAGATTGACTATCAGAAGGGCACCCTCAGCGCGAACGGTACAACGCTAAACCGTGGCGATTACATTTCCATCGATGGTACCGCGGGAGAAGTTTTTGCAGGTGAAGTCGCAACGGCTCCGTCGGAGATTATTCAGGTAATTGTCGACGGTTCGCTTGATCCAAAGAAAAGCTTCACCTACCAGAAATACGCGAAGTTGATGAAGTGGGCGGACGAATTCCGCACCCTCGGCGTGCGCACAAATGCCGACACACCCGAGCAGGTCAAAAATGCTGTCGCGTTCGGCGCGGAAGGAATCGGGCTTTGCCGAACGGAACACATGTTCTTCGAGGGCGACCGGATCGATGCCATGCGGGAAATGATCCTCGCCGGCACGAAGGACGAGCGCGCGCGTGCATTGGCGAAGCTGCTTCCATATCAGCGCGGAGATTTCGTCGGCATCTTCACGGCACTAAACGGTTTGCCGGCCACGATTCGTTTTTTGGATCCACCGCTGCACGAGTTTCTGCCCGCCGATCACGCGCAACAAAACGAACTCGCAAGCAAGCTTGGAGTTTCAGTGGAACAAATTTCGCGTCGTGTGCGCGAGCTGCACGAATTCAATCCGATGCTCGGCCATCGCGGCTGCCGCCTTGGGATCACGTTTCCCGAGATTTCCGAAATGCAGGCCCGCGCCATTTTTGAAGCGGCTGCGGAGGTGCAAGCGAAAGGCATCAAAGTCCGTCCCGAAATCATGATTCCCCTGGTGGGATTCCCGCGCGAATTAAAACTGCAAATCGATATTGTGCGGCGTGTCGCTGATGAGGTCGTCAACAAAAAGGGCACAAAACTCAAATATCTGGTGGGAACGATGATCGAGATCCCGCGGGCTGCGCTTTTGGCGGACCAGATCGCGCGCGACGCAGAGTTCTTCAGTTTCGGCACGAATGATTTGACACAGACCACACTGGGAATGAGCCGCGACGACTCGGGCAGTTTCCTTCCAGCGTATGCTGAACTCGACATCGTCGGCTCAAATCCATTCGCCACAATCGATCAGAAAGGTGTTGGACGGCTGATGGAAATTACTCGCGACCTCGGCCGAAAAACACGGCGCGACATCAAACTGGGAATTTGCGGCGAACATGGCGGTGAACCAAACAGCGTCAAATTCTGTCACCGGCTCGGTCTCGAGTACGTCAGTTGCAGTCCGTTCCGGATTCCGATCGCTCGGTTGGCCGCAGCACAAGCAGCGCTCGAATCGTGAGGCAGACAATCGTGTCCGCCACTTGCGTTTTGTTTTAGCACGCAGGATTGCCTGCTTCACGTCACGGAACGCTTGCGCGGAATTTTCGATTCCATACCGTCAACAGATGCAAATGCGCGAACAAACTATCGATATTGACTCGTTCGCGCGCAGACACATCGGTCCGAACGAGGAAGAAGTCCGCGCGATGCTGGCCGAGGTTGGCTTCGATAATCTCGATACGCTAATCGATTCCACCGTTCCAAAGGACATTCGTTTCAAACGGCAAATGACTCTGCCGGAAGCGAAATCGGAACGTGAAGCTCTGGCGGAACTGCGGACCATTGCACATAAGAATAAAATCGCGCGCTCGTTCATTGGCGCTGGCTACTACGACTGCATCACGCCGCCTGTCATTCAGCGAAACATTTTTGAAAACCCCGGCTGGTACACCGCTTACACGCCTTATCAGGCGGAGCTCGCGCAAGGACGGCTCGAAGCACTGCTGAACTTCCAGCAGATGATTACAGATTTGACCGCCCTCCACATCGCGAACGCTTCAATGCTCGACGAAGCGACGGCTGCTGCCGAAGCAATGGCGCTTTGTCACGCGGTAGTTCCCAATCGCAGGAAATTCTTTGTAGCCGATAATTGTCATCCCCAAACGATTGCCGTGGCTCAAACCCGAGCGAAGCCGCTCGGGATCGAAGTGGAGATCGGCGATTACTCGCGGTTGAAATTCGACAGCACCTGTTTCGGCGCGCTTATTCAATATCCCGCCACTGATGGCGCCATTTACGATTACGCCGAGTTCGTTAGGCAAGCGCATGACACAGGCGCGCTGGTGGTGGTCGCGGCAGATATTCTTGCGCTGACATTACTCAGAGCGCCGGGCGAATTCGGCGCCGACGTGGCCGTCGGCAATACGCAACGGTTTGGCGTGCCACTGGGATTCGGCGGGCCGCACGCGGCGTACTTCGCCACACGCGATGAATTCAAGCGTCACATGCCTGGCCGACTGGTGGGGGTCTCACACGACGCCGAAGGCCGGCCCGCGTATCGCCTCGCCTTGCAAACGCGCGAGCAACACATCCGCCGCGACAAGGCGACCAGCAACATCTGCACAGCAGAAGTTCTCCTGGCAGTCATTGCATCGATGTATGCAGTCTATCATGGCCCACAAGGACTGCGTGCCATCGCCGAGCGTATTCACCGGTTGACCAGTCGACTTGCGGATGGTCTCCATGCCCTTGGCTACGCAGTCACGCACGAGGATTTCTTCGACACCATTAGGATCGAAGTGGAATCGAGCAGAGTGATTCTGGAGCACGCGGCCAGATGGGGTTGCAACCTGCGAGAACTTGGGCCACGCGCGGTCGGCATTTCTTTCGATGAAACGACAACGCCACACGACATTGAACTGCTGATGTCCATTTTCCGAGGCACGAATGTCCGCGATTTTCATGATGACGATGTTGGCGACCCGCCAATCCGCATTCCGCAATCCATGATCCGCACCTCAGAATATTTGACGCATCCGATCTTCAACACGCATGACACTGAAACCGAGATGCTGCGGTATCTCAAGAAGCTGGAGTCACGCGATCTGTCGCTAACCACGTCGATGATTCCGCTCGGCTCATGCACAATGAAGCTCAACGCAACGGCGGAAATGTTCCCTATCTCATGGCCCGAGATTTGCAAATTGCATCCGTTCGCTCCCGTCGAACAGACGGCAGCCTACATGGAAATTTTTCAGCAACTCGAAGAATGGCTAGCAGAAATCACTGGTTTCGCCGCGATTTCATTGCAACCGAATGCCGGATCGCAGGGCGAATTCGCAGGTCTGTTGGCGATTCGCGAATATCATGCATCGCGCGGCGAAGCGCATCGCAACATTTGTCTCATTCCGACATCGGCGCACGGCACGAATCCAGCCAGCGCGACAATGGCAGGATTTAAGGTTGTAGCTATCGCCTGCTTGAGAGACGGAGACATCGATCTTGCAGATCTTCGCGCGAAAGCAGACGAACACGCGCGTGATCTCGCTGCGCTCATGGTGACTTATCCATCAACGCATGGCGTTTTTGAGCCGACGATTCGCGAAATTTGCGACATCGTCCACGCGCATGGCGGCCAGGTTTATATGGACGGCGCTAACATGAATGCGCAGGTCGGTCTTTGTCGCCCTGGCGATTACGGAGCCGACGTTTGTCACTTGAATTTGCACAAAACGTTTTGCATCCCACACGGCGGCGGCGGTCCGGGTGTGGGACCGATCGGCGTTGCGCGACATCTCGTGCCGTATCTCCCACGCGAATACATCGTCGATCACGAGAGTGGCGGAGTTTTGTTTGGCGAACGAAAGCACGGACAGCGTCTACCCAACCGCGCCGGCGATGGGGAAGATTACCGGCACGGTGAAGGCAAAGGTGGCA
>DATDFM010000041.1:0-8190 GCA_036522635.1 Candidatus Udaeobacter sp. | reverse complement strand
CCGCTGAATGTGCGTGATCCCATGACGCATCAGCGCACTGCATAACATAGTCACGTCCGCACCGGCCATCACGAGCTTGATCACATCCGTCGCCTGATAAATGCCACTTGTAGCCGCGAGACTGGCCCGCAGTTTCCCATACAGGATTCCGATCCAATGCAGGGGTAATCTCATGTCAGCCGGGGTACTTAAAGTGAAATTCGGGGTCACCTCCATTTTCTCCAGATCGATGTCCGGCTGATAGAATCGGTTGAACAACACGAGACCGTCGACATTCAAGTCGTCCAGACTGATCGCCATATTTGCGAAACTGCTGAAGTAAGGGCTGAGCTTGACGGCGAGCGGAATCTTTGTGGCCGCGCGAATACTGCGAACCGTCTCGATGTAAATATTTTCAGTCGTGCTGCCGGTGACTTCAGGTCGTGTAGGAATTCTGTAAATATTTAGTTCCAACGCATCGGCACCGGCTTCTGTAATTCGGCGGGCGTAGCTGATCCATCCACCCAGTGTGGTGCAATTCAAACTGCCGATGATTGGAATGCCGACTGCGCGCTTCGCTTCCGCGATATTTTCAAGGTACGTCTTGGGATCGACGCGAAATTCTGGAGCAGACGCTTCAATTTGTTCTTCAAACAGCGAATGAAAAACGACTGCAGCCGCGCCTGCTTGCTCCATCGCCCGAATGTTGTCGATCTTCTCCGAAAGCGGCGAGGCAGACGGCACGAGCGGGGAACGCAGCGACAACCCAAGGTATTTACTCGTGAGATCCATCCGCGACTCAAATCTAGACAAAAAATGAATGTGGATCGACTTGTTTCGACCTGTTGAAATTTACCTAGGCGTGCTGCCTAAGATTCTGCTGTCGCGGCCCTGATGAACGGTTTTACAGCCGGAATCGGCACGTGGAGTACAGTTTGCCTGCGATTCGTTTCCGAGTAAATCTCTCAGCTTTCGATTATGCCCGATCGCGTTTATCTCCATCCAACTGACCCGGAACTGCGTCCCGGTGCGCAAAACGCGATCGATACTTGTCTGCGATTAAAACCGCAGGAGCGAATCACGATTATTACCGACACGTTTACGCGCGACATCGCGGCGGCATTGCAATCGGAAGTGGAGCGCGTTGGGTCGGAGTACAGCTTATTTGTGCTCGAACATCACGCACGTCGGCCGCTCTCGCACATGCCTGAGATCATTCTCGACGACCTTGCGCAGTCACAAGTCTCGATCTTTGCCGCGCAGAGCCAACCCGGCGAACTCAGCTCGCGCGGAGAGATGACCAGCGTGGTAAATCGTCACCACATCCGGCATGCGCACATGGTGAACATCAATCGCCAAATCATGCTCGAAGGGATGCGCGCCGATTTTTGTGCAGTCGACAAGCTAAGCCAGCGTTTGGTGGAACACGCGCGTCAGGTCGATCGCATCACCTGCAAGACGCCCCATGGCACCGAATTCGTGGCGGAGCTCTCACCGAAACTCAAGTGGCTGAAAACCAGCGGCATCATTGCACGTGACAAATGGGGCAATTTGCCCGGTGGCGAAATTTTCACTACGCCCATGAATACCAACGGGGTGTTTGTGGTGGACGGCGTAGTTGGCGATTACTTGTGCGAACGGTTCGGCGATCTGAAATCGAATCCGTTGACGATTGAGGTTGAGAATAACCGTATTCGAGCGCTCCACTCGGAAAACAAGGATTTGCGCGACGAATTTCGAGCGTACACGAATACTGACGAAAACAGCGATCGCGTCGGTGAATTTGCGATTGGCACCAACACCGCCTGCACGCACATCATCGGACACATTTTACAGGACGAAAAACTTCCCGGCGTACATATCGCCTTCGGTCATCCGTATGCGGAACACACCGGCGCAAATTGGGTTTCAAAAACACACATCGATTGTGTTGGTCGCGATTTCGACATCTGGTTCGACGGCCAGCAGGTGATGCGGGAAGGGAAGTTTTTGATATAGCGCTGCGGCAATTGTCACGTGGATCCGAAACTTCGCGCCGCTTTCAACGCCGACTTTACGCCCGACAAATATGCGGGGCTGGTGCACTGCGTAAATGAATCCGAGAAGTGGCCGGCCGATTTTCGCATTTGTGAAACACCGGTTTTCCTGACCCGCGAGTTCACGGATGAAGTCTCGCACGCCGCGAATGAAATTATAGCGGCGACACGTACTCCGGAATTTGTGAAACATTCGGCGGGTTCGGTTCCGAAGGACTTCGAAGTGCCTAACGAATCAGCGCACCCGAATTTTCATGTGGTCGATTTCGCGATCTGCGCCGAGGGAGAGCGATTGGTTCCCCGTTTAATCGAATTACAGGCATTCCCCAGCTTGTTCGGCTTCCAACTGGTGCTTTTGGGTTGCTTCCGGAAAGCGTATCCGGTTATTCCGCGCAACTGGACTTCCTCATTTGGTGGAATCAAAGATGAGGCGTATTTGGAAATTCTTCGCCGCACTATCATTGCTGATTCGCCGGTGGAGAGCGTGATATTGCTTGATATCCAGCCGGAAAAACAAAAAACACGCGTGGACTTTGCCGCCACTGAAACGTTCCTCGGCGTTCGACCGGTTTGCGTGACCAAAATCAAGAAACGCGGTCGGCAATTATTTTACGAGCGTGACGGACGCGGGGTGCGCATCGAACGAATTTATAATCGCGTCATATTCGATGAGTTGAGTCAACGGCACGATCTGGATTTACAGTTTCGTCTTCAGGACGATCTCGATGTCACCTGGGTCGGTCACCCGAACTGGTATTTCCGAGTCAGCAAGCATTCCCTGCCCTTTCTCAAAACCAAGTACACTTCACCAACGTTTTTCGTTGATGAATTTCCATCTGACGAAAACATCGGCGATTACGTGTTGAAACCGCTGTATTCATTTGCCGGCCACGGAGTGGACATGGAACCGACGCGGGAAAAACTCGCCGGCCTGCAAAATCCACACGAATGGATTTTGCAGCGAAAAGTTGAGTACGTCTCGTTTTTGCCAACGGTGGACGGGCACAAATCAAAGGCTGAGATTCGAATGATGTTTGTGTGGCCGGACAAGGATCGCGATCCAACGCTCGTAAACAATCTCGTCCGGATGAGCCAGGGCAAAATGATGGGCGTCGATTTCAATAAGAACAAAACCTGGGTGGGCGCCAGCATCGCATTGCACGATTAGTCAAATATTAAGGCGTCACGTTTGCCGTGATCAGCCGCTCAACGATAACGACGTCAAGCCACTGGCCATCGAGGCGCGCGTGTTTTTTGTACACGCCGACCTCGCGAAAACCATGTTTGCGACAGAGCGCGAGACTGGCCTCGTTGAACGGAAAAATGCGCGATAGCAGTTTCCACAATCCTAGCCGCTCCGATTCGCTGATGAGACCGGCTACCAATAAATCGCCCACGCCTCGACCTCTCCAATCGCGACGGACGTACATCGAAAATTCGCCGATGCCCCGGTAACATTCCCGGTCCCGGTACGGTCCAGCGCCGGTCCAGCCGATTATTTCGGCCCCGATATGCGCAACAATGGCCGGATACCGACCGGCGATAGATTGAAGCCACGTTCGCTGATCTTCCGCAGACCGTCGCCTGGTTTCATAGGTCGCGACACGATCGTCGATTCCTTGATTGTAGATTTCAGCAATCGCCGCGGCATCGTTCAGGATGGCCATCCGAATGTGCACGCCGTCCGAACTTTGACGTTGATGCGCGCGATTACGCCGGCTCGGTTGAGACTGTTGCTTCACCAGAGCCTTGCTCGAACGCCTGTTGCACCGCACGCCACGACAGCATGGCGCATTTCACGCGCTGAGGGAATTTTCGGACCCCTTGCATCGCGCGCAGATCGCCCAATGCCTTCGGAGCTTCACTCGTATCGGCCGTCACAAGATCATGAAATGCTCGAACCAATTCCATCACCTGCGTACGGCTCTTGCCCTTTAATTTCATTGTCATCAATGACGCAGAAGCCTGGCTGATCGCACAGCCGCGTCCGCTGAATTTGATGTCCTCCAAACCGCCCTGCGCGTCGAACTTTACAGCAAGATGAATCTCGTCCCCGCACGCCGGATTATCACCATGCACCAGCACGGCAGCGTCTGGAAGCTCGCCAAAATTCCGCGGCCGTCGGGAATGATCGAGGATCACTTCCTGGTAAAGCTCTTCGATTTCAGGGTTCATGAAAAAAAACGCGCGCCACTCGATCTGTCATGTTGAGCGAAGCGCTGCAACGAAATGCGAAGCATGAGGCCAGGCTTTCAAACATCTCTGGTCCACCTACGGGGATGCTCGTGTTCAGACGGATCCGAGATTCTTCGCTCCGCTCAGAATGACAAAAATCCGTGTAGTTCATGAAAAAAAACGGATCGCGGTGTGAAGGATTTCCACCATCCGATCGATCTCATCTCTCGTGTTGTAGAAATAAAAGCTCGCGCGCGTCGTACCAGGCACGCCGAAGCGACGCATCAACGGCTGGTTGCAATGATGCCCGCCGCGCATCGCCAAGCCATATTGATCCGCAAACGTAGTCAGATCGTGCGGATGCGCAGCGTCGATGACAAACCCAACCAGTGCACCGCGCTCTTCCTTTGGACCAAAAACGCGCGTTCCCGGTAATTCGGTTAGGCGGTCTGCCGCATGATGCGCAAGCTGCAAGTCGTGCTCGAAAATCGCGGGACGTCCAATCTGCTCAATGTAATCAATCGCCGCCGCCAGGCCGATCGCGCCTGCAATGTTAGGTGTGCCGGCTTCGAACCGGTGCGGTGGTTTCTTAAATGTGCTCTTTTCGAGCGTGACACTTACGATCATTTCGCCTCCGCCGTGCCACGGCGGGATCGTGTCAAGAATCTCCGCTCGTCCGTAAAGCGCACCGATCCCCGTTGGACCACACATCTTGTGTCCGGAAAAGGCCAGGAAATCGCAGCCGAGTTCCTGAACATCAATTGCCATATGTCCAATGCTTTGCGCCGCGTCCACGAGTGTGAGCGCGCCGACAGCGCGCGCTTTGTCACAGAGTTCGGATACCGGATTTATTGTGCCGAGCGAGTTTGAAATATGGGTGAAGCCGAACAGTTTCACTTCGGGGGTTAGCAATGACGGAAGCTGCTCGAAATCGAGCGTCCCATCATCGCGAACCGGCACGAAGCGCAGCTGTGCGCCTGTTCTTTCAGCCAGCAATTGCCACGGCACAAGATTACTGTGGTGCTCCATCACCGTAAGAAGGATGATATCGCCTTCACGAATGAATTTTCCGCCCCACGCATGCGCCACGAGATTGATGCTCTCGGTCGTGCCGCGCGTGAAAATAATTTCGTCGGCGCTAGCAGCCCCGATGTAATTTGCCACGCGCTGTCGCGATTTTTCGTACGCATCCGTGGCGCGCGAACTCAATGTGTGCAGTCCGCGATGAACGTTTGCGTTGTCGTGCTCGTAAAAATTTCGAATCGCTTCGATGACTGGACGCGGCTTTTGCGAAGTCGCAGCGTTATCAAAGTAAATCAGGTCATGACCGCGTACCTGCTGACGAAGAATCGGGAAATCCTCGCGAAAAGCACTCCAGTCTACCTGGCTCGGAATGGCTTTATGCACCCCACAATCTGCTATACCGCCGACAACACGCCAGTGCCAAGGTGGAACGCGTTGTCCTCAACGCGTTGGCAAAGTTATTGCGGCTCTGCCGCCCGATATCAGCGTCTCCGACGAAAAAGTATGGCGTCGTCTTGGAGAAGCCGATCCACCCTTGTGTGCGATCTGTGGCTACTTCAGTTCTTCGTTCACTTCCGCGAATGCGTTTGTAGCGAATTCTAAATCTTCACGTGAATGCGCGGCGGAAACCTGTGTGCGGACGCGCGCTGTTCCGTGCGGAACGACTGGATAGAAGAAACCAATCACGTAGACGCCTTTCTCCAACATGCGGGCAGCGAACTTTTGCGACTTTGCCGCGTCGCCAATCATAATGGGCACGATCGGATGTACGCCGGGTTTGATCGTTAGGCCGCGTTCGGTCAATCCAGCGCGGAAGAATTTTGTGTTTTCCTCAAGTTTGTCGCGCAGTTCGGTCGATGCACTGAGAAGCTCGAGCGCTTTCAGCGAAGCAGCAACAACCGGCGGCGCGATGGTGTTGGAAAACAAATAAGGCCGTGAACGTTGCCGGAGAAGATCGACAATTTCCTTTCGTCCGCTGGTAAAGCCCCCACTGGCGCCTCCGAGCGCTTTGCCAAGCGTGCCGGTAATAATATCGATCCTGCCCATCACGCCGCGATACTCGTGCGTGCCGCGACCGGTTTTGCCGAGAAAACCGGTAGCGTGCGCGTCGTCGATCATTGTCAGCGCGTTGTACTTCTCGGCGAGATCGCAAATGGCCGAAAGATTGGCAATCGTTCCGTCCATCGAAAAACAACCATCAGTAGCAACCAATCTGAAGCGCGCATCTTTCGCAGCGCGCAGTTGCCCCTCGAGATCTGCCATGTCGTTATGCTTGTAACGAAACCGCTGCGCTTTGCAGAGGCGGACCCCGTCGATGATGCTGGCGTGATTTAATTCATCGCTGATAATCGCGTCCTGCTCGCTGAGCAGCGTTTCGAACAATCCGCCGTTGGCGTCGAAGCAGGACGGATAAAGAATGGTTTCTTCTGTCCCGAGGAATTTTGAAAGGGCCGCTTCCAGATCCTTGTGAATGTCCTGCGTGCCGCAGATGAACCTCACGCTGGCCATGCCGAAACCATGCGTGTCGAGAGCTTCTTTAGCAGCGGCAACCAGCGCGGGGTGATCGGCCAGACCAAGATAATTGTTCGCGCACATGTTCAGCACGCGTTTCCCGCCGGTGATCGCGATATGGGCGTCTTGTGGAGTTGTAATGACGCGCTCGGTTTTGAAAAGGCCTTGCGATTTAATTTCCTCCAGCGTTTGAGAAAGTTGTTTGTCGAATTGGGCGATCATAGATAAACCGCAAATTACTCGGGAAAGATTAATGTGGAAACCATGAAGCCATGAATTCGATCAGAAAAAGATAAAAGGAATTCCCGGTTTCCTGGCTTCCAGATTTCCCGTAAATAGTTCTTGCGTGCTTGTGAATAACTGTTAATAACTCCGGCAGGTGATACGCCTTGACCTACGCTGAGCGTCGCAACCTTGCCTTAATCCTGCTGGCGGCCTTCATCGCCATTGTTCTCCTTACCGGCTGCGGCACCACGCATCATATCTCAGCTTTGCCCGCCTACGAACCGCCGCTGACGAAGACGAATTTTCAACAGGTGCGGACGACTGCGTACACGCATACGGAATCCGACCATCGCCAATACAGTAACCGCAACGCTCTGGGTGGAGAATTGCATGCAGCCGGTCCCGCGATTCACCGAGCTGAAGTTGGAACGAGTGCAACGCTTGCCTATGAGGCCCCGCGCGCTATTCCCGTGGACGAAGATGGTTCGTATTCGCCGCCACTTAAACGTTTCTCGATGGAAGAACGCGAACCCGTCACACCGGGTCCGAAACGCGCGCGCAGACCAACTCGCTCCGCAAAAGCTCCGCCAAAACAAACACGCAACGTGAAGCGCGCTATCGCCGTCGCCAGGCCGCCGCAGATCGGCAGCGCAGCCGCCGATTGGTCGCGTTGGCCGGCAGGCACAGTTTTTCGTCTGCTCTCGACAGGGCAAAACTACCGCGTGGAAGATTATGGTTGGGCGCTTTCAGGAAGGAACACAATCGACCTCTACATGGCAAACCAGCGTGAAATGAATAACTGGGGCGCGCGCCAGGAGACCATCGAGGTTCTGAAATGGGGCGATCCGGAGGAGAGCCTGCAATTCCTGCGGCGCCACCAGGATTACAGGCACATTAAACGGATGGTCCTGGAGTTGGAAGGCCGCGAAAAAGAAGCGGCGAGGTTACGCTAGAGGTAGTTCAGCCGATTTCAGGGTAAGACCCAGAGAATCGCAGCGCGCACAGACTTCTTTTCGGCGAGGGCGCCGAAAAGAGCGAGCGAAGCGCTCGCGCTCCCCACACAAATTTGGCGAAATCCGCTGAAGGCGTGGTTTACAGTTCGCCCCAGTTCAACACGATTTTCCCGGAGTTCCCGGATTTCATCAACTCGATGGCTTCCTTGAATTCAGTGTATGGAAAGCGGTGAGTGATGACGGGGGAAATGTCGAGGCCGCTCTGGATCATGGCCGTCATTTTGTAC
>DATDFM010000040.1:0-26221 GCA_036522635.1 Candidatus Udaeobacter sp. | reverse complement strand
ATCGCTTCGAAAAGCTCGAGACCGAATATCTTGGGGTCGATCCCGATGGCGATGTCCGCAATGAGTACGTTACCCCGCTGCGCTGGGAGAAACCGGGGACGTTAATGCTGGAGCAATTCTCGATTTTCCGCGGCGGCGCTGGTGATGCGAAGCTTCAGTTTGCGGTCCGATTCGACGAACACGGAAAATTTCATGTCATTAGCAAGAAGAAAATCCAATAAAGGAACGAATAACATGAACGGAAACTCATCTTGCTTGATTCCCGGCACGCCTGCTGACGTTCCTAATTGAATCAACACCTTGTGTTTGGCGTCAAATGCAAGCGTGACGCCGCTTTTTTATCTCGCCTTTGTTCGCTCGGATAGAACAAAATCCCAAACAAGAGCGATGCACTTTTCTTCAAATGAACCAGTCACCGGTAATCCTGTTAGTGATCAATCGCCTTGTTGATAATTTCAAAAATCGATCGACACGCGATTTGGCGGTCCTACCTACGCCAGCGCCCAGCAAAAGGTTGCGCATCTAAGGGAGAAAACCAAGTGAACGCAAAAACAAGCCTGCTTGTCCTTGTGCTGTTCAGCTGTTTGTCGGCGCCCATGACTCTGTTAGCTGCCTCTCTGGAGGAAAAGTATTTTGAAACTCGTGACAATTTCATCCGGCAATTTTCCACAGCGAGTTCCATTGACGATAAATCAGATCAAAAAGCCCTTTCAAAATTAGAAAAGCAGCTTCAGGTGATAATAGGACCCGTTGACGTGGCACACTTTCCAAAACGCGGAAAGATTAATTTAGAGACCCTTCAACAGGATGCCGGTTTCGGCCAACTCGATGGACTGCGGTTCGATTCCGAGCAGGAACTATTATTCGTAACGACCACGGGTTTATTGAATGCTTATTTGCAACACCATAAAAAACTGCCCGCAGAATCGGGCAAGCTGGCAAAGGCTGAGGAATTTTACAGTTTGGCTTTTTATTGGGATGAAGCTGTTACCCGTTTTGCTGAAGTACCGGTACAGACTACCAACGATAAATCGTTTGCCTACGCATTCCTTGGCTTATGGGCACAGGATATCGGGCCGTTCCCGCCAAAAACCCTCTTTGTCTTTTTCACAAATGGCGATCGCGTTTTTGTAATTTCGACCGAGGCGCAAAGTAACATTGATCAGATCGCGGAATGCAAAGACGTGTGGGATGGATTCAAGAAGAAATCAGATGCTGCATCCGCCGCGTATCAACCATCGGAAGACAAAGATCAGAAGGCTACCGACGACACGGTTAGATACGAAGAGGAGGGTTTTAGAGCATACTGCAGGTGCTTCGAGCAAAGAGTAAAAACGGAACCCTGTTTCGAACAACTAACAAAGCAGGCTCAAACTCTGGTTGATACCCTGCAAAAACAATTACCTCGGTAAAGTATAACGAGTCATTCCATGGCGAACGCTTGGCGGTGTGTGAACTCGTCGTTAGGCCCGGTAGCCGCTCAGCGAGCTTGCACAGTTGTTCCGTCCGGGTAACCGCGCTGCCAATACAAAACGCAAATATGAAACAATACGTAGCTAGCCTTGCTGTAGTAATCGCTACACTGCTCCTTCTTCCGACAAGTCATGCCAATGCTCAGAGTCAAGCCGAGATGAACCGGCAAACGGCAAAAGACTTCCACAAGACCGATGCAGAACTCAACAGCACGTATGCGGCACTTATGGCCAAGCTTCCGGACGCTGAGAGCAAGCGAAAGCTTAAGGAAAGTCAGCGAGCGTGGATCGCATTCCGAGATGCCGAGGCGGCATTTGCGGCAGACCAGTTTCGGGGCGGCTCGGCAGCTCCGGTGCTACGCTCGACCAGTATGACGGAGACGACAGAGCAGCGCATCAAGCAGTTGAAAGCCGATTTTCCAATGGCTGAATAAAGTGAAGTAGCAAAGCTTTGTCGATGTAAATGCTACGGTGTGCAGTGCCTGAACATTTCTGTTGCGCCGAAACTCGATACACTATATTAGTTTCCACGGTGAAGAGGATCACCGAATCACAGTGATGAACAGCACAAAAAAGTCGCCATCAAGAAGCCGAAAGAATTCGTCTGTTCGACAGCGAATCGTCGAGGCGGCACGGGCGCACTTTTTCAGTCACGGATTCCGCAGTGTGACCATGGACGATCTGGCGGAGGAATTGGGGATCAGCAAGAAAACCCTTTATGCGCATTTTCCGGGTAAGATCGATCTGCTCGAGGCCGTGCTGGCCCATAAGTTCGAAGGGGTGGAAACAATGCTAAAGCAGGTGACCCGTGCACAGCCGCACGATTTCCCGGCGACGTTGCGGGAGTTGCTGGCCGGAACGCAACGCGAGTTGGATGAGATAAAACCGCCGTTCGTGCGTGATATGCGACAGAAAGCGCCACAAGTGTTTCAAGTCATCGAGAGGCGCCGGGCGGCATTGTTTCAACAATATTTCGGCAACCTTCTTCTTGCCGGACAACGGATGGGAATGGTGCGAAAAGATGTCCGCACAAACCTGATTATCGAGATTCTGCTGGCGATCGTTCAGGGGATCATGAATCCGGCGAAGATGGAAGCACTCGGGATGATGCCAAAGGAAGGTTTCACCGGAATTCTCAAAATTGTTCTTCAAGGTGCGCTTACACCAAAAGGACGAAAACATGCGCGCATTGTTCGTTAGGTATTACGCGCGGTCGCTCCGCGTGGCGGCACCACTGGCATTACTGCTCTTGTTGGGTGGCTGCGACACTCGAAAGAATGCCGTCTCCGGCACGATTGAAGTAGATGAAGCACATGTGGGGCCGCGCTCCGGCGGCCGTGTGGAAAAGATTTTGGCTCAAGAAGGCGATCGTTTGCACGAAGGGCAGGTGATCGTGCAACTCGACGCATCGGAGTTGCGAGCGCGCCGGGATCTTGCGTCTGCGCAAATCGACACGGCTGTGCACGACGCCGACGCGCAGGAGGCGCAATTGGTCTTCCTCCGCGACGATGCGCGCCGCCAGCAGGAGTTGCTGCAGCGCAGAGTCGTGTCGTCCACTGACGCGGAACGCGCCGACAGCGCCGCGAAAACACAGGAGAAAAATGTGGCTGCGGCGAAGATGCGTGTCGCACAGGCCCGTGCGCAATTGGCGGATATCGATTCGCAGGTGGCGGAAATGCAGGTGATTGCGCCTGCTGATTCCATTCTCGAAGTATTGAGTGTCAAAGTAGGCGATGTGCTGCCGGCGAACCATGAAGTTGCCACGCTGCTGTTAACCGGACATCTCTGGGTGCGCGTTTACGTCCCTGAATCCTGGCTGGGTTTGATCAAATTAGGTGAGCAGGTCCGCGTCCGCGTGGATTCGTTTCCGCATACCGATTTCCAGGGCCTTGTTGAGCAGATCAATCGGCAGGCCGAATTTACGCCTCGCAATGTGCAAACCGTCGCTGATCGCATCAAACAGGTATTCGGCGTGAAGGTTCGTCTGCCGAGCAATGACGATCGTTTGCGCGCCGGAATGGCGGCGGACGTTTACTTTCCGGGAGTGAAATGAGGACACGGACAAACCAATTGGCGGAAGTGGATCGGCTTGTCCCCAAGGCGATGACTCGGAACAGTGACAACGCGTTGGGGACAACGCGCGCCATCTGCGTTCCCATGCTCCTGGGTTCACTTTATGTCTGAGCCAATGATTGAAGTGGAAGGGCTGACAAAGCGCTTCGGTGCTTTCACGGCCGTCGATCATGTATCGTTCACAGTCGGCAAAGGATCGATCTTCGGTTTTCTTGGCCCGAATGGTTCGGGAAAAACAACAGTGATCCGGATGCTATGCGGAATTCTGCAGCCGACCGAAGGCACAGCGCGAATCGGCGGTCACGACATCGTGCGTGATCTGGATCCGATCAAGGAAATGATCGGTTACATGTCGCAAAAATTTTCGCTGTACGACGAACTGACAGTGAATGAGAACCTGATCTTCGCGGGAAAACTTTATGGCTTGAGCGGTCGCGAGCTGGACCAGAGGCGGGAGGAAATGATGGCCACCACGCACTTGGAGCCTTATGTCGACCGGCGCGCGGCCCAGCTTTCCGGTGGCTGGCGACAACGACTGGCCATGGCCTGTTCGCTGATGCACAGGCCTAGTGTGCTCTTCCTTGATGAGCCGACGGCGGGTATCGATCCAGTGGCGCGGCGCGAGCTGTGGGACCTGCTGTTCGAGTTCGCAGGGAAAGGCATGACCTTATTCGTGACCACTCACTACATGGATGAAGCCGAGCGCTGCGATCATGTAGGCTATATCTACCTGTCGAAATTGATCGTGTGTGGTGAGCCGGACGACTTGAAGAAACTGCCCGACGTGAATCCACCCGGGACCCGCCGCCTTGACGTGACTTGCGATCACGTGACCACGGCACTTCATGCCATGCACCAGATGCCCGGAGTTCGTACCGCCACAGTCTTTGGCCAATCAATGCACTTGCTGGTCGACGAAACAGTTAAGCGCGCACAGATCGAGGAACAATTGCGCAAAGTAGGGGTCGCTCATGTCGAGATCCATGAAATGGGTCCTTCGCTTGAAGACGTTTTTGTGCAGCTCTCCGCGAAGCATGCTGCCGAACGACAAAAGGCCGCGTAATACAAAATGATTGTCATCCTGAGCAAAGCGAAGGACCTCACCAATTACAGTGCGCGGCTTACCGCACTGGTTCAGGATCATGCAGGCAAAGTCGACGAAGAAAACTCGGAAGTCCCGTCCATCGACGTGAGGTCCCTCGCTGCGCTCGGGATGACAGAGAGCGAAGCGAAGGATCTCACGGAATTAAAATGAAAGCATTCTACGTCTACATGATGACCAACCAAAGCCGGGTCGTTCTCTACACTGGAATAACAAACAGTCTAATACGCCGAGTGTGGCAGCATCAGAGCGGGGAGATAGAAGGGTTCACTAAATCCTACAAGGTCAATCGACTTGTGTATTACGAGTGTTTCAATAATCCCCGAGACGCGATCGCGCGTGAAAAGGAAATTAAGGGATGGCGGCGCGAGAAGAAGAATACATTGGTCGAATCGAAGAATCCAAAGTGGGCGGATTTGTCGCCGATGCTGTTTCGACATTTTAAACCGTCGTGTGCTTCAGCAGCTACAGGCAGACCACAATGATCGAAGGTAGTTCAGGCATTTTGTCTGCTTTGCGAGGTCCCTCGCTTCGCTCGGGATGACCGGCCTAACAAAATGAAAGTGAAACACAAACCGTTTCGAGGGTTTGGCGCGATTTTGTTCAAGGAATTCATTATCGTCTGGCGAGATCCGTTGACGCTCTTTTTCTTCTTTTTCCCGCCGTTGATCGAGATGATCGCGTTCGGCTATGCGCTCGACAATGACGTAAAGCACATGGCGATGCTTGTTCTCAATGAAGATCGCACGGTCGAGAGTCGCCAGTTGATAGATCGTTTCGTTAACACGCAAAGCTTTCGCGTAGTTGGCGAAGTGCAGAGTCTCGACCAGTTGAAAAGCGAAATGCGCAAGGGAACCGCGTACGCAGCGCTTTATATCCCGCCGAATTTTACCCGCGAACTAATGGCAGGCCACTCCGCACAGGTGGAATTGCTTGTTGACGGATCGAATTCCACCACCGCACTACAAGCGCTTCAGACCGGACTCGGTGTGGCCTTGACGCAATCAATGGACATGCTCATGCGCGACACCGGCCGGACAGGGATGCCGATCGATGTCCGTCCACAGATGCTTTACAACCCGGCCATGCGAGCGCCGAACTTCTTTGTGCCAGGCGTGATCGGCGTCGTTTTGCAAATTGGAACGACAGTTGCGGCCGCCATGGCTTTAGTCCGCGAACGGGAACGCGGCACACTTGAACAGTTGCTCGTTAGTCCATTGAGCCCTGCCGGGCTTATGCTTGGCAAGCTGGTTCCATATTTATGCATCGGCATGACGATGGCAGTTGTCCTGTTCTCGATCATGCGCTTCGTGTTTTTCGTGCCGATCGAGGGCAATGTTTTCGCCATGATGTTCTCCACGCTGGTGTATGTCTTTGCGCTGCTAAGCCTGGGATTGCTGGTAGGAACCAGAGCCGAAAACCAAATGCAGGCGCTGCAAATGTCGATGGTGTTCCTGCTGCCGAGCGTTTTCTTTTCCGGGTTCATTTTCCCGCGTGAAACCATGCCGTGGATTTTTTATGCGCTGGGTGCGCTGTTTCCTACGACTTATTTCATCGCGCTTATGCGCGCCATCATTCTGCGCGGCGCGAATTTTTTCGAATATTGGCCGAACCTGTTAGTGCTTATTGTGATGTCGAATCTGCTTTTTGTTCTCTGCGCTCTGCGTTTCCGCAAAAAGCTCGCGTGATATTCTGGTAGGGCGCGACCGCCGTGCGCGTGTGTTTCCCGGAAGTGCGGCGCAAACGCATTTTCAATCCGGATACGATTTCTGTAATCTCAAATAGCGTGTCCAGGCGTATCCTCTTCAGCGTACTCCGTATCGCTATCGTCGTGGTCGCGATTTTGGTGTTACTCTGGTGGTTTGGAATGAGGATGCCGGGGAAAAATGTTTCCAAAGCCGGGCCGCTTTCGGTTGACGAAGTTGTGCTGCGCGAAGAGCTCCGCGCGAATGTGCAGAAACTGGCGGGAGAAATCGGCGAACGCAACCTGTGGCATTACCGGCAACTCAATGCCGCTGCCGATTTCATCGAACAATCTTTTTCGGGAGCCGGCCTCCGGACCCGACGAGACAGTTACGAGATGCGGGGCCAGCAGTGCCATAATATCGAGGCAGAAATTCAAGGGAATCGCCCGGAGGTCATCGTGATCGGCGCGCACTATGATTCGGTGTTTGGTTCGCCCGGCGCGAATGATAACGGAAGCGGCGCCGCAGCAGTTCTTGCGTTGGCAAAGCGGTTCGCTCCTCGCGAAACCGAACGTAGTTCGCCGGACCGTACCGCCAGCAAAACGCTGCGCTTCGTCGCTTTTGTGAATGAGGAGCCGCCTTATTTTTTATCAGGTGAAATGGGCAGCCTGGTTTACGCCCGCAGATGCAAGCAACGCGGTGACAAGGTGTCCGCAATGATCAGTCTTGAGACGATCGGTTATTTTTCGGATACGCCGAATTCCCAAACATATCCGTCGCCGGGTCTCGGCGTGTTTTATCCGAAGGTCGGCAACTTCATCGGTTTCGTTAGTAATCTCAGGTCGCGCACGTTGCTCCGTCGCGCCATCACGCTGTTCCGGAAAAACGCAAAGATCCCATCCGAAGGCGCCTCGCTGCCGGCATTCGTGCCCGGCGTAAGTTGGTCGGACCAGTGGTCGTTCTGGCAGCAGGGTTACCCCGCCATCATGGTTACTGACACAGCACCGTTTCGTTATCCGTACTATCACTCATCGAGCGATACGCCCGACAAGCTTGATTACGATCGTTTCACTCTAGTAGTCAGCGGCATGGAGAAAGTAATTCAACAGCTGGCTAACCCGTAGACGACGGCGTGGACTTCGGCTGCAAACTTTACCGCGGCGATATTAACCGCGGTCGGCGCGAGCGGCTACAGCATCACACCGCGCATGATCAGGAGTGCGATGCTGAAGTAAATAATCAATCCCGTTACATCTACCAGCGTTGCGACGAAGGGCGCAGACGACGTGGCGGGATCGGCTCCGACGCGTCGCAAGAGAAATGGCAACATTGAGCCAGAGAGCGAACCCCAAAGGACTACTCCGACAAGCGCCAGGCCGACGGTGATCGCGACAAGCGGCCAATGCGGACCGTATAACTGGCGGTTAAAATACTTTTCGCCGACGATGGACCAGAGCGCGACGCGCAAAACGCCAATCGTTCCCAGGATCAAGCCTAACGACAAGCCGGCCCGAATCTCACGTCCCGCCACCCGCCACCAGTCGCGCAACGTTACTTGTCCCAGCGCCATCGCCCGAATGATCAGAGTGGAAGCTTGCGATCCGGAATTGCCGCCGCTGGAAATGATTAATGGCAGAAACAACGCCAGCACTACTGCTCTTGCGATTTCGTCCTGAAAACTCGCCATCGCTGTCGCGGTCAACATTTCACCCAGAAACAAAATCACCAACCAGCCTGCGCGTTTGCGGATCATTCTCCACAGCGAAATGCGCATGTATGGCTCATCGAGTGCCTCCAAGCCGCCGAACTTTTGAATGTCTTCGGTCGCTTCCTCTTCAGCGACGTCTAGCATGTCATCGATGGTCACGATGCCCAGGAGTACGCCATTTGAATCAACCACTGGCAACGCCGTGCGATCGTATTTGCGGAAAGCATTCAGCGCGTCGTGCTGGGAATCCGTCACGTTTAAGGCAAGAAACGTTTCCTGCATCAAATCGCGGACGAACGAGGTGAGTGGCTTTAGCAGGAACTCGCGCATTCGGATGTCGTCAATGAGTTTACCGCGGTCGTCGACGACGTAGATGACGTTGAGGGTCTCGCTGTCTTGCCCGTGTTCGCGGATATAATCAAGAACGTGCTGGACCGTCCAATCTGATCGCACCGCGATGAAATCTGGCGTCATCAAACGACCGACGCTGTCTTCCGGATAACCAAGAAGCGCGGTAGCGATGTGGCGTTCCTCCGGCGTAAGCGAACGAATTAATTGCCGCGCCGCGGCGCTCGGCAATTCCTCCAACAGCGCCGTGCGATCGTCTGGCGCCATCTGGTTCAGAATGGCCACCACCTGCTCGTGCGCCATCGCGCGCAGCAATGTTTGTTGCGCGTCGAAATCGAGATATTCGAAAACGTCCGCTGCCAGATCGTGCGGCAGCACCCGGAAGATGATTACCTGTTCGTCTTCCGGCAGATCGAGAATCACTTCGGCCACATCAGCCGGCGCGAATTCACGAAACACTTCACGGAGCGCCGCGAAATTGCGCGCCTCGATCATGCTCCTGATTTCCGGTTCTAAGATCTTCCCGACCACGAGGCGTTTCTAGCACTCGCACCTAACCAAAGCAACGACCCGCGAACGCTTCTTCAAAACGTTACAAAGGACGCCTCTCCGCGGCCGACTCTGGTCTCTACACTTGGCAATTGCCGGAAACGCTCCAAAATTAGGGTGATGCCTGCAGTTGCTACAGCTCCAATGATTCGGCGCGAGACCGGCGACGATCACTTTTGCGTGCTCACCTTTGATCGTCCCGAATCCGGCGCGAATATTTTTGACGCCGCTACGCTGGAGGAGTTGAACGACCACTTCGATGCCATCGAGAAAGACGCCTCGCTGCGCGGCCTGATCATTACATCGGCAAAGAAGTCGATCTTTGTCGCGGGCGCTGATTTGAAAACGCTGTTACAAGCAGCGAGACGTGGCGAGATGCGCGGATTTATCGAGTGCGGGCAAAAGGTCTTCAATCGACTGGCGAATTTCAAAATTCCAACCGTTGCCGCTATCCATGGCGCATCGGCGGGCGGCGGTTACGAAGTTGCACTTGCTTGTGATTATCGCGTCGCGTCAGACGATCCAGCCACGCGAATCGGTTTGCCTGAAACAAGTCTGGGCCTGCTTCCCGCATGGGGCGGTTGCACGCGATTGCCGCGCGTCATCGGTGCGGAGAAGGCCGCGGAAGTGATTTTGAAAGGTAAACTTTATTCCGCGCAGGAAGCTCTGAAGGTGGGACTCGTCGATGAAATTGCTCCGCGCGATCAGCTTCTCGCTCGCGCACGTGAAAAGCTGCGCTCCGGAAAGCCCAAAATGGCAGGGTCGTCGCGCCGCGATGACCGCATGCCGCAGCGCGGCGTCCCTGCCTCGGCGAGCGGAAATCCGGCGCTGGAACGTGCGTACGAAATCGTCAATAAGGCACTGACCATTCCGCCTGAGCAAGGGTTGCGCCTGGAGTTGGATGGGATTGTGGATCTCGGCAAAACGGAATCGACGCAAAACCTCATTCGCAATTTTTTCCTCAACGAAAAATACAAGAAAGGAATGTCGCGAACGCCGTCTGACAAAATCGTCCACGCGGCGGTGATTGGCGCCGGCGTCATGGGATCCGGCATTGCGCAATGGCTCAGTTCACGTGGCGTCACAGTAATTCTGCGAGACGTTGCGCGTGACCAGATCGATCGCGGGTTGGCGAACATCGAAAAAGTTTACGCCGACGCAGTAAAGCGCGGGTTGATGACCGAGGAAAAAGCGAAACAAGGACGCTCCCGGATTTGTGGGTCTACTGCGCCCATGGAATTGCGCGACGTGCAATTCGTGATCGAAGCGACTTCGGAGAAGATGGACATCAAGAAAAAAGTTTTTCGCGAGCTGGCGATGGAAGCCGGTCCAAAGACGGTCGTGGCGACAAATACTTCAGCGCTTCCGGTCAGCGAACTGGCGGATGTAACTGTTTCGCCGGAGCACGTGATTGGATTGCATTTCTTCAATCCTGTGAGTCGGATGAAACTCGTTGAAGTGGTTATTGCGAAACAAACATCCGACGAAACGCGCGATCGCAGCCTGGCATTTGTACGGCAGATCGGAAAGGTGCCCGTAATCGTGCGCGATAGCCCCGGCTTCCTGGTGAATCGCGTTTTGTTTCCGTACTTGCTCGATGCAGCGGAACTATTTGAAAGAGGCGTGGATGCGGAGCGGCTTGATCGCGCGCTCGTGGAATGGGGAATGCCTATGGGTCCGCTGCGATTAATCGATGAAATCGGCATCGATATCACCATCGATATCGGTAACACACTTGAGAAGGCTTATGGGCAGCGCGACCATGTTTCCGCTGCCTTGCTTTGGCTGCGCGATCAGCAAATGTTGGGACGCAAGACAGGCGCGGGTTTTTACAAATACGAAAGCAAGAAGCAGGCGCCTAACGACTCGGTGATGCAGTGGCGTACGAATCGTCATTCCGAGCGAAGCGAAGTGGAGTCGAGGAACCAGGCGGCAATCGCTAAAGGTGACTCTGCGGGATTCGTCGACTCCGCCCGGGATGACCTGGCGCACCGGTTAATCTTCCTAATGGTGAATGAGGCCGCTCGTTGCGTGGAAGAACGAGTCGTCGACTCTCCCGAGGACGCGGATTACGGAATGATTTTGGGAACCGGTTTCGCGCCGTTCCGCGGCGGCCCGTTGAGGTTCGCGGAACATTTTGGACTGAAGAACGTCGTTGAAAAATTGGAACGGCTCGCTCGAACTGACGTAAAATTCGCCCCGTGCGAAATCTTGAAAAAGCATGCACGTGATGGGACGAAATTCTATGAGGAATGAATGCCGGTCGAAGCCAGATCGCTATCACGTCGAGCGAAATCGAGACATCGCTGATTGTTCCGGGCTGAATCGAGAGATTCCTCGATTTCGCTGGGAATGAGAGATGAATAATATGAAATCCCCGCTCGAAGCGCCCGAAAAACAAATCGCTGAGGAAACGAGCGCAAAGCCTGGCGCTCGGCTGGATTCATCTCGTGGCGAGCCCGAAAAACCTGTACCCGCTGCCGTTATCGACACATCAAAAATGGCCAAAGGCCAGCGCGAAGCGCTTGAGCTTGCCGAGGCCGCGCGCGATCCGCTTGAAGACCGCGGGAGTTTCGCCAGCAACCTGTTTGTCGGTCGCTACGATTTCAATCGAATCCATCCATATCCCGCACAGACTCCCGAGGATCGGGCGATTGGCAATGACTTCCTGCAAAAGCTCGAAACCTATTTGCGCGAACATGTTGACCCTGATGAGATCGATCGGACAGGTGAAATTCCGCCGGAAAATTTCAAAGGCCTCGCCGAGATCGGCGCGTTTGGGATCAAAGTGCCGAAGAAGTACGGAGGACTGGGGTTGTCACAATCGAATTACGGACGCGCGGCAGTGTTGCTTGGCAGTTGGGATGGAAATGTCGCCGCGCTAGTATCTGCGCATCAGTCAATCGGCGTCGCGCAACCTTTGCTTTTATTTGGCACTGAAGAGCAGAAGCAAAAGTATCTGCCCCGCGTGGCAAGTGGCGAGATTTCGGCGTTCGCCCTGACTGAAGTCCATGCGGGATCCGACCCTGCGACATTGAGCCTGAAGGCTGAGCCAACCGAAGACGGCTCCGAGTTTATCATGAACGGAGAAAAACTTTGGTGCACTAACGGCGTGAAAGCCGGCGTGCTGGTCGTGATGGCACGCACACCATCGAAGATGGTCGGCGGAAAAGAACGTAAGCAAATCACGGCTTTCATCGTTGATGTAGATACGCCTGGACTGGAAATCGCGTATCGGTGCCGGTTCATGGGACTTCGTGCGCTTTACAATGCAGTTGTTAGGTTCACCAATGTCCGCGTTCCTAAGGAGAACATCATCTTCAAGGAAGGCGCCGGACTCAAGGTGGCGCTTACGACGCTTAATACTGGACGGCTCACGCTTCCAGCGGCGTGCGTCGGCGTATCGAAGCGTTTACTAGAAATTTGCCGAAAATGGGCGGGTGAACGGATTCAATGGGGCGTGCCCATCGGCAAACATGCGGCCATCGCCGGCAAAGTTGCAGAGATGGCGGGCAATGTTTTCGCCATGGAAGCGATGACTTTTCTTACTTCGTCGCTGCTCGATCGCAAATCTGGCGATCTGCGAATCGAAACTGCCATGTGCAAAATGTGGGCAACCGAAACGACCTGGCGGATCGCCGATGACGCGATGCAAGTGCGCGGCGGCCGTGGATACGAGACCGCAGCATCGCTGGCCGGACGCGGCGAGCCAGCAATCGGTGTGGAAAGATTTTTGCGTGATTGTCGCGTGAACACAATCTTCGAAGGCTCAAGCGAAATCATGCGTCTATTCATCGCACGCGAAGCCCTCGATCCGCATTTGAAAGTCGGCGGCGCCATTTTTAACACGCAATTGCCGATGTCCGATCGTGCGAAAGCCGTTTTGAGTTCCGGCAAATTTTATGCGGGCTGGTATCCGCGCCAGTGGGTTCCAGGAAGCGCGGGCAAAATCGACAATTTGCACGAAACACTTTTCGGCCATGTCAATTACGCCGCGCGCACAAGCAAGCGACTGGCGCGAGGGTTGTTTCACGCGATGGCGCGGTTCGGTCCGAAGCTTGATCGTGAGCAATTGCTCCTTTCACGATTTGTCGGGGTGGCAACGGAGTTGTTTGCAATCAGCACGACATGTTCGTACGCGCAGTGGTTGCTCGGCCAGGGCAAACCGGCCGATGAAATTCTTTCCATTGCCAATTATTTCTGCCGGTCGGCGCGCATGAGAATCGATCATCATTTCGCCGGCACCGTGCGCAATGCCGATAAACGTGGTTACGATCTCGTGCAGGATTTGCTCGCCGGAAAACACGAGCTCCTTCGCGACGGCATAGTTTAAGGGAGCGCACGCTTGCTGCGGTGCTTCGTCCGGCATCTTGTCGGACATCGCCCTGCTCGAGAGACTGACGAACAGAACATGCAAGACGCGCGCGCCGAACGTTGACCGCACCAGGGCAACAGACTACGATTTCAAACAATGCCGTATGCCCGCTGATATTCTGGAGGCTTCGCGCGATCAAAACTCGAGCATTACAAACGGAGCCCGATCAGACATCACAGGCGAGTCTCGTTGCAGCGCGTTCGCTACGACTCACTGGAGCGTGATCCTGACCGCGCAGGGTGAAACGCCGGCAGCACACGAAGCGCTTGAGAAAATTTGCCGGGCTTATTGGAGGCCGCTCTACGGATTCGTTATGGCGCAAGGGGTGGGATCGCAAGATGCACAAGATATGGTCCAGGAGTTTTTTGCCGCTCTTCTAAGGCGGCAAAATTTCAGGACAATTCGCCAGGAGAAAGGACGTTTGCGTTCGTACCTCCTTGTGTCGCTCAAGCGATTTCTGGCCAGCGAGCGGCAGAGAGCAAAAGGCGTCAAGCGCTATCAGACAACGTCTTCGATTCCGCTAGATGAACTGCTCACATCAGAGCGCGCTGACTTCGATCTGTCGCAAAGGACCAGTCCTGACGAACTGTACGAACGGCGCTGGATTTTAACTCTACTGGATCAGGTGCTTGCTCGATTGGAAGCCGAGTATCGATCCGCAGGCAAGGAAATCTTGTTTTCCCGAGTCAAAGATTCGCTGGTCGGAGATGCCCATGGACAACTTCAGTCGGAAATCGCGGCTGAGTTACGGATGACTGAAAACGCGGTCAATCAAGCCTTTCACCGCTTTCGTCAGCGTTATCGAGTTTTATTGCGCGAGGAGATCGCGATGACTGTAACCCAGCCGGGTGAAATCGAAGACGAACTACGGCACTTTGCTTCTGTGCTGCGCAGGTAACACCTGAACTTAAACGATTAAGCTGATGACGTTTCCCGCGATTTCTCTGATCATGAGACATCGGCAGCGTATTGACTGATCGGATGAAGGCGGGAACCAGGATATGCAATCACTGCGCGGATAGAATTTTCGACGATGCGCCAAAGGGACTTTGTCCCGCATGTCTAATCGACACTGCGATTGACCTGTTCAGCCGTGAAGACACGGAGGAAAGTGAGCCGTCGCAGTTGCCTCGCGAAAATGGTGCCCAAAATTTCAGAGAGGTTGGGGATTACGAACTGTTGGAGGAAGTCGGCCGGGGCGCACAGGGCGTGGTTTATCGGGCGAGACAAAAAAGTCTGAATCGAATCGTTGCGCTAAAAATCATCGGCCTCGGTCATTGGGCAACGAAAGCGCACATAAGACGTTTTCGCCTTGAGGCAGAGGCTGCCGCGCGACTGGATCATCCATTCATCGTTCCGATCCATGAAATTGGGGAAAGCGACGGTTCCTGTTATTTCAGCATGCAATTGGTTGAAGGCGGACGGCTAGATCACGTTATCAAACGCGAACCAATGCCATGTCGGCAAGTGGCGGAACTCATAGCGAAGCTGGCACGCACAGTGCACCACGCGCACCAGCGCGGAATTCTTCATCGAGATATCAAGCCAGGAAACATTTTGCTTGATGCGAAAGGCGACCCGCATCTCACCGATTTTGGGTTGGCAAGGCTGCTGGAAACAGAAAGCAGTGTCACTCGGACCACTGAGGCTCTAGGCACACCTAGTTACATGGCCCCGGAGCAAGCGCGGGGCGATGACACACAGCTCTCAAGCGCGACTGACGTTTACGGGCTCGGTGCCGTGCTCTATCAGCTTCTGACTGGCTATCCGCCTTTCGTGGGAAAAACCACTTATGAAACGATCCACCAAGTCCTGGATACCGATCCGAGAGACCCGCGCTTGTTGAATCCAAAAGTGGATCGCGACTTTTCCACCATTTGTTTGAAGTGTCTCCAGAAAGATCCACAGCACCGCTACTCCTCTGCTCTCGCTCTGGCTGAAGATCTCGAACGGTGGCTAAGGCATGAGCCAATCCAAGCTCGGCACACTGGAACTCTGGTCCGTGCAAACAAATGGATTCGGCGGGAACCGCTTGCTACCGCTTTGATTGCGTCATTGCTCGCCCTGGCAGCAGCGGTGGCGGTGATCGTTTGGAAGAGCGACATGGGTGGACGTGCACCAACAACTGGCATCGCAGTGTTGCCATTTGAGAATCTCAGCAACGACAGAGAAGACGCCTCATTTGCTGACGGTGTTCAGGACGATCTTCTTACCAAACTGGCGAACATTGCCGACCTCAGAGTCATCAGCAGGACCAGCGTGATGCAATATCGCGGTGAGCATAATACTCGCCAGATCGGTGATGCCCTTCGTGTGTCTCACGTCTTGGAAGGTAGCGTGCGCAAAACGGGGGCCTGGGTTCATATAAACGCCCAGTTGATCGACAGCCGTACGGATTCGCACATCTGGGCCAAGGAATACGATGGCGATTTAAAAGACGTTTTCGCTATCCAGAGTCAGATCGCGCAAAAAGTCGCTGAGGAGCTTCACGCTAAAATGTCAGCTGCTGAGAAACTCGCCATTGAGCGACCACCAACTGCCGATCTTACCGCCTTCGATCTTTACAGTCGCGCCAAGAATCTCCTTCTTATGACGAGCTTTAGTAACAACGCGAAAACGAATTTGCTAGAGGCGGCCGGTCTGCTGAACCAGGCTGTCGCGCAGGATCCATCGTTTTTCCAAGCGTACTGTCAACTGGCATACGCTCACGAGCAGCTTTACTTTTTTGGTTTCGACCATACTCTCGCGCGCTTGGAGCTAGCTGAAGCAGCTACCGCCGCGGCGTTTCGTCTCCGGCCGGATGCAGGCGAAGCACACCTCGCGCGCGCGGAAAATCTCTATAGAGGCCGTCTCGATTATGAACGCGCTTTGGCCGAGTTGGAAGTCGCCGGTCGGACGCTTCCCAATGATCCCAAGCTGCTTGAATTGAGAGGCTACATCCTGCGCCGCCAGGGCAAACACGAAGAGGCGTTGCGTAATCTCGAACGGGCCGCTGATCTCGACCCGCGCAATGTCTTCACGCTCCAGCAGATTGCGCTGAGCCTCGGATTTCTTCGCCGTTATCCTGAAGAAAAATCGGTGTTGAATCGCGCATTGAGCATCGAACCAAACAACAATGAGACCAAGGTTGCGCTCGCTTTGGTGGAATTGAATTGGAAAGGCGATACCCGCGCATTACATCAAACGATTGATTCGATTCGGGCCAAAGACCCTGCCGCGACGCCCGTTTTCGCCGATGGCTGGCTGATGTGCGCATTGGCGGAGCGCGATGCGGTTGCCGCTAAAAAAGCCTTGATCGGGTTAGGCGAAGCCGGCTTGAGTACCAGCGTTGTTCACTTAAGTCATCCAATGATAGAAGGCGTTATCGCTCGGATGGTCAAAGATGACGTTCAAGCGCGATCAGCTTTTATTGCTGCGCGAGCCGAACAGGAGGAAATCGTTAAAGCTCAGCCGAATTACGGACCTCCGCTATGCATGCTTGGTTTGATCGACGCCGGTCTCGGGCGAAAAGAGGAGGCACTGCGCGAGGGCCGGCGAGCGGTCGAGCTTCTTCCCGTAGAAAAAGAAGCGATCAATGGACCTATTATGATTGTCTATTTGGCGATGATCGCTGCGTGGGTTGGCGACAAAGACCTTGCCTGCGAACAGCTTGCGCGCGCCAATCGTTACCCAAATTTCCTGAGCTACGGCCAATTGAAATTGCTGCCGTTTTGGGACCTCTTGCGCGGAGACCCCTCTTTTGAAAAAATCGTCGCCTCCCTCGCGCCAGAGGACCTGGCGTTAACTGGTAAGAAGCGCTGAAGCCAGGAAAGGCGAAAACAGGCGACCACGGAGGTCGCGTTCGCGCGGATCTCCGAACATAAACCCGCACGTCTTGTGCTCAGCAGAGTTGTAATTCCCTGAATGGGAAGTCCAAACAAGATGAAGACTCCTTGGGAATTGGCGTGTCCTTTGGCCTCGTAACGTCAGCGTATTTCGCAGGCATCCACATTCATGAGCTTACCGTGAATCCGAACAAGGTGTCGTTTAGGCTTGCAAAAGAATTCCAGGCAGTTCGGTAACAATCCTGGTTTACCTGGTCGCCTTTGAAGATTTCCAAACTTTTCGCGTAAGCTAACGTCGAATTTTCCCTAGTACATCAGTGAAGTGTTGCTTCCCATCGTTGGGAAGCCGCGCCATATGCGATGTATGAAAAAGAAATTTATCTCTCAATCCTCAGCTGCCGGGCGTAGTGGTGCCCGAACTTTAGCTGGTCAACGCCCATTCTTTAAGTCCAGAACCTCAATCAGCCTCTTCCTTTGTGTTGCCGGAGTGCTCGTTGCGTCCTTTGCGTTCGGCGCTCCCCCGAGGCCGTTGCAGGCAGAGGAAGCGGGGTATCAAGCGAACAAACTGGCGAACATCGTTAGGATGATCGGTTCTGTTTCGCAGGAGGCAAGCGGGAGTTGGACTTTCACCGGCAGTCTCAGCGACGCACGTTTCGAGCATACGGCCACCTTGCTGCTCAACGAAATGGTGCTTGTTGCAGGAGGAGCAAATGGTACCGGGGACACACTCGCGAGCGCCGAACTGTACGATCCGGCGACTGGAATGTGGATTGGCACCGGCAGTCTCAATGTCGCACGATTGGATCACACGGCGACGTTGCTGCCTAACGGGAAGGTGCTTGTCGCAGGGGGAACTAACAGCACCGACATCCTCGACAGCGCGGAACTTTATGATCCAATGAGTGGAAGCTGGAGTGCCACTGGCAATCTCAACACTGCACGATTAGGTCATACGGCGACGTTGCTGCCTAACGGGAAGGTGCTCGTTGCGGGAGGAAGTAACAATAGCGGTACTTTGGCGAGCGCGGAACTGTACGATCCGGCAAGCGGAAGCTGGAGCGCCACCGGCGACCTCAACACCGGCCGTGGCAGGCACACGGCGACGTTGCTGCCCAACGGGATGGTGCTCGTGGCAGCCGGAATTGATAATGACGGCTTCCTTCTGGCGAGCGCGGAATTGTACGATCCAGCGACTGGGAACTGGAGCGCGACCGGCGATCTCAACATCGCACGGCGCGATCATACGGCGACGTTGCTGCCTGATGGGACGGTGCTTGCCGCAGGGGGCTTTGACGACAATTTCAGCCCTTCCAGCAGCGCGGAACTGTACGATCCGGCCAGCGGGAGCTGGACTTCCACGGGCGATCTCAACAGCGGACGTTATTTTCATACAGCGACCTTATTGCCAAACGGCAACGCACTGGTTGCGGCGGGAGTCGGTAGCACCGGCGTTTTTGCAGGCGCCGAATTATACGACCCGGCGAGCGGGAACTGGACTGTTACCGGCAGCCTCAACGACGCACGCGACAGGCATACGGCCACGTTGTTGTCCAACGGCTCAGTACTTGTTGCAGCGGGAGATGGTTCCAACAACGTTCTCACCAGTGCGGAGCTGTACGGAACCCAGCCGCCTAGTCCGAGGCCGACTTCAACACCAAGGCCGCGACCTAGCCCCGCACCTCGCCCCACTCGCTGATAGTCCCGGCAATCGCAAGGAGCTACGGCGTTATTTCGTTCCATCATCATTTCGCCGGCACAGTGCTCACCGTCGACAAACGTGGGTACGATCTCGCGCAGGATTTGTTTGCCGGAAAGCGGAGTTATTGCGCGACGGGGTCGTGGACGGGGAACGCGCGCGCTCCCAGCGATTTTCGTCCGGCATCTTTGCCGAACAAATTTCGATTCGGAAGAATGCCAAACAGAACAGTGTAACATCCGCGTGCTCCCGTTGACCGCGTTCACGCAACAGATTACGATCTTGGATGAGTATCGCACCCGTTCTCACGGAGACACCTTCGACCCGAAAGCGCACGCCAAAGAGCGAAACAGAAAAGGCAATCGCACCTGCGAAAGTCCTCCATACAATTGAAGAACACGTTTTGCTCGACGGTTTCAAGATCGTCGTGGATCTCGACAAGAGCCGTGGCTCATATCTTTACAATCGGGTCGATAATCGCCGGCTGATCGATCTCTACGGATTTTTTGGATCGATGCCGGTTGGATTTAACCATCCGCATTTTGATGATCCGCAGGTGCAACGCGATCTGTTGCGTGCGGCGAAGGTGAAGATCGCGAACTCCGATGTTTACTCAGCCGGCTACGCTGAATTTGTCGCGACGTTTGAGCGCGTCGTCGGTTTGCCTCCGCTCCAGCGGTATCTGTTCATCGAGGGCGGCGCCCTCGCGGTGGAGAATTGTTTGAAGGCAGCGATGGATTGGAAAGTCCGGAAGAACATGGCTGCTGGCCATGGCGAGCGCGGCACGCAGATTTTGCATTTCCGTCACGCATTTCATGGCCGGAGCGGTTACACGATGAGCCTGACCAATACCGATCCGCGCAAAACGGATTTGTTTGCGAAATTTGATTGGCCGCGCGTCTCCTGTCCGTCCATCGATTTCTCGCTGCCGGAATCGGAGCGCGAGGCGGACGTGATCAAGCGTGAAGAGCAGGCCGAGCGCGAGATCCTCGACTTTATCGAGCAACGCAACATCGATATTTGTGCCATCATCATCGAGCCGATCCAGGGCGAGGGAGGCGATAACCATTTCCGCGGTGAGTGGCTGCGAAAACTGCGAACGATTGCCGACGAAAACGATATCCTCTTAATCTTCGATGAAGTGCAGTGCGGGATGGGCGCCACCGGTCGCAATTGGTGCTGCGAACATTTCGATGTCGTTCCTGATCTGATAGCGTTCGGAAAAAAAGCGCAGGTCTGCGGTGTGATGGCTGGTCCGCGTATCGATGAAGTAAAAGATAACGCCTTTCGCTTACCGAGCCGTTTGAATTCAACTTGGGGCGGAAACTTCACCGATATGGTGCGCTCAACGCATTACCTGCGCATCATCGAACAGGAACGTCTGGTTGAGAACGCCGGGAAGATAGGCGCCTATTTCCTCGACCAACTGCGCGATCTGCAATCCCGAGATGCTTCAGGACTGATTACCGCTGCGCGCGGTCGCGGAATGTTTCTCGCGTTCGATCTTCCTGATGCGAAAACGCGCGAAGAATTTTGGCACGGCTTCTTCGATCTCGGTGTTTTGACGCTTCGTTCCGGCGAGAACTCGATCCGTTTCCGTCCGGCACTCGACATTAGCGCCGAAGCAATTGATGAAGCGATGGAAGCGATGCGGAAATTCTGCCAGCAGCGAAAATAATTTTGGTAGGGCGCGACCGCCGGGCGCGCCAATGATCGAGGACGGTCCGGCGGTCCGTCCCTGCCATCTGGATTATGCAAAAACTACTGGAAAAGCTCGGTCTCAGCGACGAAAACGCCGGCGTCTTCGATGGCGAATGGCGCGGCGGTGGCGCGACGTTTGATAAAATCTCACCGATCGACGGACGGCGACTCGGCAGCGTCCGCGCTGCGTCTGCCGACGATTACAAGAAAGCGCTTTCGCGCGCGCACGAAGCTTTTGAGAAATGGCGCGTCACGCCTGGACCGGTGCGCGGCGAAACAGTCCGCCGCCTCGGCAATGGGTTGCGTGAATTGAAACATGAGCTCGGCCAGCTTGTGACGCTGGAGACCGGGAAGATAATTGCCGAGGGCGAGGGCGAAGTACAGGAGATGATCGATATTTGCGATTTTGCCGTCGGTCAATCGCGCATGCTTTACGGCCTAACGATTCAGTCCGAGCGCCCGAACCACCGTTTGATGGAACAATGGCATCCGCTCGGTGTAATCGCAGTGATTAGCGCGTTCAATTTTCCGGTCGCGGTCTGGTCGTGGAATGCGGCGCTGGCTGCCGTGTGCGGTGACGCAACAATTTGGAAGCCGTCGGAAAAGACGCCCCTCACCGCAATCGCCGTTACCAGGATTGCCGAGCGCGTCTGCCGCGAAAGCGGCGCCGATCCGGCGATTTTCACTCTGCTGGTGGGCGATCGCAAAACCGTCGGCGAAAAACTGTCCGACGATCCGCATATTCCGCTTGTATCTGCAACCGGCTCGACCAACATGGGGTTCAATGTCGCCAAAGCGGTTAACGGGCGGCTGGGTCGAACCATTCTGGAACTCGGCGGCAACAATGCGTTGATCGTCACGCCGAGCGCAGATCTCGACATGGCGGTGCAATCAATCTTTTTCGGCGCAGTGGGTACAGCGGGACAACGATGCACGTCGACCCGGCGTGTAATCATGCACGAGTTGGTTGCGGCGAAGGTCCGCGACAAACTCCTTTCCGGTTACAACAGCTTGCCCATTGGGAATCCGTTGGACCGTAAAACCGTGATGGGACCGCTCATCGACAGACAAGCTGTCGATACGGTGCAGGAATCCATTCAAAAACTGAAAGATCAAGGAGGCGAAGTGCTTTATGGCGGCGAACGGCTCACCGTTCCTGGTGGCGCTTACATGAAGCCGTGCCTGGCTGCCGCGAAGCCGGATTTTGAAATCGTGAAGCACGAAACCTTTGGACCATTACTGTACCTGATGACTTATCGCGATTTCGACGAAGCGATTGCGATTCAGAACGGCGTGCCTCAGGGATTGACGTCATCGATTTTCACCAACGACGTCCGCGAAGCGGAAAAATTCGTGAGCGCGGTGGGGAGCGATTGCGGGATTGCCAACGTAAATACCGGCACTAGTGGCGCAGAGATCGGCGGCGCGTTCGGCGGCGAAAAACAAACTGGCGGCGGCCGCGAGAGCGGCAGCGATTGCTGGAAGTACTACATGCGGCGTCAGACGAACACGATCAATTTCTCCACCGAACTTCCGCTGGCGCAGGGAATCCAGTTCGGGGCGGGCGATGAAGGGAGCGCTACCGCGTAGATTTGCGTATTACTCGCGACAGCGTTGTAGCCACGGCTCCATGGGCCGTTTCTGCGACTCTGTTATTAACCGGCCACAGGCCGGTGGCTACAGGTACCGCGCTACCGTCAACGCCAGGAGTTCGTCGACCTTCGCTGCGTTTTCCAAACTCATGATGCACGTGCGCAATTGTTCGCACTGCTTTTTCCCGATCACATCGCCGCCGAGCGCAGTGAATTTCACCGCGATTTCTTCTTCGGTCATCGGATCGCGTGGATCGCCTTTCGGTACATCGACGCGCGTTGAATATTCCTTGCCATCATTCGTTGCGATCGTGACACGACTTGGCTGAAATTTTGGAAACAGCGCTTCGAACTCGTCGTTTGCGACGACTTTCACCTTGTCCATTATTGGGATCAGCGATTTATCGAGCACCCGCTCTTCTTTGAATTGCAAGGGAGTCACCATTCCATCGACGAGCCCGACCGCCATGCAATATGGGAGTGAATGATCAGCCGTTTCCTTTGAGTCGGGCCGATACTTGTGCGGATCGCCCAGGATGTCCGCGGCGCGAGCGATCACTTCGACTTTGATCTCTTTCACGTCGTCAGCCTTGATCTTGTTGTCCTTCACGGTTTTCATCATGGCCGTGAGTGGCGCATGACTGAGCGCTTCGATCGGGAAACTCTTCATCCCGCAATCGAGAATCCGGTAATGCGATTTCGGCGTCGTTGGCAGATCTTTGATCAAACCTTCGCCATCGAAGCCTGCCGGTTGTCCTTTGTATTGGACATGACCGAATACTGCAAACAACCCTTCCTTGCCATCGATCATGTGTTCCGGACCGGAGAATCCTTCTCGCGCCAGCAACGCGCTCTCGGCGCCCATGCGACCGGCCCACGGATCGACCGTATTCTTCATGTTGGTCAGCTTGCCCGCTGTGACCGCGCCCGGACAAAATGTTCGCGCCGCGCTAATGCCTATCGCCGACACCATTTGATCGCGCGTGAGATTGAGCACGCGCCCGGCTGCGATGGGTGCGGCGAACGCGCTTAATGTTGCATGATGCCAGCCGTATTCGCGAACCCCCGGCCGGCCGATTTCGCAAAGTCGCATTTCAATTTCATAAGCGATGATCGTGGCGAGAATTAAATCTTTACCACTCAATCCTTCGCTCTCGCAGAGCGCCAACGGAGCGCAGATGAGATCGCTCGGATGACACGGGTCGGCCTTCCAGTAGATATCGTTATAATCCATGGCGCGCATCATGTGACCATTCAGAAAGGAGGCGTCGACCGGGTTGGTTTTGAATCCCGAAACGAATGCGGTCGCTTTTCCGTTGCCGCCGCCTTCGCCAGTGGACGAATTCGCTGTGGCGGACATGGCCTTATAATGTTTTAACAGGATCTTGGCGTCTTCCTGCTGGCTGCCACCCAGCGCGCAACCGATGGAGTCGAACCAAAATAATTTTGCCGCCTGAACCGCCTCCGGCGAGAGATGTTCGTATTTGAGCCCGCAGGCCCATTCGGCGATGTCGTATGAAAGCAGATGTTTCGATTCAGTTTTTTGATTAGCCATTAAATTTCTCCGTTTAAGTGCGCCCACGAAACACCGGCCTTTGTCACGATGCAACCGCACTCCGGCATGGCAATCCTGTCAAACGAACCTGCTCAGCGGCTTCCTGTGCCATTCGGCGTTACAGAGAATGGCGTAAAGCGAGATTGCTCATAAGCCCACGCTGTGGCAAAGCAGGGACGTGAATTCTTCCCAGAGCCTGGATGGCGCCACATTTACAAGCTCGCCATCGCATCCGCAGTCGACTGCTGGTTGCTCATCCAAAGAAACCAGCAATTAGAGATGTCCCCCAGCACGTCATCGGAAGTCAAGCTGGAGATCGGGCATGTTCTTTTCATCGATATTGTCGGTTACTCGCAGCTGCTGATTACGCAGCAGAGCGAGCATCTTGAGACACTGAAGAGGATTGTACGTAGCACCGCCGAGTTCCAAGCTGCGGAAGCCGAAGGCAAGCTGCTGCGGTTACCTACAGGTGATGGGGGGGCGCTGGTATTTCGAACGACGCCTGAGGCACCAGTTTTGTGTGCCCTCGAGATCGCCAAGGAACTGAAAAAACATCCCGAGCTTCGAGTTCGAATGGGGATTCACAGTGGACCGGTGAACGCGATCACCGATCTCAACGAGCAGGCCAATATTGCCGGAGCAGGAATAAATATTGCGCAACGGGTGATGGATTGCGGCGACGCCGGTCACATTCTCGTGTCCAAACATGTCGCCGAAGACCTGGAACATTTTCCCCGGTGGAAGTCGTGTCTGCACGACCTCGGTGAATGCGAAGTGAAACACCGCCGGCAAGTGCACATTGTGAATTTTTATGATCACAACGTCGGCAATGCGGCAGTGCCGGAAAGATTGAAAGCAAGCAAGGCGGCTGCCTCGATTGCGACTAAATCGCCGCGCAGCAAAATGTACATTGTGTCCGCTGTCATTGTCGCAATTGCGGCGATCGCCGGTCTGCTATTGTGGGCGCTGCGCAAACCGACAACCAGCGAAGCGGCCTCGATAATCCCGGAGAAAAGCATCGCCGTATTGCCGTTTGAAAGTCTGAGTGCAGACCAGAGCAACGCCTACTTCTCGGAAGGCGTCCAGGACGAAATCCTCACGCGGCTGGCTAAAGTGGCGGATCTGAAAGTCATTTCGCGCACTTCGACCCAGCATTTCAAAAGCGCACCGGATAATTTGCCGCAGATCGCGAAACAGCTCGGCGTGTCCCATATTTTGGAAGGCAGCGTACAAAAAGTTGCCGACCAGGTCCGTGTGAACGTTCAGCTCATTAACGCGATCAATGATGCGCATCTCTGGGCTGAAACTTACGACAGGAAACTGACGGATATTTTCACCGTAGAAAGCGACATCGCAAAAACCATTGCCGATACATTGCAGGCCAAGCTTAGCGGCTCGGAGAAAACGGAAATCTCGAAGAAACCAACGGAGAACTCTGAAGCCTACGAACTTTATCTGAAAGGAAGATTTTTTTGGAACAAACGCACAGGTGAAGACCTGAAAACCGCCGCCGACTATTTTCAGCAAGCCATAAGTATCGATCCTCAGTACGCTGGCGCTTATGCGGGATTGGCCGAGACCTATGCTGTCATACCATTGTTCGCGGCTGGAACGCCGCAGGAATATTTCCCGAAAGCTATAGCTGCTGCGCAGCGGGCGATTCAGTTGGATGGAGGTTCGGCCGAAGCGCACACCGCGCTCGGGTTGTTACTCTGTTTCTCCGACGCGAATTTTGTCGACGCCGAGAAGGAATTTAAGCGCGCGATTGCGATCAATCCCAACTACGCGACTGCCCACCATTGGTACGGCAACGCACTTTTGGTGGCGCTGGGCCGGTTTGATGAAGCCATTAGCGAAAATCAACGTGCGGTAGAACTCGACCCACTCTCATTGATCATCAACGCGGATCTCGGTGGCACGCTGATGGTGGCGCGACGGTACGATAAGGCGATCGCGCAGCTGCAGCGGACACTCGCGTTAGACGACCGATTCGGCTACACGCATTGGAATCTTGGGGAAGCACTTTATTTGAAAGGCGACACCTCTGGGGCAATTGCCGAGTACGAGAAAGCGCGTTCGCTCGATGACGACCCGCAGATTCTAGGTCTTCTCGGGCGCGCCTATGCGGACAATGGCCAAAAAGACAAGGCAATGGAGCTGCTTCGAAAACTTGAAAACCGGCCAAAAGAGCAATTCGTTCGCGGCTACATCGCCGCGCTCATTTACGTCGGATTGGGCGACAAAGCGAAAGCCATCGATTGTCTCGAACGCGAATATCTTAACCACAACAACATCGATAGCGCATGGATCCGGGTCGATCCGATGCTCGATCCGTTGCACGGCGATGCGCGTTTCGAGGCGCTCGTCGAAAAGATCGTCCCGGCGCGCTTGTTCCACGCTTCTTCGAAATGAATTCTTCAGATCTTAAATTGGAGATCGGGCATGTCTTGTTCATCGACATTGTCGGTTACTCAAAGTTGCTCATTAATCAGCAGAGCGAACGACTCGAGACGCTGAAAGCGATTGTTCGTGGAACCGAGC